>JBKPDL010000011.1:0-10018 GCA_046727855.1 Acidobacteriota bacterium
CCTGCCCTTGATATCCGGCTAACTCCGCGGCCCTTGGCTAGTTCTTGTTGTTGGCTTGGCGCGCTCCGCGCGCCGTAGACCGTTATGCGGGTCCACAACGCGTACAAAATTCACGTCTGTGGCCGCATAACGGTCTAAGAAGCAAAGAACTAGAATTCAGACCTCAGAACCACAACGAGGAACGAAAGTTTATCCCGCCCGCAGCTCGCCGCTTCTCGGCGAACCAGGCGGAGATCAAGAACTCACAACGAAGAAGAACAACAAAGAACGAGAGCGGGCGGGTCGATAACCAGCGCCGCTTTGGTTCCCTTCAACTGGCGACGGCAGCTTGCGCTTCGTGCTCGCCGTAAGCCTGGAGGATTGTTTCCCGCAGGCGTTCCTGTCCCTGCGAGTCCGAGCCCGCAGGTCGCAATAGCGCGAAGCTGCGTTTGTCGCCGTTTACTGTGTAGTTGCGCGACGGAAACGTGACGTTGCGCCCGCCGCCGGCGCGTCGTTCCCAGATCGCAAACCCGACCAGCTTGAGCCCCTGCAGCACACCGTCGGTAAAATGCAGTTCTGCTTCCGCGAGCTTGCCCACAGGGTTTCCTTTGTCGTTCGGCGTAATCTTGACGACCATGTGGATGTCCTTTTCGTTTGTGAGTGCGGCCGGTGATGGACGCTGGCATTGGCGTGATCAAGCCGGATGCCACCGAGCCACGCGCGCAATTCCGCTTCTTTCCGCGCGTGCACCGACGCCGATGACAACTGCAGTTACCTGCCCGCTTCGGACCGCTCGATGACACTTCCGGTTCCCGATCCCGCATTTGTTTGGACCGTCGAGGCTTGGGGTCACGCGCTGCGCTCGAAGCCGCTGTCGGCGATCGCGCAACATGCGTTCACCACCAAGGAACTGCAGTTACCGGCGGGAGGTCCGAGAGCGCATTCTACGCAGTGGACGCAGGCGGCGGCTTCTCTTGGTGCGGGCCTCGAGCAGATCACGCTCGTCAAACAGGTTCATGGGGCATCGGTTCGCGTGTTGAAGAAGGAAGTAGCTGGACCGAAGGAGATCGCGGCCCGACCCGAGGCTGATGCGATCGTCTCAGACGTGCCTGGGCTGGTGCTCGCGGTGCAAGTTGCCGACTGCGTCCCGATCTTGATCGCCGATTCGCGTCGCGGCGCGGTCGCTGCGGTTCACGCCGGCTGGCGTGGCACGTGCGCGGGCGTAGCAGTGGCTGCAGTGGGGACGATGGTGAGCGAGTTCGGGTCGGAGGCAGAGAACCTCACTGCCGCGATCGGTCCGAGTATCGGCCCGTGCTGCTACGAGATCGGCAAAACCGTTCTCGACGCGTTCCGCAGCGCCGATTGGGAAAGGCTCGAGCGCTGGTTTCCGACGCAAGCGGGCCGGCTGCGACTGGATCTGTGGAGCGCGAATCGCGATCAGCTGCTGGCGGCAGGCCTCGCCGAGGATCACATTCATTTACCTGGTCTCTGCACCAAAACACACCGCGACGTGTTCGAGTCGTACCGCGTGGATGGGGAACAAGCCGGACGGATGGCGGCGCTGATCCGGATGCCCTGATCCACCTCGAACCAGCACCCCCTTATTTCCTGTGGCTGGAGTGATTGTGGTTTTTACCTCGGATCCGTTGGCACTGTTCGACTCCCCCGGGGCGATGCTCTTCAGCTGCTCGGACTGGCTCGCGCGTGTGCGAGAATGGCGGTCTTTCACGGAGGATCACGTCATGCGCGGTGCTCTTGGGCTTGCCGCTCTGATCGTCACTCTTGCCGCGCCCGCGACGGCACAGAACTGGCCGCACTGGCGCGGGCCGGCGGCCGCCGGCGTGTCGGCCGAAAAAGAATTGCCCGTTGAGTGGAACGACACCGAAGGCGTGGCATGGAAGGCGCACATTCGGGGGCTCGGTATCTCATCGCCAATCGTCTGGGCCAATCGCGTGTTCGTGACATCGCAGCTTGGAAGCGGCGATTCACGACCTGGACCGCGCCTCGTGCAGAGTGGCAACCCGCTCGAGGCTGGCGAACGGCCGCTCGGCGCGGGACCCGCAGCCGGGCGTGGTCCGGTCGCTTTCCTGATCACGGCGCTCGACCGTACCAGCGGCCGCAAGCTCTGGGAGTACGAATTGCGAGCAAGCGGCCCGCTGCCATCGGCGCACGAGAAGCACAACCTCGCTTCGCCGAGTCCGGTAACCGACGGCACGCGTGTGTACGCGTGGTTTGGCACTGGCCAGATCGCCGCGGTCGATGTCGACGGGAAACTTGTTTGGCAGAAACATCTCGGCGCCGATTACGGACCGTTCGAAATCAACTGGGGCCACGGCAGCTCGCCGGTGGTTCACGGCGACACCGTTTTTCTTCTCTGTTATCACGATCCGGCGTCATATCTCCTGGCGCTCGACGCGCGCACTGGCGCAGTGCGGTGGAAGACCGACGCGAGCGCCGGAGTGACGTCTTACAGCACACCACTGGTGGTCGAGACGGGCCGTACAACAGAAGTGATCGTCAACTCGAGCGACGGCCTGAGCGCATACGATGCGGCGACCGGATCGCGCTTGTGGCACATCGCGGAGACCAACCGTTTTCCGATCCCAACACCACTCTTTCACGACGGAATCATCTACGCAAGCCGCGGATACCGCAGCAGCCCGTTCATGGCGATTCGTCCAGGCGGAAAGGGGGACGTGGCGTCGAGCCATGTAGTGTGGCGGGCGCCTTCGGGTGGACCGTATATCTCGTCGCTGCTGTACTACGATGGCTTGATTTACATGGTCGGCGACGTTGGTGTGCTGACGGTGACCGATGCAAAAACCGGCGAACGAGTGTTTCAGGAACGAATCGGCGGCGTCTATAGCGCGTCTCCTGTCGCGGCGGACGGCAAGATCTATCTCGTGAGCGAAGATGGACAAACCACCATTGTGTCCGCCGGTCGTACTCCGAAGGTGCTGGCGCGCAACAAAGTCAATGCGCGCCTGTTGGCCTCGCCGGCGATTGCGGCGGGACGACTGTTTCTGCGGTCGGACGATGCGGTGTATGCGATAGGCAGGTAGGTTTGGCAGCCCCTATTTATTCATATCCATCCCCAAGTTCGACAATCGATCGGCGTCCTTGTTCTGCTCGCGCCGAACGTGCTCAACGGTCACGTCACCAACGCGCGCCATGAGATGCCGCGCCTGGCGATAGAGCGGAATCAGTCCCTCGTTCTTGATGCGATAGGTGCCGTTGATCTGCTGCACGAGCAACTGCGAGTCCGACTTGATGTGCACGCGGGTGTGGCCGTGCGCGAGCGCCCACCCGAGCGCGGCGAGCAGGCCACGATATTCGGCAACGTTGTTCGTGGCCGTCCCGATGCCCTCGTAGAGTTCGGCGAGCAGGTTGCCTTGATCGTCGACAACGTGAACACCGTAACCCGCGGGGCCGGGGTTGCCGCGCGCGCCGCCGTCGATATGCGCGGTAATCAAGGACGCGGCGCGTTGGGATCGGCGTGCTGTTGCGTCGCACCATTCGCCGCGCCGTGCCCCTCGGGCGATCGTTCCTGCGCGCCGGCAAAGTACAGGATCCGCTGACAGCTGTCGCAGTGCACGATCGAGTCGTTACGGCGAATCGTGTTGTAGACCTGCGGGCGAAGGCGCACGTGGCACACCGAGCAATGACCGTCGATCGCTTCGGCGACGGCAAGTCCCTGCCGCGCTTTGAGCACGCGCTCGAACGTCTCGAACGTCGCGCGCGCGATCTGCGGCACCAGAGCGCGTCGCTCCTCGTCACTGGCCGTGAGCACGCGCTCCATGTCGGCCGCCTCGGTCTCGATCGCCTGACGTTCCCTGGCGATTTGCGTTTCCTCGGACTCGAGGGCGGCTTCGGCCTTTTTCAGCCGCGCGGCCACTTCGTCCGCCTCCATCATGTTGATGAGCATCAGCTCTTCGATGCGACCAACTTCGCTCGTCCCCGCCGCAATCTGGTGCTGCATGGCGTGGTATTCCTGGTTGGTCTTGACCGCCATCAGGGTGTCTTTCGACTTGCTCAACTGCTGCTGCGCGGCGGTCAGGTCTCTATCGATGGTGCGGCGGCGCGTCTGATTGTTGGCGGCGGCCTGCCGGGCAGCCGTGACCTCGTCGCGCGCGGCGGAGAGCTTGGCATCGAGCGCGGCAATGCGCGCCGGCGCTTCAGCGATGCGCTTGCGCGCGTCGGCGGATCGCGTTTCGATGGCCTGAAGCTTCACTAACTGTTCGAGCTCGGGTGACATCACTGATCACGGATCTGAAGGTCCGCCGCTACATGAAATACTCGCGGACCTGAAGGTCCGCGCTACATGAATCAATAGAAGGTCCGCGCTACATGGGCGGGGCCCTTGGCTAGTTCAAATGGGCCCACCTGGGATCGAACCAGGGACCAACCGGTTATGAGCCGGCCGCTCTAACCGCTGAGCTATGGGCCCGTAAACTCCGCCCGCCGATGTTCGCCTGCTCGAACGAAGGCGGAAACAAAAAAAGGCGGTCCTTCAGGACCGCCCCTCGAGAAACGCGCGCAGCTTACGACTGCGCGATGGATGGCGCAGCTTACGCAGCGCCTTGGCTTCGATTTGCCGGATCCGCTCGCGCGTCACGGCAAAGTTTTGTCCAACTTCTTCCAGCGTGTGCTCGCTGCCATCGCCCACACCAAACCGCATCTTGATCACTTTCTCTTCGCGGGGCGTCAGCGTCTTGAGCACCGACTCGGTCTGCTCGCGCAAGTCGAGGTTGATCACGGCCTCTGAAGGCGATACCGCCGTCCGATCCTCGATGAAGTCGCCAAGATGCGAATCTTCCTCTTCGCCGATCGGCGTCTCGAGCGAGATCGGCTCCTGCGCGATCTTGAGCACTTTCCGCACCTTGGCGACCGGAATATCCATCCGGCGCGCGATCTCTTCCGAGGTTGGCTCGCGGCCAAGTTCCTGGACGAGCGCGCGCGAGGTGCGAATCAGCTTGTTGATCGTTTCGATCATGTGCACCGGGATGCGGATTGTCCGGGCCTGGTCGGCAATGGCGCGCGTAATCGCCTGGCGAATCCACCACGTCGCATACGTCGAGAACTTGTAGCCACGGCGGTACTCGAATTTATCCACCGCCTTCATCAGGCCGATGTTGCCTTCCTGAATCAGATCGAGGAACTGCAGACCGCGATTCGTGTACTTTTTGGCGATCGATACCACCAGTCGCAGATTGGCCTCGACCAGCTCCTTCTTCGCCTGTTCCGCCTTGGCTTCACCGGTGTAGATCGTCTCGAGTGTGTGCCGCAGGGTCTCGGCGCTCTCCTCGAGCTCGTCGGTCATGCGCTTGACTTCCGCGCGCAGATCCTTCTGCTTCTTGAGGAAGTTCTTGCGCTCCTCTTCCTTTAGCTTGGGCCGGCGACTCTTGGCGTTGAGCGTCTTGTTGACCGCTTCGAGCTCGCGCTGCACCTTGAGCACCGCGTCGACGATGTCTTTGACCTCGTCGATCAGCTTGCGCTTGACGACTTCGGTGAACTCGATCTTGCGGATATGGCGCGAGAGTTCGACCTGCGCGCGCATCAACTTCCAGTGGGCGCGCAGATACTTGCGCTTCTCCTTCTTTGGAATCGGCACGAGCTTTTCGACGAATTTTTCGACGTTGAGCCGCGACTTGCGGACGTTCTCCACCTGGCGGATGAACTGCTGCGCACGCTCCTCGATGCGATCGTCGGTGATCTCTTCGTCGTTGAAGATCACCAGCTCGCGGATCGTCCGCTCGCCGGCCCTGAGCTGATCGCCCATGCGAATCACTGCTTTGGTGATCGCGGGCATGCGCGAAATCGACTTGATGACCGAGAGCTTCCCCTGTTCGATGCGCTTGGCGATCGAGACTTCGCCTTCGCGCGTGAGCAGCGGCACGGTGCCCATCTCGCGCAGATACATGCGGACGGGGTCGTTGGTCTTGTCGAGCGCACCGGGAGTGAGGTCGAGCTCGGGCCGATCCGGTTCACCGTCTTCGCGCTCCAGCGAATCGCGCTGGCTGTAGGACTTTTCCGAGTCGACGATGTCGATACCGGCGTTACCGAATGCGAGAAACAGCTCCTCGAGATCTTCAGGCGAGGCCGTGAGCTCCGGAGGAAGAACATCGCTCACTTCGTCGTAGAGCAGATATCCTTTCTCCTTGCCAACCGTGATCAGCTGGCGGACTTCCTCGAACCTGTCTTCGATAGACAAGGTCGTACTCCTTCCTGCACCTGAATGAACGCGACGGTTGCCCAGACCGCGCAACCGCGAGTGGACAAGCCAATCATTATATCTACCGGTTGAGCCGGCGGGCGAGCTCGATGCTCCGCGCCGTCAGTGTCCAGAGCTCCGGCGATGACGGCTCTGCCCGCTTCAGCCGCGCGATCTCGGCTTCCAATTCTCCCAGCTCTCTCGTGAAGCGCAAGTGGCGCAATGCGTCGACGCAAGCCGGCAGGTCGCGCACCGGCGGCTCCCGCTCCATAGCGGCCCGCGACACGAGTTGCGCCTCTTGATCGCTTAGACGCTCCATCAGGGCGCCAGGCAACTCCTCCGGTCCCAGTGACAGGAGGCCCCGCGCCTTCTCGAGTATGGTCTGAGCCCTAAGTCCTTCCAAATCAGCGTCTTCAATCCTGGCCAGCACAGCGGCGGCAGCACCGGGCGCGTGCACGAGCGCCCACAACAGCCCTTTTTCTACGTCTCGCAGCGGCGCGGTGAGGGCGCGAAGACGGTCCACCGGGAGCTCGGTCCGCCGGCCGGCCGCCGCCCTGCGGATTTCCGCGCGAATCACTTCCTCGGTGACGCGGGCTTTGTGCGCCAGTCGATCCGCAAATTGATCGCGCGCGGCGGGATCGGGAATACGAGCGGCGACGGCAAGCATCTTCTTCAAATAGTCGCGGCGCGAATCATCTCGCGAGAGGTCGTACTCGGCGCTGGCGCGATCCAACAGGAAATCGAGGTACGGGCGCGACTGCTGCAACAGCGACAGGTAAGCGTCGCGCCCATGTCGCTGCACGTAGGTATCGGGATCTTGGCCATGGGGCAGGAGGGCGACGTTGACGTCGAAGCCTTCGCTCACCAGAAGTTCACAGCTTCGCTCGGCGGCGTTTTGTCCCGCTGCGTCCGGATCGTAGGAAAGCACCGCCTTGGGCGCGAACCGCCTGAGCAGGACAGCCTGCTGAGGCGTGAGCGCGGTGCCGCAGGTTGCCACCACCGGGAGTCCGCCCGCTTGAAATACCTGTGCGAAGTCGAAATAGCCTTCGACGATGATCGCGAAGCGCGCTGTACGAAGATCGCCTTTGCTCAGGTTAAGCCCGTAGAGTGTGCGGCTCTTCGTGTAAATCGGCGTCTCAGGGGAGTTCAGGTACTTCGGCACCTGATCCTTCTCCATTGCACGGCCGCCGAACGCGATGACCGATCCGCTGTCTCGCGCGATAGGGATCATCAATCGGTGGCGAAACCGATCCACTTCGCTGCCATCGTCCCGCCGCAACACCAGGCCGCTCTTGAGAAGCAGCGCGGAAGGGAATCCCTGCTTGACGAGCCGCTGTCGCAGTCCATCGCGCGACCGCGGCGCATAGCCCAGGCCGAGCGCGCTAATCGTCTCCGGCCGCAGGCTACGTTCGTCCTGCAGGTAATCGCGGATGCCGCTTGCGTCCGGCGTTTGCAGCTGCTCGCGGAAATACGCCACCGCCACCTCGTGGATCTTGAGGAGCGCCTCGCGCTCCGCAGCGCTCTCTCGGCCTTCGTCAGTGGTTTCGAGTTCGGGAATCGGAATGCCGAAGCGCTGCGCCAGTTGGCGCACGGCGTCGCTGAAGCCGACCTTCTCCTGGAGCTCGATGAACTTGAAGACGTCACCGCCCGCCTGACATCCGAAGCAGTGAAAGAACCCTTTGTCGCGGTCGACGCTGAACGATGGCGTCTTTTCGGCATGGAACGGGCACAACCCTTTGTAGCGATTGCCGGATTTCTTGAGCGACACGTAGTCCGACACGACCGTAACGATGTCGGCCGCGGTGCGGACTTCGTCGATGAAGGTATGGGGAAACTTCATGTTGCGATGTGACGACGTGGTGAGGGGGCGATCTTATCTGACGATGTAGCGATGTCCAGAGGTTTTGTCACGATGTGGAGATGTAATGTTTAGATGTACATCCCTATCTCATTATCGCCACATCGCTAGACCCATCGCCACATCGTTCCATAGCCCGATCACATCGCGACGTCACCAAATCAACAACTCGCCACCTGACCTCAGTCTTTAAGTTCCACGATCGTTGCGCCGCCGCCACCCTGTTCCTGCGGAGCGGCATAGAACTTTGCCACTTGCGGGTGTGTTTTCAAGTAAGCGGCGAGGCCCTTTCGCAATTGCCCGGTGCCGTACCCGTGAACGATGCGGATCTCGTGGATATCCGTCATCAGCGAGTCGTCCAGAAACTTCGACACTCGATCGATCGCCTGATCCACGCTGCATCCAACGACGTTGAGTTCGCTGAGGAGTCCGTCTCGAGGCCTGAGATCGACGTTGACACGCACCTTCGGCAGTTCGGCGGATCTTGGCGCCCCACTCAGCACGCGCAGTTCCTTGACTTTGGCACGAAGACGCTTGCCGCGCACGTCGATCTCCGCTTGCTGACCGTGAATGCCGACGAGCGTGCCTTCCATGCCGAGGGCGCCGACGGCGACGCGCGCGCCGATCTCCATCGTCGCGGACTCCTGTCGCGGCTCCCGTAGCGGCGGACCTTCAGGTCCGGTCTTGCCCTGAAGCGGCGTGGCCGAAGTTCCGGACGGCTCGGCTAATGCCTCGCCGCTCCGTTCGAGAATCCGATCGATCGCCTTCCGCGCCTCGCTTCGTGCCGCCCCGGTTGCACCGGTGTTAAGCAGCGCCTCCGATCGAGCCTTCAGCTGCACGATGACTTCGTCGATGTCGCGCCGCGCCTGACGCACGCGATCCTCGAGCTTCTCGTGCAATCGCCTGGCTACGCGCTGCTCACGTTCGACTACCTCCCGCTCGCGCTCGGCGAGCTTGGCGGTGGCTTCGTCGACGGCACGGCGATCGCGTTGCAGCCGCGTGCGATCCGAGTCGAGCGCGCGCGCTTGTGCGTCGATGCGCGCGAGATGTGCGGCCAGCCGCTTCTGGTCGTCGCTGAGAAATCCCCGCGCCGCGGCAACAACAGGGATCGGCATGCCGAGCCGCTGCGCGATTTCGATGGCGAGACTTCGGCCCGGTGCGCCATAAATCAGCTTGTAGGTGGGCGCGAAGGTCTGCGGATCGAACGCAAACGCAGCGGTCATCACCCCATCGGCAGCCGTTCCCCACGACTTCACCGCGTCGTAGTGCGTCGTTGCTATCAACAGCGCGCCGCGCTCTTTGAAGTGGCTGATGATGGCGGTGGCAAGCGCGCCGCCCTCGTTCGGATCGGTGCCGGTACCAACTTCGTCGAGCAGGACGAGCACCGGCGTGGCAAGCTCGCGGTCCATCGACACGATGTTGGTGATGTGAGCGGAGAAAGTACTGAGGCTTGCCGCAATCGACTGCTCGTCGCCGATATCTGCGAAGACCGAGCGGAATACCGGCAAGCGCGCGCTGTGCGCAGGCACAAAGAGCCCGGCTTGCGCCATCAACGCAAGCAGGCCGGCGGTCTTCAACGCCACGGTCTTACCACCCGTGTTCGGCCCCGTGATCAGCAGCACACGCGTCGGCGGCTCAATCAGGATGTCCACTGGAACCGGATCGACGCTCAGAAGCGGATGACGTGCGGCGGTCAGCTCCAGTCGCTCGTCGGTTGCGAGTTGCGGACGCACGGCGTTGATGCGCGTGCCAAAGCGCGATTTCGCCTGAAGGACGTCGAGTTCGACCGCGACATCAACCGTTGTTTCGAGCTCTCCGGAGCGTGCGCGAAACGCATCGGTGAGCGCCAGCAGAATCCGATGGATCTCTTGGCGCTCCTCATCTTCGAGCTGAACGATGTCGTTATTGATCTCAACCGTTGCCGACGGTTCGAGGAAGAGCGACGCGCCGCTGGCTGAACTGCCATGGAC
>JBKPDL010000012.1:0-40736 GCA_046727855.1 Acidobacteriota bacterium
GTATCGTTCCGCCGAGCACCGAGCGCGCCAACCAGATGCGCCGCCCGGGTCAGCACTGACGGTCAAAGTCGGGATGCGAAAGTTCAGAATTCAAACAGCACGGACGTGACGCCGTTCGATTGGTGAATTTTGCATGATGAATCTCGACTTCAGATCGCTCTGGGTCCAGGTTGTCGCGGCGGCGCTCAGCGCCGCCGCTCTCACCGCCTGCCGGGCAGCGGACGCCGAAACCAACGGCTCGGCGCTGCCGATCGCGCCGCTGCGGGCCGCCGATATTGCGATTCGTCCTGATTCGGAGATTCTCGACGCCGCCGTTCCCGCGCGGACGACGCTCGCCGCGCTGCTCGATTTCCATAACGTGCTCGAGAATGAATCGGTGGCGCTGATCGAGCGCATCGGCGCACACTTCGACCTCCGCCGGTTCCGCGCGGGACAGCGCTACCGGCTCGATCGCTACTTCGACGGGCGGATACGCGAGTTCGAATACGAGATCGACGGCGACCGCCGCGTCGTTGCGCATCGCGTCGATGCTCCCGAACGCTTCGCAGCCGTCCTGGGAGGAATCCCGAAGACTCGGAGTGTGATCTCGCTCGAACGTCGGATCACGAACGAAAGCCCGTCATTGATCGAAGCGCTGGATGCTGATGATGGTCTCGCGCTCGCGCTGTCGTTGGCCGACGTGTTCTCCGGAGAGGTGGACTTCAATAACGATCTTCAGCCAGGCGACGTGTTTCGCGTGGTGGTCGAACGATCCGTTCGTGATGATGGCAAATTCGGCGGCTATGGTCCCGTCCTCGCCGCCGAGCTCGCCAACGATGGACGTGCCCTGCGCGCGGTGCGATTTGCGTTGCCTGATGGCAAGCCTGACTATTACGACGACCAGGGTCGCTCGCTCAAGCGTTTTTTCCTGAAAACGCCGCTCAAGTTCGATCCGCGGATCACGTCCGGCTTTTCACGTGCGCGACTGCACCCAGTATTGAACTACGCCCGCGCGCACAACGGAGTCGATTACGCCGCGCCTCCAGGCGCGCCTGTCGCCGCCGTCGCCGGTGGTGTGGTGACCTTCGCCGGATGGACGCCGGGCGGCGGCCGCACCGTCAAGATCCGCCATGCGAGCGGCTATGAAAGTGAGTATTTGCACCTCTCCTCGATCGCGGCGGGTGCACGAACCGGCGCGCGTGTCGCGCAAGGAGAGCTCGTGGGGCGCGTTGGCGCGACCGGCCTGGTCACCGGTCCGCACTTGCATTACGGCTTGAAACGAAACGGCGCGTACGTGAATCCCGTGCGAGAGCACCGCAACATGCCGCCGGGCGAGCCCGTTCCGGCCATCCACCTTGCGGCGTTCGGTGCGGAACGGGATCGGTTGCTGGGACTGCTGACGCGCGATCCGGCGGTTCGCACAGTGAATTGAGCGCTATCTGAACGTATAACCGACTGTGAACTTCACGTCGGGCGAGTCCCCGACGCCCAACTTCACTTCGAACATCAGTCCGCGATTGGTTTCCAGACCACCGAGAAAGTTGAATCCCGCTTCTGTATCGGTGTCTTCGTCGAACGAGAAGATATTCAGCGCAGGTCCGCCGCCGGCATACACGTTCCACGCGCCTTGACTTGGAAACTTGTAGATGCCTTCGAAATTCAACGCAATCAGCGTGACGTCATCGCCGAAACCGATCTCGATGTTCGGCTTGAAATGCACGCGATCGACAATGGGGCCGGTTTCGTAATGGCCGCCTATGAAACCCTGATCGGGGTCGACGGACACCCCGCCGCGCACTCCAGGCCCTTGCGCGGCCGCCGGATGCGCCAGCACAACAAAAGCGAACGAGAAAAAAACCGACAGCACTGTATTCCGGCGCTTCGTACCTCTCGTCATTCGTAACCTCCCGCAGCGCCCGGGAGCATGGCGCATGCCAGCGTGGCGGGCGCATGACATAATTTTCCCTTTATGGCCTACGTTTTCCCTTTCGCAGCGCTGCGTCCCGCGCCGCAAGCGGCCGCGGCTGTCGCTGCGGTGCCATATGACGTCGTCAGCACGGAAGAAGCGCGCGCACTCGCGGCCGACAACCCGCTTAGTTTCCTGCACGTATCGCGTGCCGAAATCGACCTGCCGCCGGGGATCGATCCGTATTCCGATCAGGTGTACGAGCGCGCCAACGAGAATTTCCGCGATCTTCGGGCGCGCGCGCCGCTCGTGGTCGAAGAGGTTCCGAGCGTCTACGTTTACCGGCTGTACATGGCCGGCCACGTGCAGACGGGTGTTGCCGCGTGCTTCTCGATCGACGAGTACGAGGCGGGCGTGATCAAGAAGCACGAAAAAACACGCCCCGACAAAGAGGATGATCGCACCCGTCACATGCTGGCGATTGGGGCGCAAACAGGCCCTGTATTTCTCACCTATCCGTCCGCTCCTGGGATCAACGCGGTGATCGCTGCGACCGTCAGCAGCGAGCCGTTGTTCGACTTTACGGCACCGGATGGTGTGCGGCACGTCGTGTGGAAGGTCGCAGACGAAGCCACCAACGCGGTGGTGCAGGGATTCGCCGACGTTCCGCAGTTGTATATCGCTGACGGCCATCACCGTGCGGCGAGTGCTGCGCGCACGCGCCGCGCGCTCGCCGGCCGCGGCGCTGGCGAACACGATCGTCTGCTTGCCGTCGCGTTTGCCGATAACGAGGTTCAGATTCTGCCCTACAACCGCGTCATCAAGGAGCTGAACGGATTGTCGGCGGAGCAATTCCTCGAGGCCGTCAGATCACGCGCGATCGTGAGCGCCAACGGCCCGGCGATACCGGCGCGAAAGGGACAAGTGGGAATGTATCTGCGCGGTCGCTGGCACATGATCGACTTTGCGACGGCAAATCACTCCGATCCGGCTGCGGCTTTGGACGTGAGCCGGCTGCAAGACGCGGTACTCCAGCCGATCGTGGGCATCGAGGACGTGCGCACGGACAAGCGCATCGATTTTGTCGACGGCCTTCGCGGCGTTGAGGAGCTGGAGCGGCTGGTGGATTCCGGCCAATTTGCGGCCGCTTTTGCGATGTATCCGGTCACGATCGCCGAGCTCATGAGAATCGCCGATGCGGGCGGCATCATGCCGCCGAAGTCCACGTGGTTCGAGCCCAAGCTTCGCGATGGCCTGCTGTCGCACCTGTTATGAAGGTTCTGGTCGCCGACAAGTTCGAACAGAGTGGAATCGACGGGCTCACAGCGTCGGGTTGCGACGTGATCTACGAGCCGGATTTGACAGACGATGCGCTCGCGCGGGCGATTGCGTCGAGCGGCGCGCAGGTGCTCGTCGTGCGCAGCACCCAGGTGACCGCGCCGATGCTCGACGCCGGAAAGCTCTCGCTGATCGTGCGCGCCGGCGCTGGCGTCAACACGATCGATGTGACGGCAGCATCGAGGCGCGGCATCTATGTTGCGAATTGTCCGGGCAAAAATGCCGTCGCGGTCGCTGAGCTGGCCTTCGCCCTCTTGCTCGCGATCGATCGCCGCGTGCCCGAAAACGTCATGGAACTGCGCGCCGGCAAATGGAACAAAAAGGAATTCTCGAAAGCGCAGGGCCTCTATGGGCGAACCCTTGGACTCCTGGGATTTGGCAGCATCGGGCAGGAAGTGGCGCGCCGTGCGCGCGCGTTCGGTATGCCGGTTGTGGTGTGGAGCCGGCGATTCACGCAGGATCCCGCTGCCCGCGCGCGTGTCGCCGAGGAGTTCGGCGTGGCCATCGTCGATCAACCGCACGAGGCTGTCTCGCGTTCGGATATCGTCAGCGTGCACCTGGCGCTGACCACAGACACGCGCGGGTTTGTCAACGCCGAGTTGCTGCGCCACGTGCGTCCGGGATCGGTGATCATCAACACGGCGCGGGCCGAGATGATGGATTACGTCGCGCTGGCGGAGGTGGTGCGCAACAAGGGGGTGCGCGTCGGGTTGGATGTCTTCGCCGATGAACCATCGACTGCGACCGGCACGATCGCCGATCCGATTCTCGGACTTCCCGGTGTCTACGGCACGCATCACATCGGCGCGTCGACCGATCAAGCACAGGAGGCAATCGCCGCTGAGGCGGTCCGGATCGTTCGCACCTTCATGCAAACGGGGCGAGTGCCCAACGTAGTAAACCTGGCGAAACGATCACCCGCGACGCATATGCTGGTTGTGCGCCACCGCGACAAGCCGGGGGTGCTTGCGCATGTGTTTCAACTGCTGCGGGATGCCGGATTGAACGTGCAGGAAACCGAGAACATTATTTTCGAGGGGGCCGAAGCCGCCGTGGCCCGGATCAATCTCGATCGTCAGCCGCCTGGCGCCACGGTCGACAATATCCGAGCGGGACACGCAGACGTCCTCGACATTCAGCTTGTCCAGCTAGCGTGAGGCCATCATCATGACGACGACAGTTCACCGTATCTACAACTTCTCCGCCGGACCTGCGGTGCTTCCTGTTTCCGTGCTCGAAGAGGCGCAGCGCGATCTGGTGTCACTCCCGGGCGTCGGCATGTCCGTGCTCGAGATTAGCCATCGCTCGAAAACCTTCGAAGACATCCTCACCCGGACAGAGGCGGATCTGCGCACGCTGGGAAAGATTCCGCCGACTCACAAACTGCTGTTCCTACAAGGTGGCGCGTCGCTGCAGTTCTCGATGGTGCCGATGAACCTGCTGACGCCGGGCGCGACCGCCGATTACATCATCACCGGCATGTGGTCGCAGAAGGCGCTCAAGGAAGCACAGCGCGTCGGCGCCATTCACGTGGCGGGATCGACCGAAAGCGAGAGCTTCGCACGCATTCCACGACAGAGCGAACTGCAGCTCACGCCCGCGGCCGCATACGTTCACTTCACGTCGAACAACACGATTTTCGGAACGCAGTGGAGATCGGAACCGCAGGTCGGCGAGGTGCCGCTCGTCTGCGATGCGTCCTCCGACATATTCAGCCGGCCGATCGACATCACTCGCTATGGCCTGATTTACGCCGGCGCGCAGAAGAACCTGGGCCCGTCGGGAGTGACGCTCGTGATCGTGCGCGAGGATCTGCTCGCGCGCTCGTCGAAGTCGCTCCCCAGCATGTTGAATTACGCGGTGCAGGCGGAAAACGGCTCCATGTACAACACGCCGCCGTGCTTCGGCATTTACCTCATGGGTCTGGTCGCAAAGTGGGCGCTCGCGCAAGGCGGCCTTACCACCATTGCCGCGGTCAACGAGCGCAAGGCCGCACACCTGTACGCGGAAATCGATCGTACCGGCTTCTATCGCGGCACCGCGCAAAAAGACGGCCGCTCGCTCATGAACGTCACGTTCCGGCTGCCGAACGAGGAGTTGGAAAAGCGCTTCGTGAAGGAATCAACGGCCGCCGGCTTCGATGGGTTGAAGGGGCATCGATCGGTTGGCGGCATGCGCGCTTCGATCTACAACGCATTTCCCGAGGAAGGGGTCGACGCGCTCGTCGCCTTCATGAAGGAGTTCGAGAGAAAGAACGGATAGTTCAAAGTTCAAAGTTCAAAGTTCAAAGTTCAAAGTTCAAAGTTCAAAGTTCAAAGTTCAAAGTTCAAGGTGAGTTACAAGTGAAGTTGAAGAGTTCGAATCCTCAACTTCCAAGTTTGCAACTTGCCAACTCACTTTGAACTTTGAACTTCGAACTTGTAACTACTCGTGCTCTGTTTGCCGCATGCGTCCGCGTCTGCGTCGACGACGGCGCCGGCGGCGAGGCGCGTCGCCCGGTGCGGCCATCCCGGCCTCGCTGGAGCGCTCGTGTGACCTGAGCGGACCACTCGCCTCGATGAATCCACGCCAGTGCTCGAGCGCCTCCGGGGCACGGCCGTGGATTTCGAGCCAGACCATGGCTTCGTGAAAAGGGCTGCGCTGCATTAGCGCGCGCTTCGCACGCGGCGACGAGTCGAGGTCCATCAAACGCCGCTGCACGGACAGAATCTGGCGCAGCCGCTCCGTATCGCGCCGCGCCACCGGCAGCAAACCGATGCGCAGCGGCGGCTCCTTCACCGGCCGGCGGTCTCGGCGTCGCAAATGCCGCGCCTCCGGCGCGCCTCCGTGTCTCGTCTCGACATCCTCCGTTTCTGTCGCCTCCGACATGCGCCGCCGCGGCATCAAGCCAAGCGGCACGAGGAGCGTTCCCAGCAGCACGGCGTTGGTGAGTCCTTCCGGGACTGTTTCGAACCGGCGTCGAAACCGATCGAGGTCGGCGAGCGCCTGCCACATCGCATCCTCGCTCGCGCTGTGATGCAGTTCCGGGGTGATCGGCTCGAGCAGCCCATGCTCCGCGAGCAGCCGCAACGTTTGTTCCGCCGCACCCGATCGCAGAACCTTGTAGTACTCCTCGATCAATCGCGCGGGTGATGCCGTGGCGATGAGATGTCGATGCGCGCGAATGCCCTCGATCACCGGCCGGTCCAGTCGGAAACCAAGGCGCGCGGCGAACGCGACCGCGCGAAACATGCGCACCGGGTCCTCCTGGAACCGTTGCGAGGGATCGCCGATCGACCGGATGACACCTTCCCGCAGATCCTCGAGGCCGCCGACGTAATCGATGATCGAAAACGTGGCGATGTCGTAAAACAGCGCGTTGATGGTGAAGTCGCGCCGGAACGCGTCTTCTTCGGGCGTCCCGAAGGTGTTGTCGTGGCGAATCGCCAGGTCCGGAGCGGTGGTCCCTTCGGGGGGCTCGCTCGGCTCGTTTTCGGTGCCTGGCGGCACGCCGCGCCGAAACGTGGCGACCTCGATGGTTTTGTTGCCGAATCTCACGTGTGCGAGGCGAAAGCGGCGGCCGATAATCCAGCAGTTCCGGAACAGCTTCTTGATCTGGTAAGGGTGCGCGTCGGTGCCGACGTCGAAGTCCTTCGGCTGGCGGCCGAGCAGCAGGTCGCGAACGCTGCCACCCACCAGGTAAGCGGCGTAATTGAACTGTTGCAGGCGGTACAGAACTTTCAGCGCATCGCGATCGATGTTGCGGCGGGATATCGGGTGCGCCGCGCGCGGCACGATCGCGGGCCGGCCTTCGCGCGATCCGGAGCTCGGGGGCCCATCTTGTGCGAGCGAAGGCGGCGCATGCATCCGGGAGGTCATTGTAGCGCGTGCTAGGATCGGTTGGATGTCGCGTGCGACGAACAGCGTGCTGATCGCGGCGCTTATGCTGGCGGTTCCGGCCAATGCCGGCGCGCAACGAGCGGAGCTCGCCAAGGCTCGTGCGCTCTACAACGAGCGGCAGTTTGCCGGCGCGATTGAGTCGGCGACCGCTGCGCAATCGGATCCCGACACGGCCGATGCGGCGGCCATTGTTGTGGCGCGTGCTCATCTCGAGCGATATCGCGAACAGGCCGATCCTTCCGACCTGAGTGCGGCGCGCGAAGCGCTCACCGCGGTGGGTGCGGCCGCGCTCAACCCGCGGGATCGGGTGGAATTTCTCCTCGCCCTCGGCGAATCGATGTTTCTCGAAGACGATTTCGGCGCGGCGGCCGAGGTGTTCGAGAGCGGCCTGGAGAGCGCGCGCGAAGATCCCGAACTCCACGACGCGATGCTCGACTGGTGGGCGAGCGCAATTGAGCGGCTCGCAGCCACTTTGAGCAAGGACGCACGGCACGAGGCGTTCGAACGCATCAGGGATCGGATGAGCGCTGAGCTCGCCCGCAATCCCGGTTCCGCCACGGCTAGCTACTGGTCAGTGGTGGCGTTGCGCGGTGGTGGCAACGCGATTCGCGCGTGGGATGCGGCCGTGGCCGGGTGGGCACGCTCGCGGCTTATGGGCGATCGATCTGCCGCTTTTCGCTCGGACATCAACCGCCTGATTCTCGACGGCATCATTCCGGATCGCGTGCGCACGGTCGCGCAGGATCAACGGGCGGCGGCGGAGGCACAGCTCAAGGCGGAATGGGAGTTGGCGAAGGAAAAGTGGAAGTGACGCGAGAGATTTGGGATTGTTGATTGGCGATGGCTCAAATCCGCAAGCTTACGGTTTCGCCTCCTTCCAGTTCTCTCCAATCCCCACATCCACGTCGAGCGGCACATTGAGCGGCACGGCGTGTGCCATCTTGTCGCTCACCAACGACGCGACATCGTCCGCCTGCTCGGCAGGCGCTTCGAACAGCAATTCGTCGTGGACGGTCAGAATCATGCGTGCGGAGGCGAACCGCTCGTTGAGCGCGGCAGAGACGTCGATCATCGCGCGTTTCAAGATGTCGGCGGCCGTCCCCTGAATCGGAAGATTCACCGCCACGCGTTCCGCGGCAGATCGGATTTGGCCGTTGCGGTTGGTGATCTCGGGCACCGGACGCCGGCGGCCGAACATCGTCTTCACAACACCCGTGCGGCGCGCATCTTCGAGCGTCCGGTCGATGAAGCCGCGGACTTTGGGAAACCCGGCGAAGTACGCGTCGATGAATTCTTGCGCGGCCTGCTGCGTGACACCGATGTCCTTGGCGAGCGTGAACGCGGTTTTTCCGTAGAGTAGCGCGTAGTTGACGATTTTGGCCCGGCGGCGCAGCTCGTGCCGATCGAGGCCCGGGTTCGGGCCAAACACCTTGAGGGCGGTCTGATCGTGAATGTCCTCACGTCGAGAAAACGCGGCGGTGAGCGTTTCGTCTCCCGAAAGATGCGCGAGCACGCGGAGCTCGATTTGCGAGTAGTCAACTGAGATCAGCTTGTGGCCCGATTCCGCGATGAACGCGCGCCGGATCTCCCGGCCCACCTCCGTACGAATCGGGATGTTCTGAAGGTTTGGATCGCTGCTCGACAGACGGCCGGTTGCCGCCACCGCCTGGTTGAACGAGGTATGCACGCGGCCGGTTGCCGGATTGATCAGCTGCGGCAAGGCGTCGATATAGGTGCCCTTCAGTTTCGCCAGCGCGCGCCACTCGAGTATCAGCCGCGGCAAGTCGTGGGCGAGCGCGAGCTCCTCGAGCACTTCGACCGCCGTCGAAGGTGTTCTGGTGGCGCCGGTACGCTTCACGACCGGCAGTTTCAGCTTGTCGAACAGGATCTCGGCGAGCTGCCTCGGCGAGTTGATGTTGAACTCTGCGCCGGCCATCGCGAAGATGGCTTTGCCGCGATCGTCGAGTTCCCGCTCGACGAGCGCAGCCTGCGACGAAAGCGCGCGGCCATCGATACGAATGCCGACACGTTCCAAGCTGGCAAGAATCGGCACGAGCGGCAATTCGAGCTCGCGATACACCGACTCGACTCCCGACGAAACCAGCATGGGGGCGAGACGTGCCGCGAGTTGCAGCGCCAGGTCGGCGCGCTCGCCGGCAAAGTCAACCAGGCCGTCCACTGGCACCTGCGCAAACCGCAACGCTTTGGTGCCTTTGCCACATACTTCCTCTTGCGTCAGCGCCTTGTAACCGAGCTGTTCCAGAACCGTCGGCTCGAGTTCCTGACTCGATTTGGTGGCGTCGATGAGATAGCTCGCCAGCATCGTGTCAACGTCGAGGCCGGCAAGCGACACACCATGCTGCGCGAGCACGACGACGTCGGCCTTGAGATCGTGCCCGACCTTGAGAAGACCAGGATCCTCGAGCAGCGGTTTGAGGGCGGCGAGAACGGTGTCGCACCCCAGCGTGGTGCCGCCGCCGAAGCCCTCGTGCGCCAGCGGGACATAGCGTGCCCGTCGCGGAGCGGTGGCAAACACGAGGCCGACCAGCGTGGCGCGGACGCATGACGGTCCGTCGGCGACGATTCGCAGCGCAAAGCGACCCGCTTCGCGCAGCTCGCGCACCAGCGCGTCCAGTTCGTCCGGCGTCGTGACCGTCGCGTAATCCTTTTCGATCGACGAAGCCGTTGGCGCGTACTCGGTGACCAGCGTCCGGAAGCCGAGCTTGGAAAACAGCTCGTAACACTTCTCGCGCGATGCGCCGAGGTAGCGGAAGCGCTCAGGATTGAATGCCAGATCGACGTCCGTCCGCAGCTTGACCAGCTCACGGCTCTGGCGCGCCTCTTCGGCGTGCGCCTTGAGCCCTTCGCGGTATTTCTTCTGTGCCACTTCGTCTGCGCGCGCGAGCAGATTGTCGAGCGATCCGTACGCGGCGATGAGATCCTTCGCGCCCTTTTCACCGATACCCGGCACGCCCTTGACGTTGTCCACGGTGTCGCCCATGAGCGCGAGCACGTCGATGACCTGGGCGGGCGTGACGCCAAACTTCTCCTTCACGGCATCGGCATCAAACCACGCGCCTTCATCGCGTGGGTTGTAGACCCGGATGCCGTCACCGACGAGCTGAAAAAAGTCTTTGTCACCTGTGACGATCGCGACCCTGAACCCGTTGTCCGCCGCCCGTTGCGCCATGCTGGCGATGACGTCATCGGCTTCGAATCCTTCGGCGGTATAGACCGGCACGCCCAGCGCCTCGCAGGCCTCGTGCACCCAGGCGGTTTGCTCCACGAGGTCGTCCGGCATCGCCGCGCGAGTCGCTTTGTAATCCGATGCCATCTGCGAGCGGAAGGTTGGACGCGGTAGATCAAACGACGCCGCGATGTACGCAGGCTGATGATCGTTGATCAACTTGCGCAGCATCGTGACGAACCCGTACACGGCGTTCGTCGAACGGCCGTCGGGACCCGTGAGCCCACGGATCGCGTGATAGGCGCGGTACATCTGGTTGCTGCCGTCGATGAGAAAGAGTGTCGGTTGGTCGGGCATCGAGTCGCCGAAAACTCTATTATCAATGATGGTCGCGCTATGATGGCCTCGTGCGCCTGTTCGTGTTTGCCGCCCTTAGTGCGGCGGCCTTTCTGACGAGCGCGTGCGGCGGCAACGTTCTGTCGCGCAAGTACGAGTACGAAGAGGACATTTACCTCGCGCTCGATGGTTCAGTGACCGTCTATCTGAACGCCTCCGTGCCGGCGCTCGTGGCGCTGCGTGGCCTCGATCTCAACGTCGATCCGCGGGCCCGGCTCGATCGCGCCGCCGTGCGGGCGATGTTCGAGTCGCCGGTGGCGCACGTCGAGAGCGTGACCGCCTCGCGCCGCGGCCATCGCCGCTACCTCCACCTTCGCATCCACGTACCTGATGTCACACGGCTAGGAGAAGCAGCCCCGTTCGCCTGGTCGCGCTACGGAATCACGCGCGACGACGAGGTGATCAAGTACCGGCAACTGCTCGGTTCAGCCGCCGGCCGCGCCGTCGGGAACGTCGGATGGACCGGCCGCGAGCTCATGGCCATACGGCTTCACTTGCCGAGCCATGTCCCGTTTCACAACTCGCCATCCAAAGAAGTCCAGCGCGGCAACATCATCGTCTGGGAGCAGACCTTGGCCGACCGGCTTCGCAATCAGCCGCTCGACATCGAAGCGCATATGGAAACGCGATCGATTCTGGCCCGGACGTTGACGCTGTTCGCGCTCATGGCCGGTCTCGCCGCGCTCACGTTTGCCCTCGTGATCTGGCTGGTAATGCGCCGAGGCCGTGCGTCAGTGCCCGCTCGCCAACAGGAGGCATCATGAACCGCATCGCCGTGTCATTTGGCATTCTCATCCCGCTTGCGATCGCCGCGCTTGGCGCGCAAGCTCCCGCGGACGCGCCGGCGCCCCGGAATTTCGTCAGCCCAGGCGGCGTGCGAATGCACGTGGTTCTCGACGAAAAGGACCTTCGGGGCAATGAGGTGGAAATCGTGGAGCTCACGTTCCCGGCCAACAGTGATTCCGGCGAGCACCGTCACGCCGTGACGGAAACCTTCTACGTGCTCGAAGGCGACATGGAGCAGGTCGTGAATGGAACGGCGGTGAAGCTTTCGCGCGGGATGTCGGTGAGCATTCGATCGACCGACCAGGTCCGGCACAAGAGCGGCCCAAACGGCGCCAAAGTGCTGGTTGTTTGGGCCCCGGGAGGAGAAATCGCGCGCGTCACGTCGCGCTGGAAACCGGAATAGTCAGTTCATCCCGATGCGTTCCATCGCTTCTCTCACTTCGGCGTCGGTCTTGAGCTCGTTGACCACGTCGAACTCGCCGAACCCGATGGCGAGCGAGCGCGCGAGCATCCGTTCGACGTTGTTGTTGACCACACCAACGAGCTTGACGTGGCCGCGGCTGACCACGATGTGAATCGGAGGGTTGGCCATCGCCGCATAGTTCCAGAACGCCGAGTTGCCGTAAATCGCCCGGGCGATGCGGAAGCGCAGCTCGTCGTCCCCCGACGAGACCGGCAGCACTTCAATGCGATTGTCGATCGATTCGACGCCCTCGACCCCGCGCACTCGCCGCTCGATATCGTCCTTCTTGTACGGCATCGTGACGGCGCCCATCAGCACGACGCGTCCATTGCTCACGTCGGCTTCGACGTTATCGAAGATGGTGAACTGGGTGTAACGATTCACCTGGTCCGAAATATCTCGAAAAACCTGCAGATCTTTTCGCTGCGCATACGCCGGCGCGGTCAGACACGCTACCGCGCACAGAACGGCAATTCCGTTCTTCAACATGATCGAACTCCTCGGCGCTGGCACCTGAGATGTCGCTCATTAACAGATACGAATCGCCCATCCTCGGTGTTCGTATCTGTAGCGAGCTAGATAGCTAGGACGTGGCGATGTACCCCTTGCGGGCGCGCACTTTATGGGCAGCGCCGTTGCGCAGCTCCACGCGAATGGTGTGCCACCTGCCGTCGCGGTACCCAGGGCTCGGGTAGCCCAGGTAATACTGCTTGCTCAATTCGTCCGCGATGCTCGCGGTTGCCGGATCGAGATCGCGCGCGTCGCGGACAATCTCCGTGCGGCCGCCGCTGTCGTCGGTGATCTCGCGCAGAGCCACCACGTTGACGCGGTCGTCCATCCCCATCCGACCAACGCTGCCGCCGGGCCGCCCGCCTCCGCCGCCAGGAATAGGAATCGGGAAGGGCAGGCCGCCGCGCCGCCCTGGAATCGGAAATGGCGTGGGCGCAGGCGGCGGCCCAACCGGAGGTTGCGGCCGGCCGCTGAAGATCGTGGATTCGGCCTGACCGTCAATCCCAACGGCGTAGACGAGCACTTCGGTCTCCCGAACCATCTGCTTCACTTCCTGCACGCGAAGGCGGCTGTTGGTGTCGTTGCCGTCCGAGATGAGCACCAACGCTTTTTTCCGGTTTTGCCCCGACTGGGCCATCGGCACCGCTTCGGCGACAGCGTCGTACATCGCCGTGCCGCCGTTTGGCCGCACCCGCCCAAGCGATCGGACGATGCGATTGCGATCGTTGGTCCAATCCTGCACGAGGTCGGGATCACCGCTGAACCGCTCGAGGAAGAATTCGTCCTGCGGATCGGGCAGGCTCGTAAGAAAGCGATCGATCGCGTCCAGCGCCGATTCCCACTTCTCACCTGTCATGCTGCCGCTCGAGTCAAGGACGATGCCGAGGCTGACCGGCACACGCTCCGCGCTGAAGTGCGTGACCTCAATCGGCTTGTCGTCTTCGTACACGATGAAGTCGTCCTGGCGCAATCCCGGAACAAACCGTCCCGAACGATCCGTCACCGTGACGTTGACGTTGATCAGCTCGACGCCGCTTTTGAAACGGAATCCATCCTGGCTCTGATCGACGCGAGCGCCGACCGCACGGTCCGTCGCGACGAGCGCGGTGGCGGCGGCCAAAGAGATCGCAATCAGTGAGCGCTTGGTGGTGCCTTGCATAGTAGTGCCTTTCGTTCACTCTCTGCCGACGGCGGCAGCGATCGGCTGGTCGTTTCGCCGATCGACATGTGCGACGATGCCCGCGTCGGTGCGGAAACTGACGCGATAGCGTGCGACGTTGGGTGGTGCATCCACCGTGATCACGAACGGTGATTCGTCGCCGGGACCCAGACGCCGAAAGTCGACGCCGACACGGGCGCTGCTGATGAAGCCGCCTTGCCCGTCGAACAGAAACACCACGGCGGCGAGATCGTCGATGGGCACGCCCGCTGCTGGATTGCGCACGAGGCCCGAGAGGCTAAGGCGCGCGCCTTTCCGTTCCTGACGCAAGGAGATGAGTTCAAGCGGAGCGTTGGTTGCCGCAGGCGCCGCCGAGGTGTGCGATGTGGCGGAGTCGCTGTTTGACAACGTCACGTAGGCGCCGCCGCCCAGCACCACCAACAAAACCGCTGCTGCGAAGACCAACACCCGCTGACGTCCGTTGCTCGCAGTGCGCGATTCCGCTGTGCCCAGAAACGTGTCGCCGATCGCCGGATCTGCGTCGAATCCACGACGTTCTGAGCCGTAATCCGTTTCGCCGAAGCCCCGGATCGGTGACGGGCTCGTCTCCCCATGGGCCCGAAGCGGCGAAGCGGGAGTGGTGTCGGCGTAACTGCGCCGTGGTGAAGACGGAGCTGTCTCGCCCTGTCCTCGCGACGTCGAAGACGCCGTCGCAACGGCACGCAACGGCAGCTCGCGTTCGAACATCGCGATGGATTCGGCCGCGAGTGCCGGAACAGCCGCGGGTGCTCGTAGCGGCGCGCGCTCGGCGACCGTGACGGAGCTCTCGTCAGGCTCGGCAGCGGCTGCGGCGAGCGCGGCCACGCGCGCCGAGGCGCGCGCGCGTTCCTCGCGTGAGAGGCGCCACGCCACGACGCTCATGACAACGGCCACGATCGTGGAGAGAACGGTAAATGCGAACAGCACTATCTCCATGGTCAACCCTGCGGGCTATCGAAGCCTGAAGTCCACTGAGACTTCGACGATGACGTCGACGGGTACGCCTTTCATGCGCGCCGGCGCAAACCGCCATTGACGCACCGCTTCCACTGCCTTTTGATCGAGACCCGACGCGAGCCGCTTGAGAATTCTGACGTCGCCGACGCTGCCATCGCGCTTCACGACGATCTCGAGCACGACCTCCCCGGTGACGTTGGCCCTTCGCGCCTCGTCGGTGTAATTGGCGCGCACTTCTTTGAGGAGCCGCGGGGGTTCGACGCCACTGCCGGGACGATACGGTCCGCCGCCCATGCCGCCGCCTTCGCCCGGTCCTATTCCGGATCCACTGCCTTCGCCAAGACCCGTGCCGTTGCCAGTGCCCGCACCGCCACCCGATCCGGGACCCTGGCTGGGCGGCGCTTCTTTGGGCGTTTCTTTCACGGCGCCTTCACGATCGCGCGGATCCGCCGCGATTGGCGCGACTGGCGCCATGACGGGCGGCAACACCTTGGCCTCGAGAGGCGCCGGCGGCGGCTCAACCGGTTTCGGCTTTGGCTCGAGCGGAGGCGGAAGCTTGCGTGCCGGAATCGGGCTGCTGATCTTTCGTTCCCCTTTGCGCTCGACCTTCGTAGCCGGCGTGCGCATCTTCAGTCCGCCGCCGCCGCCACCACCACCCGGCCCCGGCTGCATGAGGTACACCATCCGGATTGGCTGCTGGTCCCTTTCGACCAGCTCGGTAGGTTCGTCGGCATTGGTGAACCCGATGCTGGTGATGACGAAAAGCGCCGCGGCCACGAGCGCGTGGAGCGACGTCGACACAATCATCGGCACCGTCGTTGGACGCTTCTGCGCCTGCAGCGTCGTCAAAAGGCGGCTGAAATCCCTACTCACCGTCGATCCAACTGGTTGACCATGGCGCAACGCACGCACCACGCGTACGGCTTCGGTCTGCGAAATGTAATGGCTCCAGCACGCCTCTCCGAGCCCCGGCAGCAGCGCGGAAATCGTTTCGATTTCTCCGCTCGCCACCAGCGTCTGGACGTGACTTTCAGCGACGCCGGCCGCGCGCGCGATATCGCGAGGTGAATAGACCTCGGCAAGAGCGTGAGCAAACATGGGTTGGCACCGTCACGGAGGCAAAAGTCTTGCCGCCAGTCTCTCTCGAAATCGTCTCCACCGGATCGAAGATTTCAGCCGATCTTGAGCTAATCCTGCGTCCGGGCGTCCCCGAGGCAGGACGCTGCGTTGTCCTCCTATACTTGCGCCATGTCGTTCACCAACAAAGTGGCCATTGTCACGGGCGCGTCGAGCGGGATTGGGCGCGCCACGGCACTCGGATTTTCGAAGAAAAATGGGTCGGTGGTGGCCGTCGGCCGGGACCGTTCGGCCCTCGAATCGACAATCGCCGAGCTCGGCCATGAGGGCAACGCGGCGATTGCGGTCGTTGCCGACCTCACGGACGCTGACGCCGCTGACGCGATCGTCAGCGCCGCAATCACGCGATTCGGCGGCATCGACATTGTCGTCAACGCGGCCGGCATCATCGGTTTTGGAAGCACCGACGAGACGTCCGACGAGCAGTGGGCGTCGATGATGGACACGAACGTGCGCGCGCCGTTCAGGCTGATGCGCGCCGCGTTTCCTCACCTCAAGGCGCGCCGCGGCGCCGTCGTCAACGTCTCGAGCGTCAATGGCCGGCGCGTGTTTCCCGGCCTGTCTGCCTACAACACGAGTAAGGCCGCGCTCGATCAATTGACCCGCTGCGCCGCAATTGATTGGGCGCCGTACGGCGTGAGAGTGAATGCCGTCAATCCTGGCGTCACCGTCACCAACCTGCACCGGCGCGCGGGCCTCGACGAAGAAAAGTACGCGGCGTTTCTCGCCCGCAGCAAGGAGACGCATCCGTTGGGACGTCCCGGCGACGCGGCGGAGATCGCATCGCTGATCCTGTTTCTCGCGTCCGATCAGGCCGAGTGGATCACGGGCGAGACGGTCGCGATCGACGGCGGACGGCATTTGACGTGCGCGCGGTGAACGGCGGGAATCGGCCCACGACGCTGCGCGGAATGTACTCATAATCGAAGTGAATTCCGGACTTACGCGTTGAGACCTTCGACGAATCGAAATCCGTCTTTCTCGGCGAGCGTTCGCACCGGCCGCAGTCCTGCAGTAGCCAGAATCGTCTCAGATGGGGTCGAGCGGACGCGCTCGATCACCTCGACGCGTCCACCCTGGCGCAACACTTGTTTCGCGGCCGTGAGCAGCGCGGCGCGATCGGTCTCGGTCAATGCCGTGAAGTGCTCGCGAGTGTTGTCGATCACCACCATGTCAAACGAATCGCGCGGCCAGGGCAGCGAGGCGAGCGGCGTGACCTGCACGTCCACTAGAGCGGCTGCGTTGCTTGCGGCGGTGCGCGCGCGCGCCGCCTGCGTTTCGTCCGGCGCGGCAACAGCGGCGACCCCGCTGAGCCCCACCTTGCTGGCAAGTCCGCCCGTAAGCGTTGCGTCACTGCAGAAGATCTGCACGTAGCGTTCGCCCATGCGCACGCCCGTCATCGCGACCTGCAGCGGATCCATGGCGCGCATCCGGCGAATCTTGAAGACCATCCCTCGATCATAAGCCTGATATGATTTCCAGCCGTGCAACCGCCCGTTGAAATTGCGCCTGCTGACGGCAAGTTAGGGGTTCTGCTCGTCGGCCTCGGCGCTGTGAGCACGACTGTAATTGCCGGCGTGCATGCCATTCGCAAGAAGCTCGCTCCTCCCGTTGGATCGCTCACAGAGCTCGGAACCATTCGTCTAGGTAAACGCACGGAAGGCCGCTCGCCTCGCATTCGCGAGCTGTTCGATCTGCCTTCGCTCGACAACATCGTCTTCGGCGGCTGGGATATTTTCGAAGAGGACTGCTATGCCGCCGCGCGTACTGCGGGTGTGCTCGAGACCTCGCTTCTCGACCAGGTGCGCAGCGATCTCGAAGCGGTCAAGCCGATGCCGGCGGTGTTCGATCATCAATACGTGCGCCGCCTCGATGGCCCGAATGTCAAGAAGGGAAGGTCGAAGAAGGATTTCGCCGAACAGCTCATCGCGGACATTCGCGACTTCAAAAGGCGCAACCACTGCTCACGCCTCGTAATGGTCTGGTGCGGCAGCACTGAGACCTACATGAAGGAAGCCGCGGTGCACCAAACGATCGAATCGCTCGAGAAAGGTCTGGCCGACAGCGATCCGTCGATTCCTCCGAGCATGATCTACGCCTACGCCGCAATCAAGGAAGGCATCCCGTACGCCAACGGCGCACCAAATCTGAGCGCGGACGTACCGGCGTTGATGACGCTCGCGTCGACCACGAAGACGCCGATCGCCGGCAAGGACTTGAAGACCGGCCAGACGCTGATGAAAACCATCGTGGCGCCGGGACTCAAGGCACGACTCCTCGGCGTCAAGGGCTGGTACTCCACGAACATTCTCGGCAATCGCGACGGTGAAGTGCTCGACGATCCAGAAGCGTTCAAGGCGAAAGAAGAAACCAAGAAGTCGGTGCTCGACTACATCCTGCAGCCGAAGCTGTACCCCGGCTTGTACGACGATGTGACGCACGTTGTCCGGATCAATTACTACCCTCCGCGCGGCGACAACAAAGAAGGATGGGACAACATCGACATCTTCGGGTGGCTCGGATATCCGATGCAGCTCAAGATCAACTTTCTCTGCCGCGACAGCATTCTCGCCGCGCCGATCGTGCTCGACAGTGCGCTGTTTCTGGACCTCGCCAAGCGAGCCGGCATGTTCGGCATTCAAGAGTGGCTCTCTTTCTACTTCAAAAGCCCGATGCACGCACCAGGTCTATACCCCGAGCACGATCTCTTCATTCAGTTGATGAAGTTGAAGAACACGCTTCGCTATTTGAAGGGCGAAGAGCTGATCACGCACTTGGGGCTGGAGTACTACGATTAGCAACTGAATCAGGGAGGGCCGCGTGGGTCCCGCGAAGCTGCAGCCGGCGCTGCTTGCCGGTGTCGCCATCGGTGTTTTGTCAGCGCTTCCCGTCGTCAACTGGGTGAATCTCTGTTGTTGCGGATGGGTACTGTCTGGCGGCGCGCTGGCCGCGTACTTGATGCAGCAGAATCACCCTGTTCCAATCGAGACCGGCGACGGCGCCATCGTCGGGCTCCTCGCGGGAGTCTTTGGCGCGATCGTGGCCACGGTCCTGTCAATTCCGATCGCGCTCGCGATTGGCGTGTCGCCGGGGCAGATGTTCGATCGCGCGCTCGAAACCGCGCGCGACATGCCGCCCGAAGCGCGCGCCGTTCTCGAATTCCTCAGTGGCGGCGCCGGGATTGGCGTTCTGTTCGCAGTCAACGCCGTCGTCATGCTGATCGTCGGAAGCATTGTCGGCATGATTGGCGGAGCGCTGGGCGCGATACTGTTTCGTAGGAATATTCCCCCTCAGCCGCCAGGCCCACCGCCAATTCCGACTGTGCCCACGGTCTAAGGTGCGGACGCTCGACGGCCGAATTACCGTCGTCGACATGAGCGGCGTTCAGTGGTCACGCGTATGCGGATCCTGCCGTTCGGCCGCGAAGACTGCGCGGGGTATGTGAATCACCGCTTGACGATTGCGGGCGGCGCCCGCATCACGTTTGCGCCGCGCGCCATCGATGTGCTCTTTGGCCTGTCGAGCGGCGTGCCGCGGCTCGTCAATTTGATCGGCGAGCGCGCGCTGCGCGAAGCCGGGGCGCGAGAGTTACGCCGGATCGAACCGTCCATGA
Organism: Acidobacteriota bacterium; assembly: GCA_046727855.1. Lineage (GTDB taxonomy): Bacteria > Acidobacteriota > Vicinamibacteria > Vicinamibacterales > UBA2999 > DASPWV01. Next base: position 19,350 of record JBKPDL010000012.1, read on the forward strand.
TCGAGGCTGCCGCCTCCGCGCTCGAGCTTCTCCGCGCCCGTCCGAAGCGCTTCCGCTGGTTCCACAAACGCGTGTCATAGCTATACTGCCGGCATGACCGACAAGCAGGTGCACCCCGGCTCGCATCGAGCGGTGTCTCCCGAGATCGACGCGCTTCTTCAGGAAGATCGCGCGTTCCCACCTTCGAACGAATTCCGCGCACAGGCCAACGTTCGCGATGAGCGTGTGTACGACGAGGCGGCGCGCAATCCGGAACAATTCTGGGAGAACTTCGCGCGCGAGCTCGAATGGTCCGCTCCGTGGAGCAAAGTGCTCGAGTGGCGTCCGCCGCACGCGAAATGGTTTGTCGGCGGAAAGATCAACGCCAGCGTGAACTGCCTCGATCGCCACCTGAAAGGTCCGCGCCGCAACAAAGCCGCAATTATCTGGGAAGGCGAGCCTGGGGATCGACGAACACTGACGTATTACGATCTGCATCGCGACGTGTGCCAGTTTGCCAACGTGTTGAAGTCGTTCGGTATCAAACGTGGCGATCGTGTCGCGATCTATCTACCGCTGATCCCGGAACTTGCGATCGCGATGCTCGCGTGCGCGCGTATTGGGGCCGTGCACTCGGTGGTCTTCGGCGGGTTCTCTGCCGAAGCCCTGCGCGATCGAATCAACGATGCCCAAGCCCGCTTGCTCATCACCGCCGACGGCGGCTATCGGCGGGGTAACATCGTCACGCTGAAGCGCATCGCGGACGAAGCCCTCACTGCAACTCCGTCGATCGAAAACGTAATCGTCGTACGGCGCGGCTTTGCCGACATCCCGGCGCATATCAAGGAAGAGCGCGACCATTGGTACCACCGGCTGATGGAGGACGCGCCGTACCGGTGCGCGCCTGAGGCGATGGATTCCGAGGACATGCTCTACACGCTGTACACGTCGGGCACAACAGGCAAGCCGAAAGGTATCGTCCACACCATCGGCGGATATCTTGTGGGCACGTATGCGACCACCAAGTGGGTGTTCGACTTGAAGGAAGAAGATGTCTACTGGTGCACCGCGGATATCGGTTGGGTGACCGGCCACAGCTACGTTGTCTACGGTCCGCTCGCCAACGGGGCAACCGTCGTGATGTACGAAGGTGCACCCGATTGGCCGCAGAAGGATCGCTTATGGTCGATCGTGGAACGTCATGGCGTGACCATCTTCTACACCGCGCCGACGGCGATTCGCGCCTTCATGCGCTGGGGTACAGACTGGCCGAAACAACATGACCTGTCATCGTTGCGCCTGCTCGGATCGGTCGGCGAACCAATCAATCCGGAAGCATGGGTTTGGTATCACCTCAATATCGGAGGCGGCAACTGTCCCGTGGTGGACACGTGGTGGCAGACAGAAACGGGTGCGATCCTCATCACACCGCTCCCGGGTATCACCGCCACGAAACCGGGATCGGCCACACGTCCGTTTCCAGGCATCAGCGCCGAAATCCTCACGGACAAAGGCGGGCGCGTAGATGTGGGCGGCGGCCTGCTGGCGCTCACCAAGCCGTGGCCGTCAATGCTCCGCGGCATCTTCGGTGATCCCGAGCGCTACGTGACGCAGTACTGGAGTCGGTGGAGGAACGACATTTATTTCACCGGTGACGGTGCCAAGCGCGACGAGGACGGGTATTTTTGGCTGCTTGGCCGCGTCGATGATGTGATCAATGTGGCGGGACATCGGATCGGCACGATGGAGGTGGAAAGCGCGCTCGTCGATCATCCGAAGGTTGCCGAAGCGGCCGTCGTCGGCCGGAGTCACGAGATCAAAGGGCAAGCCATCGCCGCCTTCGTGACGGTAAAGGAAGGGGTTCAGCCCTCAGAAACGCTCGCCGACGAACTCAAACAGCACGTCGTGCAGAAAATCGGCGCCATCGCGCGACCCGACGACATCCTGTTCTCTGCGGATCTCCCTAAGACGCGATCCGGCAAAATCATGCGCCGCCTGCTGCGCGATATCGCCGAGGGCAAAGCGCTTGGCGATACGACGACGCTCGCTGATCCGAGCGTAGTGGCCAGATTAAAAGAGCAATACGAGGAAGAGCGCGGATAAACCGAGGCTGACTACGCTCGATTGAACCGCGCGGTCCCGGTTCGCGTCGTAATCTAGTGGCACACTGTAGCCATGCCTCTGATTGAAACCGAGGACCTCTGGAAAACCTACCAAATGGGCGACGAGCAGATCCACGCACTGCGTGGAGTGACGCTCCAGATGGACGGTGGTGAATACGTCGCTATCATGGGGCCGTCCGGCTCTGGCAAGTCAACGCTGATGAATCTGATCGGCTGCCTCGATACGCCGTCGAAGGGACGATACTTGTTGAACGGCAAAGAAGTCAGCACGATGAACGACAACGAGCTGGCGCGTATACGCAACGAGGAAATCGGCTTCGTGTTTCAGACCTTTAACCTGCTGCCGCGCGCGACTGCCCTCCATAATGTGGAGCTTCCGCTCGTGTATGCCGGGGTCGGCAAGAAAGATCGCCTCGAGCGGGCGAAGGCGGCGCTCGAGAAGGTCGAGCTCACCTCGCGCATGCATCATCGGCCGAACGAGCTTTCGGGTGGACAGCGGCAGCGTGTCGCGATCGCACGCGCGCTGGTCAACAACCCGTCGATCCTGCTCGCCGACGAGCCCACAGGGAATCTCGACTCCAAAACCGGGATCGAGATCATGGCGCTCTTCGATCGCCTTCACACCGGCGGAAATACCATCGTGCTGGTCACGCACGAAGCGGATATCGCCGCGCACGCGCATCGCGTGGTTTCGATCCGAGATGGACAAGTCGCAAAGGATGTGCGGCAGGCGCCCGCGCGTGTTATTGAGGCAGAATCCCTGCGGCAGTAGTAAAGCGACGGAAGTTGCGGGAGACGGCCTCGCCGTAACCGGTAGCGAAGCCCACGGAGAACTCCTCCCGCATCTGTTTCGGCACGAGCAGGCGCACATCCCCCTTCCATAATCGGCCCGTCTCCGGTTCGACGTGGACCGACCCGCGCGAAACCATGTCGTGCTCGGCGTCCGGCGAGCGGATGATTGTGGGCCGTGCGATTTCGTTGAACTCGAGCAGCGCAGCGAGCCGCGCGTCGGCAGGTTTCTGTGCCAGCAGGGTCGTCGAGGCGGCGGCGACAAGCGCCATCGCGAAACGCGTCATCGGTTCAGACGGCAGCCATGTGCCCGGCGCCGACGTCGCGCAGCGGCGCGTCGCGATCGAACGTTGCGGGGTCGAGTTCGATGCGGGATCGCGGTGCATCGGGATCGGTGGCCGGCACCGCCGACAGCAGCGCCTTCGTATAAGGATGCTGTGGCTGCGCAAAGAGGCGTTCGGTCACGCCCATCTCGACGATCCTACCCATATACATCACTGCCACGCGGTTGCAGATCTGGCGAACCAGCCGCAGGTCGTGCGCGATGAAAAGATACGTCAGCCTGAGTCGCGTCTGAAGATCCACCAACAGGTTGACGACCTGCGCTTGAATTGAGGCGTCGAGCGCAGAAACTGGCTCATCGGCAATGACAAAGGAGGGATTGAGCGCCAACGCGCGCGCGAGTCCAATCCGTTGGCGCTGGCCGCCGCTGAACTCGTGCGGGTACCGCTCGCGAAAGGCGGGATCGAGACCGACGAGCTGGAACAACCCCGCAACCTTCTCGCGTCGCTCCGCCCGCTTTCCGATGCGATGGATGATCAGCGGCTCCTCGACGATGGCGCCCGCTCGCATGCGCGGATTGAGCGACGAATAGGGATCCTGAAACACCATTTGCATGTCGCGGCGGGCTGAGCGCATGCGGCGGCGATCGAACGCAAGGACGTTCTCGCCGCGGAAGATCACTTCGCCTGAGGTCGGCTCGATCAGCCGAAGCAGGCAGCGCCCGGTGGTGCTCTTACCGCTCCCCGATTCGCCGACGAGTCCAAACGTCTCGCCTTCCCCGATCGAGAAGCTCACATCGTCGACGGCACGAACCACGCTCCTCGCCGCGAGTATTCCTCCGCCGCGCACGAAATGCTTTGTGAGCCTGCGGACCTCGACCAGCATCAATGCTGCGTCCCGGTCGGGTGCCTTGTGTCGGCAGAATAGCTGGGGCCGGTACGCGCTTCTTTCGCGTCGGAATGGAGGTAGCACCGGACGCGGTGAGCGGGTTCGATTTCGACCTGCGACGGCACCGCCGTTGTGCATACTTCCATTCGAAACGGACAGCGCGGCGCAAAAGTGCAGCCGGGAGGCAGAGTCGCGAGACTGGGAACCGTTCCTTCGATCGCATGAAGCCGGCGGCCGGCGTGGCCGCTGGGAATCGACGCGAGCAGTCCCTTCGTGTACGGGTGGAGGGGATTGCGAAAGATCGCGCGGGCGGGGCCCTCTTCGACAATGCGTCCGGTGTACATGACCGCGACGCGGTCCGCCGTCTCGGCGATCACGCCGAGGTCGTGCGTGATCAACAAGAGCGACAATTCGAGCTGCGTTTTCATGTCCCGCAGCAGTTCGAGGATCTGTGCCTGCACTGTAACGTCCAGCGCGGTTGTCGGCTCGTCGGCGATGACGAGCGGCGGCCCGCAGGCGAGCGCGACGGCCATCATCACGCGCTGGCGCATGCCGCCGGACAGTTGATGTGGATAATCGCGGGCGCGTTTCTCGGGTTGGGAAAGCTGCACCGCTCGCAGCAAAGCGATCGCCCGCTCACGAGCTTGCTGCTTGTCGGCGAGACCGTGCACCGTAAGTGCTTCGGCAATATGGTCGCCGACGCGCATCACCGGGTTGAGGGCAGCCATTGGATCCTGGAACACCAGGCCAATGCCGGCGCCGCGGACGCGTCGGATTTCCTGGTCCGGGGCGGAGATCAGATTCGTCCCTTGGAACACCACGCGGCCCGCGGCGACGCGGCCCGGCGGCTGCAGCAGTTGGAGGATCGAAAACGCCGTCACCGACTTGCCGCTGCCCGATTCGCCGACGAGTCCGAGCGTCTCACCTTTATCAATTGCGAACGACACGTCGTCGACTGCCACCACAGGCTTGCCTGGTATGTCGAACACAGTCGTCAGGTTCTCAACTGAAAGCAGCCGGTCAGCCATAGGTTGGAAAACGGGAAAAAGGGGTCTGACCCCTTTTAGTCGATTGCGATTTCTTTGAACTCGCCGAACACAGAGCGCATCGTATCCGCGATTTCGCCAACCGTCGCCTGCGCTTCGACAGCAGCGATGATGGCAGGCACCAGATTGTCATTCCCTCGCGCGACGTGTTCGACGGCGTCGAGGGCCGCCTTCCATCGCGTCCGATCACGACCGGCCCGCAGCGCGCGGACGCGCTGCACTTGCTCGGTCTCGAGCGCCGGATCGAGCGAGAACATCTCGATTCCCTCCCGTTCGTCGGTCGTGTATCGATTGACGCCGACGACCACGGCGTCGCCGGCATCCATCGCCAACTGCGTTTTGTAGGCCGAGTCCTGAATCTGACGCTGAACGAATCCGCTTTCGATCGCCGCCAGCGTGCCCCCCAGCGCATCGATGCGCGCGAGCAGATCGCGCGCGCCCTGCTCGATGTCGTTGGTGAGTTTCTCGATGTACAACGAGCCGGCAAACGGATCGACGGTGTTGGTCACGCCTGATTCGCAGGCGATAATCTGCTGCGTCCTGAGAGCGATGCGCGCCGATTCTTCCGTGGGCAGCGCAAGCGCCTCGTCGCGGCCATTGGTATGCAGCGACTGTGTGCCGCCGAGCACGGCCGACAGCGCCTGCAGCGCGACCCGAACGATGTTGTTATCGGGCTGGTGTGCGGTCAGCGTGCTGCCAGCCGTTTGCGTGTGAAAGCGAAGCTGCAGCGCACGCGGGTTGGTGACGCCAAACCGGGCACGCATTACACGCGCCCAGAGGCGCCGGGCGGCACGAAATTTCGCGACCTCCTCGAGAAAGTTGTTGTGTGCGTTGAAGAAAAACGAGACGCGCTGACCCACCGCGTTGGCATCCAAACCGGCGGCGATCGCAGCATCGAGATACGCGATCGCATTGGCAAACGTAAACGCGATCTCCTGGACCGCCGTCGACCCGGCTTCGCGAATGTGATACCCGCTGATTGAAATCGTGTTCCATTGGGGTACCTCGCGCTCGCAGAACGCGAAGATGTCGGTGGCAATGCGCAGCGACGCCTTGGGCGGATAAATATACGTGCCGCGCGCGACGTATTCCTTCAGCACGTCGTTCTGCACCGTGCCCGACAGCGCCTTCGGCAGGACCCCTTGCCTTTTTGCAACGGCAATGTAGAGCGCGAGCAGAATGATCGCGGTGGCGTTGATCGTCATCGACGTCGACACGCGATCGAGCGGAATGCCGTCGAAGAGCGCGGCCATGTCCTCGATCGAGTCGATGGCGACGCCGACCCGCCCCACCTCGCCGGCCGCGAGTGGGTGATCAGAGTCATACCCGATTTGGGTCGGCAAATCGAAGGCAACGCTCAGTCCGCTGACGCCCTGCGACAGGAGGTAGCGGTAGCGTTTGTTTGATTCCGACGCTGTACCGAATCCCGCGTATTGCCGCATCGTCCACAGCCGCCCCCGATACATCGTGGGCTGAATGCCGCGGGTGTAAGGAAACTCGCCGGGATTGCCGAGATCTTGTTCAGGGTTGAAATCGGGGAGATCGCTTGGATGGACGAACGGGCGAGGGCCGGTAGCCGAACCGCTCATTGGACCGATTGTAGCCGCGCGCTGAGCGAGCGTTCGCCCCTGGAGACGGGCGGCGCGCGGCTGGTGGGTTTACTGCGATCGGGCACCACATACTGTGGTCAGCTTTGGCACACACAATATGCAGGCCTTTGCCGTGTCGAATGTGCCATTAATAGCGTTCGTCCTTGACAGTTAGCGGGACCGTTCTTAGAATGGCTGAAGTCGGGCACATTGTTCTAAGTCCTACCAGATGTAGGTTTTGCGCCGATCGTTCCCAGTCGCCCGGCTGGGATCGTAGGCCCACGGCCTCCGGTTGTACCCAGCCCGGCGGCGTTCAGGAGGGAGCCGTATGGATGACGTCGTGAACCGGTTCGCACGAGAGCTGGCCGACGCCATTGCCGCTGCAGTGGCCGAAAATCCCGAAGTCGAGTCGTGTCGCGAGCGCGCTCGGGCCGCGGGTTACGAGATGAAGGTGACGCTCGAAGCCGTGGTGGGCTTTGTCAGCCGCCCGCAGGCACAGGACAAGAACACCCCCGTCGCTGCGAAACTCACAGCTACGACCAAGGCGTTGGTTCCGCGCCGCGCCGCCGAAATGACGGCTAACGATCGGCGTTTCCTCCGTTCCCTCCGCATCGCTGCCGACGACGCGAAGGTGGAAGAGGCGAATTAGAACACCGAATTTGGAGATCCTCGCGATTCCGAGATTTGGAGTCGATTTGGAGATCTCGAGATGTGGAGATTTGGAGTCGATTTGGTGATCTCCGAGTCTCAACATCTTGAGATCTCCAAATCTGCAAATCCGCAAATCTCAAATCCCAGCCGGTGAAGCGGTTTTCTTTGTTCCAGACGGATTCGCCGTGACGAAGAAGGACGAGTTTCTGCATGCTCGATTGCGGACCTAAAGGTCCGCCCTACAAGACATGTAAGGTATCGGTCCGCGCTACAAGAAATGCAAAGTGCCGGCGAAGGCGGTCAGGTCCGCGGCAACTGTTTCACTGCGGCGCGCCCCGCAAAGCTCGCCGCCGCGCCGAGTTCTTCCTCGATCCTGAGCAGCTCATTGTACTTTGCCGTCCGATCGCTGCGTGACGCCGATCCCGTTTTGATCTGTCCCGCGGCTGTGCCCACCGCGAGATCGGCGATCGTTGTATCCTCCGTCTCTCCCGAGCGATGGGAAATGATGCTTGCGTATCCCGCTCTCGATGCCATCGCGATCGCGTCGAGCGTTTCCGTGACCGTGCCGATCTGATTCAACTTGATCAGAATCGCGTTTGCGATGCCTTCGGAGATGCCACGGGCCAGGATTTCGGGATTGGTGACGAATAGGTCGTCGCCCACCAGTTGCACGCGCGAGCCGAGTTCTCGCGTCAGCATCGCCCAGCCGCGCCAGTCTCCTTCCGCACAGCCGTCTTCGATCGAGATGATTGGATATTGCCGGCACCAGTCGACATACAGCGCCACCATCCCCTCCGAGTCGCGCGCCGGCTCGCCCGATTTCTTGAACTCGTATTTGCCGTCCTTGCCGAACTCGCTCGACGCGACATCAAGCGCGAAATAGACATCGCGGCCGGCGCTGTAGCCCGCTTTCGAAACAGCTTCAAGCACCACGTCGAGCGCCTCTCGATTCGAGCGCAGGCTCGGGGCGAAACCACCCTCGTCGCCAACGCCGGTTGAAAGGCCGCGCTTTCTCAGGAGCCCGCGGAGCGCGTGAAAGATCTCGACGCCGGTGCGCAGCGCTTCGCTGAACGTCGGGGCGCCGACCGGCATCACCATGAACTCCTGAAAGTCCACGTTAGAGTCTGCGTGCGCGCCGCCGTTGAGGATATTCATCATTGGGACCGGCAGCAGGTATTCGGCGGGGGCCCCCGCCAGCTGCGCGATGTGTGCGAAGAGCGGCCTTCCCACGCCGACAGCGTCGGCGCGCATCGCCGCCATCGAAACGCCAAGCACGGCGTTGGCGCCAAGGCGTCGCTTCGTCGCGGTTCCGTCGAGACGAATCATCGCGTCGTCGAGCTCACGTTGCGACATCTCGCGGCCGCGCACCGCGTTGGCGATTTCGCCGTTCACATGCGCCACCGCTTCGCGGACGCCTCTACCGAGATAGCGCTTCGGATCGCCGTCCCGCAACTCCAGCGCCTCGCGTTGGCCGGTCGACGCGCCCGATGGAACAGCCGCACGTCCACGTGCCCCGCCTTCGAGGACAACGTCGACTTCTACGGTGGGATTGCCGCGCGAATCGAGAATCTCGCGGCCTTTGATATCCAGAATCTTCATGCGCCTCCAAACCGCGGACCTGAAGGTCCGCGCTGCACAGGTTCATCCTCTGCGATCCGCTTCAGCTTCAAGCCGGAGCGCTGCATCTGAAATCGGGCCAATAAACGGTTCTTCGTCAACAGTGACAACCACGACGCCGTCTTCGGTCACCGTGTGGCGGCGACGATCTTCCTGCAGGTTGTAGCCGATTCGCGCGCCGCGTGGAATCAGCACGTCGCGATCGACGATGGTGCGGCGAATCTGCGCGTGGCGTCCGACACGCACGCCCGGCATCAGGATCGATTGCTCAATCTGGCAGAAACTGTGCACACGCACGTTCGGGCACAGGATGCTGCCCGAAATGCGGCTGCCGGAAACGATGCACCCGGGCGAAATCAGCGAGTCGAGCGCCTCGCCCTTGCGTCCCTCTTCCGCAAACACAAACTTGGCGGGCGGCGCCTGCGGCTGGTAGGTCCGCAGCGGCCACTCCGGGTCGTACAAGTTGAACTCGGGGTTCACCTGGCACAGATCCATGTTCGCTTCGTAATAGGCGTCGAGCGTTCCGATATCGCGCCAGTACTTCGCGGCTTTCTTGTTCTCGTCGTAGAACGGATAGGAAAACACGCACCCACCGCTGATGAGCGCGGGAATGATGTTCTTGCCGAAATCGTGATGGCTTTCAGCCAGGGCCGCGTCGTCTTCGAGCGCTTTGACCAGCACATCGATGTCGAACACATAGATGCCCATCGACGCAAGCGCGAAATTGGACGCGCCCGGAATCGCTGCCGGTTCTGCCGGTTTCTCCTGAAACCCGATCACGCGCTGTTCCTCGTCAACGGCAACCATGCCGAAACGGCTGCCATCCTGGAGCGGCACTTCGATCGACGCCAGCGTCACCTGGGCCCCTTTGTCGATGTGGAACCGCAGCATCCTGCGGTAGTCCATCTTGTAGATGTGATCGCCGGCAAGGACGACGACATAGCGCGGATTCTCGCGCACGATCGAGTATAGGTTTTGATAAACGGCGTCTGCCGTACCCTGATACCACTGCTCGCCGACACGTTTTTGCGGCGGCAGGATCTCGATGAACTCGCCGAGCTCTTCCGACACAATGCTCCAGCCCTGACGGATGTGACGATTGAGCGAAAGCGATTTGTACTGCGTGGCGATAAAGATCCGCCGGAACGCGGCGTTGAGGCAATTGCTGAGTACGAAGTCGATGATGCGATACGGACCGCCGAAATAGACGGCCGGCTTCGCGCGTTCTTTCGTCAGCGGCCAGAGCCGCTCACCTGCGCCTCCAGCCAGCACGATCACGAGCACATCGTCGTCGTGAATCACGGTGATCTCAGCCGCACGATATCATTTGCACGTGTTTGACAGCGCGCGGATCCGCCCAATATCATCGGTGGTTTAGGACTTGTAAGGTCTGCGACTCTACATGGAGATTTGAAGATGGTCAGACGTCGTGTCATCGCGCTCGTTGCTGCCCTGGCCTTTGCCATGGCCGGCTCGGCTGCTCATGCGCAGCAGACGGCCAAGCAGGACGACAAAAAGCGCAGCAAGCAGGAGCAGCAGGAGATCGAGCAGCTAGTCAAGACGGTCGACGCTGTGATGGGAGGACAGCCTGCGCCTTCCGACGTCCAGATGACGCTCACACCCTACTTTCTGAAATCGCAGGAGCAGCGGACGTTCGTGCCCTTCGTTCTCGATGTGAAGGGCGCGCCGGCGGCAGACGCCGCCATGTACGTGCGAATCGTCAATCCTTCGGCGCAGCCCGATCCGAAGGCCAAGAAAATCGAGTATCCGTGGGATGACATCCACTTCATTCCCGCCAGCGCGCTCGCGTCGGGCAAGATCAATCGCGTGTTCATGGCGGCGCCAGGAACCTACGATTTGTATGTCGCCATCAAGGAACGGCTTGCGGAGAAAGCGCCGAAGGATCAGGTCGCGAAGATCGGCGTGCTCAAGACGCAAATCACCGTGCCTGATTACTGGAGCGGCGAGCTAGCGACGAGCAGCATCATCGTCACCGACAAGGTGAACGTGCTCAACGCGCCGGTCAGCGCCGACGAAGGGCGCGAACGGCCGTTCGTGTTCGGCACGCAGGAGCTCGTGCCGGCGAGCGACATGGAGTTCAAGAAGAGCGAACAGCTCGCGACCTTCTTCCAGGTGTACAACGCCGGTCTTGGGCCCGACGGCAAACCGAATCTGGTGATGGAATACAACTTCCATCGCAAGGAAGGTGGGGAGGAAAAGTTTTTCAACAAGACCAATCCGCAAACCATCAACGCGTCGGTGCTGCCGGCGACGTTCGATCCGTCCAAGTTCCCTGTACCCGGCGGTATTGAAGTGCCACTGACGAGCTTTCCAGAGGGGGACTACCGGCTGGAAATCAAGATCAGCGATAAGGCAACGGGCAAAACTCTCACGAAAGACGTCAACTTCACCGTCAAGGGCGACTAGCCCTTTCACCGTGACGGGCGGCTAGTCCTGAAAAACGGTCGGGCTTGGTTTTCGTGCACCGACTTGTGGGAAAATCAAATCCGGTCCTTCTTGAGCGAGAAGCCCATGGGCACCCCCCGCAGGGCTTCGAACGCGTTGCTCGCGTTTGAAACCCGGATCGTCCTTGTCCCGGCGCTCTTCGTGTGCGCCGCGCTCGGATGGACCGGGGAGGCGGCCGCTCAATCCGCGGCTTCTCCAACCCGCATCACTCAGATCGCGACCGCCACTACCGGATCGATTTCAGGCGTCGTCCTCGACGAGCGCGGACGTCCGCTCGATGGGGTGGTTGTGTCTGCGCTCGGGACGAGCAGCGCATTTGTGGTGAGCGACCGCCTGGGTCAATTCACGCTTCGCCAGCTGACGCCCGGACCGTACTTGCTGCGCGCGCATCTGCAGGGCTATCTGCCCGCCCGCAACGCGATGGTCAACGTGCGGCCTTCTTCGCGGACGGTGTCGTCGTTCACCTTGCACGCATTGGGGCCGGCCGCCGCCCCGCGGATTGCAGAAGCTGGTATCGGTGGAGGGACGGAGGTGGTAGCCGCGCCGTCAGACACGCCCCGTGACGAAGGCGAAACTGCTTGGCGGCTTCGTCACTTGAAGCGATCGATCCTGAAAGACGCCACGAGCTATGTGGCAGCCACGGAGACGCCGAGTCACAACTGGTTCCTCACGGATTCGCTGTCTGTCGTCGGGCGCGCGGTTGAGTCGTCCGCAAAGGCAGCGGGATCGTTGTTCGGCAGCTTGCCGCTGCAGGGCCAGGTGAATCTCCTCACCACGGGCGCCTTCGACAATCCGTTTCAACTGCTGCAACTCGAACGCACGCGCAGCGTGGCGTACTTCGCCGTCGGCGCGCCTGTCGCGCTGCACGGCGACTGGACGGTCAAAGCCGCGCTCAATCAGGGCGATCTGAGCTCCTGGCTGCTCACAGGCAACTATGCCAGGCGCGAACCGGCGAGACATCGCTATCAGTTCGGAATGTCCTACGGCGTGCACCGCTACGAAGGTGGAAATCTCGAGGCGATGGCCGCGGTGCCCGAGGCGGCGCGTAATGTGGGCGTCATGTATGCGAGCGACGAGTGGAAGATCGGCAAACGCGTGGTGCTCGGCTATGGCGGCAATTACGCGCATTACGATTACCTCGCGCAACCGGCGTACGTGAGTCCGCGCGTCAGCACCACAATCAACGCCACCGATTCCACGCGCATCCGTGCGATGGCCACGCGCCAGGTCATTGCACCGGGCGCGGAAGAGTTTGTGCCGCCGGCGCATGCGCACGTGCTGCCGCCGCAGCGCACCTTTGCGCCGCTCACGCGCGATGGCTTTGCCGCCGAAGACCTGCAGCACGTCGAATTGGGGATTGAAGAATTCATCAACGGCGTAACGCTCGGAGTGCGTGTGTTCCATCAGCGCGTGGACAACCAACTCGTCACTGTGTTCGGCATGCGCACCCCCGAGACGCCACCGGCGCAGCTCGGTCACTATTTCATCGGCAGCGCAGGAGATTATGAAATCCGCGGCTGGACGTTCAGCGTGTCCCGCCAAGTCGCCGGCTACGTGCGGGGATCGATTGACTACTCGTTTGCAGCCGCTGATTGGACCACCAACGGACGCGGCGCGGATTACCGGCGCCTCTCGCATCGTTTGCCGTCCGCCATCCGCGAAGGCCCCGAACGCATCCACGACATCACCACCTCCGTTGAAACGGTCGTCCCGCGCACGGCCACGCGCGTGTTTTTCGTCGTGAAGATGAACAGCGCCTATATCCGCGCCGACGGGAGCGAAGATCGCCCGGGCCTGGACGGCCGGTTCGATCTGCAGCTCACGCAGGGCCTGCCCTTCGTCGGAATGTTCGATTCGGATTGGGAAATGACGGTCGGCGTCCGGAATCTCTTTCGCGATTCGCTCGTGGAAGGTTCGTTCTACGACGAGCTCCTTGTCGCTCGCCCACCCAAGCGTCTCGTCGGCGGCATCACGGTTCGCTTCTAAGCGATACTATTTCTTGGATCGCACTGCCGAATCCTTGGATTCGGACGTTCGATCGAGCGGACAAACTATCAAAAGTTGTTGACTATCAATAATTTAGGGACGAAGCTTGGACGCGCTGCATGGTATACCGTTTGCTGATTGACGCCGCGCCTTAGGCCGTTCAACAAACCTCCATGCTCGACCTTCAACCGGCGATGGACGTCCGGCCCGCAACTCAAAAAGCGGGTGACTGGCCGCGCACAGTGTTGCCGGTCGCCACCGCGCTTCTTTTGCTCTTCCTCGGCCTGGCGAACGTCGCACAGCGTTTTGCCTCGGACGAAGTTGAGGATGGCGTGCTGTGGGTCGAGCGGAGCGCCGGCATTGTCGCCGCCGAAATCGCCGCGGGGTCTGCTGCCGCACGCGCTGGCGTGCATCCGGGAGATCTGTTGCTCGCCATCGACGGTGAAGCCGTCGAGTACCGAGACGATGTCCTTGGCATCCAGCAGCGGGCGGCACGAGGCGAACGTCACACCTATACGCTGTTGCGGCTCGGCAGCCGCGAGGTGGCGGAGGTGGCGATGGAGCCGGTGCCGAGCGGCGCCGGCGTGCTTTATTACGTGCTGGCGGCGGTCGGTATTTTCACACTGCTTGTCGGCGCCGCGGTGCGCGCGCGCCGGCCATTCGATCAGGCGACGCTGCATTTCTTCTGGCTCGCCATTGCCTTCTTCGGCGCGTTCACGTTTTCGTTTACCGGCCGTTTCGATCGCGTCGACTGGTTCTTCTATTGGGCCGACATCGTCGCGATGCTGCTGCTCGCGCCGCTCTTCCTGCACTTCGCGCTCGTCTTTCCCGAGCGCCCTCGTCCGCACGGCTACACGGCGATGCTCGCGCGCTGGCTGCCGGCGATTTATCTGCCGGCCGGGGTGCTCGCCTCGACACGCATCCTCGCGCTCGTCCGCGCGGATGTCGATCCGGCGTACTTCGTACGGCTCATCGAGATGCTCGAGCGCCTCGAGTTGCTGTACCTGGCGGCGTTCCTCGCGGCCGGATTGGCCGTACTCCTTCGGGCGCTTGGACGCGTGCGCTCGGTAACGGCGAAGCGTCAGCTGCGATGGATCGTGTGGGGAACGGCGATTGGCGGCGCACCGTTCGCCCTGGGATACGCCCTGCCGTTTGCGTTCGGCGTCACACCGTCGCTGCCGATGGAGTTGTCGGCGATTCCACTTGGTTTTATTCCGCTCGCGTTTGCGTCGGCGATCGTTCGGTATCGCTTGATGGACGTCGAGGTCATCCTCAAACGCCTGCTCGTCTACAGCGCGGTGGCTGCGGCGTTTGCCGTCATGTACGTGTTGATTCTGCGCACGTCGAGCGGCGCCGTCGTGCAAACCGAGGACGAGCATCGCTGGATGATTGCATTTCTGGCCACCGTCATCGTGTTGCTGCTCGCGAAGCCTGTGAAAGAGGCCGTTCAGTCCACGATCGATCGGGCGTTTTATCGCGATCGCTACGACTACCGCCGCGCGCTGGTCGCCTTTGCGCGCGACCTCAATGGCGACCTCGATTTGAATCGCTTGGTTGAGCGTCTCGTTCTGCGCGTCAAAGAAACGCTCGACGTCGATCGCATGTCGTTGATGCTCGGTAACGAAGCGGGCGAGTTCGAGCCGCTCAAGAGCATCGGCTGCGAGACGCCGCCGTCGCCTCGTCTGCGCGTGGCCTCGGCAATAGGCGCTCGCCTTGCCGGTAATCACGTGGTGCGCCTCGACGATCCGCTGGCGCCGGGGCGCTTCACGGCCGAGGAGGTGGAGTTCTGGCGCGACGCGGGCATTTACTACATGGTCCCGTGCGTCTCGCATGGCAAAGCGATAGCCGTGCTCGCGCTCGGCCGTCGCGACAGCGGTGAGCCGCTCACGAGCGAGGACTTGGCGCTGCTGACGGCCGTTGCCGGCCAGGCGGCCACCGCGATCGAGAACGGTCGTCTCTATCGGCAGTTGCACCTCAAGGCCTCCGAGCTGGACCGTCTCCGCACGTTCAACGAAAACATTCTCGAATCGCTGGACGACGGCCTGCTGGTGATGGGGCTTGATAACCGCGTGATCCGCTGGAACCAGGCGCTCGAACGTTTGTACGGCATCACGCGCGCGGAAGCGCTCGGCCAGCTGCCCGAACGATTGTTCGACACCCACTTCATCGACATGCTGCGCTCGTCGGTGCGGCAAAAGCCGCAAGGAACCACTGTATTCCGCATGCCGCTCGTCGCTCGCGGAGCAAAGGACGGCGTGCATCTGCTCGTGAACGTGACCACGATTCCGCTACAGGCGATCGTGGGCGCCGGCGCACAAGCGGGCACGATCGTGATGCTCGAGGACATCACCGAGCGCGCCAAGCTCGAGGAACAGCTGCGCATTTCGGAAAAAATGGCGTCGCTCGGCCTTCTGGCCGCCGGCGTGGCCCACGAAGTCAACACGCCGCTGACCGGCATCTCGAGTTACACGCAGATGCTGCTCGAGCAGGCGGATCCGGGCGACCCCCGGACGCGGGTTCTTGAAAAAATCGAAAAACAGACGTTCCGTGCCGCGCGCATCGTCAACGGGTTGCTGACCTTATCGCGGCCGAATGCGGCTGAGGCGACCGAACGCACGTCGGTCGATCTCAACCTTGTCATCGGCGACGTCCTCGCGCTGCTGGAACATCAGCTCGAGAAAGGTAGTATCAAGATCCGACGGGAGCTCGCCGAGGATCCCGTTCAGGTCATCGGCTACGAGTTCAAGCTCCAGCAGGTATTCTTGAATATGATCCTCAACGCTCGCGACGCGATGTCGAGCGGCGGCTGGCTGACACTCGCGACACGGATTGAGAACGGCGAAGCGGTGGCCGAAGTGTCGGATACCGGACACGGCATTCCGGCCGAGCATCTCGCGCGCATCTACGATCCGTTTTTCACGACGAAAGCTACCGGGCACGGCACGGGGCTGGGGTTGTCGATCAGTTACGGCATCGTGCGGGAGCACGACGGCGCAATTCACTGCGAAAGCGCGCCTGGACAGGGCACGCGATTCACGCTGCGCTTCGCTGCCGCTGGTGCGCAAGCCGCAGATACTCGGCGTATGGCAGGGTCGTGATCTATGCGACGCAACGCTTCCATCCTCGTCATCGATGACGAGGAAATCATGCGCGAAATTCTCGAGACGCTCCTCACGCGCGAGGGCTATACGGTCCGTCTGGCATCAAACGGCAGCGACGGTCTCGATCTCGCCAGGTCGCTTCCGTTCGACGTGGTCATCGTTGACGTCATGATGCCCGGTCTCGACGGCTTGCAGGTGCTGCAGGAGCTCCACAAGCACGACGAAGAGTTGCCGGTCATCATGATCACGGCGTTTGCCTCGATGGAGAACGCGATCTCCGCGATGAAGAAGGGCGCGTTCGACTACATCACCAAGCCGTTCAAGAACGACGAGGTGCTGGTCGTCTTGCGCAACGCGATCGAGCGGCGGCAGCTGGTCGCTGAGAATGTCGCGCTCAAGCAGAACCTGCAGGCGCGCTATCACCGCTTCTCGGGCATCATCGGGAAGAGCTCGCGGATGAAGCAGGTCTTCGATCTCATCATCCAGGCGGCGCCGAGCCGTTCGACGATTCTGATCACGGGTGAGAGTGGAACCGGTAAGGAGCTGGTGGCGCGCGCTATTCACAGCAACTCGTCGCGCTCCGACAAGACGTTCGTCACTGTAAATTCCGGCAACCTTCCGCCTGATCTGCTCGAATCAACGCTCTTCGGCCACGTCAAAGGGGCGTTTACAGGTGCCGTGTATCCGAAGAAAGGCCTGTTCGATCTCGCCGACAAAGGCAGCATCTTCTTCGATGAGATCGGCAACATCCCGCTCGAAACGCAAGCCAAGCTGCTCCGCGTCATGCAGGAGCGCGAGTTCATGCGCCTCGGCGGTATGGAAACCATCAAGGTGGAGGTGCGCATCATCGCGGCGACCAACGTCGACCTGAAACGCGAGATGGAAGACGGGCACTTCCGCGAAGATCTCTTCTATCGCCTGCATGTCATTGCGATAAATCTGCCGGCGCTGCGCGAGCGCAAGGAAGACATTCCGCTGCTGGTGCAGCATTTTCTCGAGAAGTACGGCGAAGAGAACGGCCGGCCGAACCTCGAACTGGCACCCGAAGCACTCGACCTGTTGATGGACTACGACTGGCCGGGCAACGTGCGCGAGCTCGAAAACGTGATCGAGCGCGCGGTCGTGCTGAGCGCAGGCGTGCGGATTGGCCCCGATCTGATTCCGGAGAACGTCCGCCGTTCGCCCTCGTTCCAGATGCCGCACGTCGTGATGCCTGCCGACGGCGTATCACTGAAGGAAGTGACGGCCGCATACGAGCGACAATGGATCGAGTCGGCGCTCGAAGCCGCAGGCGGCGTGCAAAAGCGCGCCGCCGAACTCCTTCGCATCAAGCCGACCACGCTGAACGAAATGATCAAGCGTTACGACATCCGCCCGCGCCGGAAGAAATCGGCGTCCGGTGTGACGCCGCCCGGCGATGGTCCGATCGCGGACGCCGGCGACGAGCTCGAGGCCGTCGGCTCCGACGTAGACTGACCGGACACTGTTTGCTTTCGGAACCGGCCTATTCCGGGGGCGGGCGTGTTCGCTCCCGCGGGCACCCATCCCGGCGTTCGATTCAACAATTTGCAGCGATCCGAACAATCGGCCGCCTGATCCTATCTCGGTGCGCTAAGTATTAGCGTCCTCGGACCGCTGCAATCAGACGGTCGTATTTCGCCATGATCACGTCCCAACGGTAGTTGCGTTTGACGTATTCCTTGCCATTGCGTCCCATCGCGCGGCGCAGGCGCTCGTCGGCGAGCAACAGTTTGGTGTACTCGACGAATTCATCCCGGTCGGCGTAGAACAAACCTGCGTTGCTCTTGAGGCAGTGCTCGACGAGCACTTCAGAGCGTCCGTTGCACAGCACTGGAGTGCCGACTGCCATCGCCTCGAGTGCAAGCAGCGACAGGCTCTCGAGCGGCGAAGGGACGACTACCACGGTTGCGGCCTCGAGTGCCTGAAGGCGCTCGCGCTCCGACAGCAGGCCCGCAAATTTCACCCACGGCACTTCGGGGAGTTGCATCAGCTTGACGCCCATTAGTACCAGCAGCGCATCACCACCCTGCTCTTTGTAGCTGGTGAAGTACTCGAGCAACTCCTCACATCCCTTGCCCGCGTCGATACGGCCGCCGTAGAGCAAAAAGTCACCGTGCAGACGATGCCGGCGGCGGAACGAGGTGCCGCGCGATCGAACCTGCGCCAACACGTCCACGTCGTCGTCGCCGTCGCGGCCTGGAGTCGGATCGCCATCGCCGAGATCGCCCTGCATCAGATCCACGCCGCAGCCGACGATTTCGTCTGAGATGGTCCGGATCGGAAACGTCGTTTTGAGGAAGTTCCGTTCGACCTCGGTGTTGTATGCGATTGCGGTCGCGAGCTGAAACATCTCTTTGTAAATGTCGAGATGAATGGCCGGCTCGTCGTGCGCCGTGGGTACGAGGATGCTCCTTCCCGGATCGACCTCCATGCCGAGCACAGTCGGGGCGTACAAATACGTGAAGAAGATCAGCGCGTCGTAGGTCTTGTGATGCCGGCGCAGGTAGTCCACCAGGAGGGGACACCACGGGCCCTGCATCTCGAGCCATTTGACCTCGTCTTCGCGCGTGTGCGGATTGTGGAAGATCCAGTCGGAGTACTCGTTGAAGGCTTTGATGTCGCGGGTGTGTGCGTTGGCAAACCGCCGCACGCTGACGCCCTTGATGCGATCGGTGCCCTCGGGATACTCGTTCGTCCAGGTGATGTAGTCGCGGGCGCAGGTCGTGAGTACTTCCACGTCGTGGCGTGCCGCCATCCGCTCGGCAATCAACCGGCAGTGATATTCGGAGCCGCCGAGAATTTCTGCGCCGTAGCGTTGGACGATGAAGGCGATGCGCATCAATGCACCGATGAAAGGAGCGCGGCGATGTCACGCTGCAGGCGCGCTTCGCCGAAATCCTGCAGCCGGCGCCGCTGCCCGGCGATAACGTCGGCTCTCAGGTCGTCGTTGTAGGCGAGCTCGGCGAGCAGCTCCGCCGCGTACTCGAGATCCTTTGGCGTGAAGCACAGACCGGCGCCGCCGAGCGTATCAGGAACAGCAGCGGCACCGTAGGCGAGCACTGGCACGTCAGCGGCCATCGCCTCGACGAGCGGAAGGCAGAACCCTTCGTGTTCGGAGAGCGACAGATAAGCGTGCGCGTGGCGGTAGAACGCCGCCAGTTCCGCCTCGGGCACTGCCCCGGTAAACCAGAACCGGTCCGGCGGCATATGGTACTCGGCAATGAGCGATCGCAGCATGTGATAGTAGCCGGGGGCGGCGTCGGTCTTTCCGACGAAGATGAAACGATACTCGGTATCGACGTAGCGCTTGTAGTGTTCGGCGAGGCGAATGTGATCCTCGATCTTCTTGTTTGGCACGATGCGGCCCACGAACAGGAAATTCTGCAACCCGTCTGATAGCACGCGTTCGAGCGCCGGGCGCGGCGGCGCGGTCCTCATCCGCTCGGGATCGATTGCAATCGGAAACACCCCCGTGTTGCTGAAACCAAGGGCGTCGAGTTCCTGCCTGTTGAATTCCGAGTCGCCGAGGGCAACGTCGGTCTGGCCCACGAGTGTCTCCAGCTCCTGCCGCCCGAGCGTGAGCAGACGAAAGATCCCGGGATCGTACGAAGCGAAGAAATGAGCGGGCGTGATGTTGTGGTACTGGAGCACCCGCCCTCGCGGCAGCCGCGCAAAAGCCTCGGTCATCGGCGAGGGCAGCGCAAAGTGAAAAATCGTCGCATCGCCGCGCCGCGCCGCGGGTTGCGAAAACGTCCGAATGTCCCCCTTGAGATCATCATCGATCGACAAGGCATAGATTTCTGACTCGTGGCCCAACCCGCGCACGACGTCCCGTACGCGCCGCGCGCTGTCGCCAATCGCGTCACCCTTGTGCGCCGCCGGAACCCACTGGTTGACGATCATGCTTTCGGGAGGGCTTGGAATGCGGCCGGACGGTATTTGCGGACCTCGTGCAGCTTCTGTGCGATCGTCACCTGCTCCCAGAAATCCTCTGCGACCGGCGGATGCGGGCGCCGCGGGGTGCGCCGTACCTGATCGACAAACTTCAGAAGCGTACCCGCGAAGTCGCGCGCTGTGAGCCGGCCGAGCGCCGCCTCCTGGGAGCGGACGATGCGATCGTACAACGCGGTGTCAGTGACAATCTGGTCGATCAATCCAGCCACCAGCATCGGGTCCTTGTCCTTTAGCAGCACCCCGCCGCCGTCCATGGTCGCAGGCACTGCTGCGGCCGCATACGCGATGACCGGCACGCCCATGTGGAAGGCTTCGACGAGCGGGACGCAGAAGCCCTCGTGCTCGCTCGCGCACACGAACACGTCGGCGATCTCGTAGAAGGCGATCAACTCCTCGTTGGTGACGTGGCCGAGGAAGTGCACGTCGCGCGTGCCAAGCGTCGCCACAAGATGGTTGAGCGTGGCGACGTAGCTTTCAAAGCCGCCTTGCGCGCCGACGAAGAGCAGTCGTGAGCAGGGGTTGAACCAACGCTTGTAGGCGTGGAACCAGCGGATGACGTCCTCGAGCCGCTTGTTGGGGATGGTGCGGCCGACAAATAACAGGTTGACCCAGTCGTCATCGAACTGCCGCACGGCGATGTCGTTCGGTGTCCCGCTCAAGTGGGAAAAGTCGGGTACCACCGGAAGCACGCCCGTCGGTGCGAATCCAATGGCCTCGAGCTCCTGGCGGTTGTACTCAGAATCGCCGAGGCCGAGGTCGCAACGATTCGCATACAAAGTCAGCTCGCGGCGACCGATATAACAGAGCTGCACGAGAACAGGCTGCACGTCGACGAAGTACTCGGGCGGAGTGATGTTGTGATAGACGAGCACCATTCGGTCGGGCAGCGCATACG
>JBKPDL010000013.1:0-60698 GCA_046727855.1 Acidobacteriota bacterium
GAATGATGGACGTGTCGCTGGGTCTGAAGGTTCGCGAGCTATTGCGGATACCAGTCGGCGAGTCGAACTTCGATCCCCACGCTCTGCAACCCGTCCTTCAGTTCCTGCAAGCCGCGCGTTGTCGCGCTCCCGCGTGACTGACCGCGATTCACGCGCGTCACCCAGTCCTGGTCGTAATGATAGGGATACACAACCTTCGGCCTGAACGCCTTGATGCATTCGATCGCAGCCGCCGGCTCCATGCGCGCGAGCGGAAGGTTCATCGGAAAAAACGCAACATCAATGTCTTTTGCAGCGCGAATCTCAGGTACGCATTCGGTGACACCCACCACATAGATTCGTTTTCCACCGAGCGCAACGATATAGCCGTTAGCCTCGCCTTTGGGATGATACGGATCACCCGGCTTGATGTCGTACGCCGGTGTCGCTTCGATGCGAACGCCGGCAACCTCGCGCGTGTTGCCGTTGTTCATGACGATGCCGTCGGGCACTTGCTTGAGCCCGTTCGCAGCAATCACGACCGGCGCGCCAGGCTTGCGGAGCTGCTGAATCGCTTTCACGTCGAGATGGTGATTCACGTCATCGGTGATCAGAATCAGGTCGGCCGGCTTGAGCGCGGCAAGATTTCCGGCGCTCCATGGGTCGATCTGAATCACTTTGCCGTTGTACTCCAGCTGGATGCTGGAATGGATCGACGGTGTAATGACGACCTCCGAGACCTGCGCTTCCCAGTCTGCGACGAGAGCGCGGAGCTCCGCGACAAGCTCCGGCCGGTGCACGGCAAGATCGTTGCGCTCGCTGCGGTCGGTCTCGAGATCGAACAGGAATTCGTGATTGCCGTCGATGGTGGTGCTGGTGCCGTCCTTGAGGTACTTCCATCGGCCGCGCCGTACAACCTTTTGCGACTTTCCGCCCTGATTGAGCCGCCAGAACAGCGTTCGTTCGATCGTCTTGCCCGACAGCAGCAGCGGCACCAGGTTGATGCCATCGGGACGATACGACGCCGGAGGCGTCACACCCGCGGCCGCGAGAATCGACGCCGTCAGATCCATCGTGATGCCGACCTGACGCGAGACGGTCCCGGGCCGAAGGTGGCCGGGCCACCGTATCAAGAGCGGCACGCCGATTCCGCCTTCCCACAACGAAGACTTGCGATGGAAAAGCGGTGCGTTGCGGGAGAGCCATTCGCCGCCGTTGTCGCTCGTGAAAATCGCGATCGTGTTGTTGGCGAGCTGCAGCCGATCGAGCAGATCGAGGATTTCGCCGACACCCCTGTCCGCCCGTTCGAGCATGGCCACATATTCGGCGCGCGTGCCCTCGTGCAGCACGTCGACGCGATCGCGTCTGTCCGGCGGAAGGTCCGGGCCCTGAAACGGCCAATGCACGGCGTTGTAACTCACCTCGAGGAAGAACGGCTCCGCGGGGTGCTGCTCGATGAACTGCTTCGAGTAGCTCGTGATGTCGTCGGTCAGATAATGGCTCGACGTGACGTGTTCTTCATTGTGATAAAGGTCGGATTGCAGCTTCGCCGGTTCGATGCGGCCCAGCGCGTCCGGCCTCATCCAGCCGTGCCGATAAAAATCGACCGCGCCACCAAGGAATCCCCAGAACTCGTCGAAGCCGTGACGACGCGGAAAGTACTGCGGCTTTGATCCGAGATGCCACTTGCCGATCAGTCCGGTCGCATAACCCCGTGTTTTCAACAGTTGGGGAAGCGACAGATCAGAGGGAGCAAGACCGACGGCATCGGTCGCGATTGGTACCTCGATCCCGTATCGCTGCTGATACCGGCCAGTGATGAACCCGGTCCGCGTGGGCGAGCAGTTCGCGCCGTTGGCGTAAAAGTCAGTGAGCTTGACGCCTTCGCGCGCGAGGCGATCGATGTTGGGCGTCTTCGCGTCCTCGACGCCGTAGCTGCCGGTATCGCCGTAGCCGAGGTCGTCCATGATGAACATGACGATGTTCGGACGATCCGGCCGCGTCTGCGCGTTGGTTCCCGCGGCAAGCGCCAGCACCGCAGCGAGCGCACCGACCGCACAAACTGCAGAAAAGGGGTCTGACCCCTTTTTACGGAAGGGCGTACGCAATCAACTCTCCTGGCATGGTGAGACTGCTCACGGCAACCACGATGTACTGCTTGCCATTCAGCATGTACGTCATCGGGCCGCCTGTTTGCGCCCCAGGCATGTAAACCGCGCCGCGTTCCTCGCCGGTCGACTTGTCATATGCGCGCAGCATCGCGCCGCGCCGACCATCCGGCATTGTCACCGTGCCGCCTTCGCCCGAGATCACGAGCGTCTTGGTCACGAGCGTACCGATACCGCCGGAACTCCCGCCGGCGCCGCCAGTGCGGCCTGTACGCGGGATCTGAACGCCCTTCAGCGCAGGATGACTCTTGACAGCATCAGGCGTATCGCCATGAGCGATCTGCCACACGATCTCTCCTTTGTTCAGATCGATCGCCGTGATGCGTCCCCATGGCGGTTTGACCAGCGGCAAGCCCTGCACCGTCAATCCGCCGCCGCCGCTCTCGTCGCCTCCGCCCGCGCTGATGTAATTCATATCGGACCGTTTCGCATCGTTGATCATCGAGAGCACGCGCAGCAGGGTGTGCGAATACACATAGAGCATGCCGGTTTCGGGATCGAAGGAACCACCAGGCCAGTTCGCGCCGTTCGGGACGTAGAGCAGGCCCTGCTTGCCTTGATAGCCGCGAGGAATCGGCGGCGTGTAGATCGGCCCTATCTGGTACTGCGAAATAATCTTCAGCGCCTCGGCCTTCAGTTCCGGCGTGAAGTCGATCACCTCGGATTCGAGGAAGCCTTGCCGCTCGAACGGTGGCGGTTTGGTGGGGAAGGGCTGCGTTGGCGAGTACCATTCCGTCGGCACCGCACCTTTCTCGACCGGGCGCTCTTCGATCGGCCACACCGGCTCACCGGTCTTGCGATCGAAGACATAAACCCATCCCTGCTTGCTCGGTTGCGCGACCGCTTTGATTGGCTTGCCGTCGACCGTGATGTCCACCAGGATGGGCGCGCACGGAATGTCGTAGTCCCAGATGCCATGATGAACCAGCTGGTAGTGCCAAATCCGCTTGCCGGTTTGCAGATCGACGGCGACGAGACTTTCGCTGAACAGGTTGTTGCCGGGACGATGGCCGCCGAAGTAATCCCCAGTCGGGATTTCGACAGGCAAGTACGCGATCCCGAGCTCCTCGTCCACCGTGATTTGCGTCCACACTCCCGTGTTGCCGGTGTAAGACCACGAATCCTCGAGCCAGGTCTCGTTGCCGAATTCACCTGGGCGCGGAATGGTGTGGAAGATCCAGAGGCGCTTACCGGTGCGCACATCGTAGCCGCGCACATAACCCTTCGCGTTGGCCTTGCTTCGCGGCGCGGTGCCGGCGCGATGTGACGCCCCGACGATGACGACGTTCCTCGCAACCACCGGCGCACCGTTCCACGCCACTTCGCCGGTGATCGGATCCAGCTCCTGGTCGTTGTCTTTTTTCAAGTCGACGACGCCGCCGACGCCGAAATCCTTCAACGGATGGCCCGTCTTCGCGTCGAGCCCCACGAGCTGGTAGCCGATCGTCACGTAGAAGATCCGTTCGTCGCCCTTGCCGTCGGTCCAGTAGCCGACGCCGCGGCCAGACAAGCGACGCACCGATGCTTCTGCGCGACGTCCTTCTTCGAGCCGATGCATCCACAGCAGCTCGCCAGTCGCGGCATTGATGGCCACGGCATTGCGATGTTCGCCGGCAGTGGCGTACAGGACGCCAGTGATCATCAGCGGCGTGGATTGCAGATTGAAGTCCGGGCGTTTGCCGAGATTGTCCGTCCTGAAGCGCCAGGCGATCTCGAGCTTGTTGAAATTGGACGTGTTGATCTGATCGAGCGGCGCGTAGCGGGTGACGCCGAGGTCACCGCCCCACGCGCGCCACTCGCCGTTGGTCGTGCCGTGTTGGGCGGCGACAGTGACCGCGCCGAGAACGCAGAACACTGCCGCCGCAAGCCTCATGGGGCGCGATTCTATCGCTGGGCCGCGGTGGTCGTCGTGGCTTTTTGCACCTTGCGTTTCGCCAGTTCCTCCTGATACTGCTCGTCCGTCAGGAAGGCGATGTCTGTCCACCCATGCCCCATTTCGTCCATCGTCCGGCTTCCCCAGCCAATCCACGCGGTCGGATCGGGATTGTGCTTGTTGTTGGCGGTGTTGTCGTGCCACGACACGGTGTGGAGGATGGTTCCTGCCGGAAACAGATGCGGCGTCTTGTACTTGTATGTGACCTGCCAATTCTGCTCGTAGTGCGTCGCATCGGTGAGTACTTCGCGGCGGCCGTCGGGATGAATCGCTTCGAGGAGCATGCGCGAGCCGCGGAAGTGCATGTGCGGCTGGAAGCTGATGATCAGCGCCGGCTTCGGCAGCGGCCAGAAGCGTTCATGTCGGGCCACGGTGTTGGGAGGAATACTGAGAAACGCCGCGCTGTGGAGCGGGTTTTCCGCAATCAAGGCGCCCGTCGGCATCGCCGGCTCGTCGATCGAGATCTTGTGGCCGGCCCGCAGCAGCAGGTCTTCGATACGCTCGCGGTTCAGCACCCAGTCGTTGCCGACGCCCGTGCGGATGCGATGCGAGGTGACCACGTACTTCGGCTCAAAGCCTTTCGGATAAAACTTGATACCGACCTTCATCCGGTCGTAGGTCTCTTCACCGTACGGGTGGTAATGGCCTTCGAAGCGGAAGAGCGAGCCTTTCTTCAGGATCTTGGTCGTTCCGTCAGGAAAGATATCTGCATCGTTGCCGGCGCCGTATTCGATGAGATCCATGCTGTTGCCGACATTGGATCCCATGTTGAGTCCAAGCCCCTCGGTGTCGCTGCCGTCGGGCAAATCGACGTAGACGTGGGCGTGATGCACCGCGCGCCAGGCGTCCGGAATGATTTGCACCCACTTGACGTAGCGATCCTCGGTCAGGCCGGGATCGATCACTTCTTCGGGAATGAAGTCGGGTCCTTCGGCGGGAATCTTGAAGCCCTTCTGCATGCGTACGATCAGGTCCGGCTCACCGTAGGTCCACTCAGTCGTCGATGGAAACACGCGCGGCGGTGGCGCATCGGAAGGATTACCCTGTGGCGCGCCAGCATTCGCCCAGCGCGCAATGAGGTCGATCTCCTGATCGCTCAGCGATGGGTCGTTCAGGTACTCGCCGATCGAGCGGTCGATGTGCCACGGTGGCATTTCCCGGCGCGTCACCTTGTCACGCATCGCGCGCGCCCAGGGCCGCGCCTCCTGATACGTCATGAGCGACATCGGGGCCGGTGTGCCCGGCCGGTGACACGCCTGACATGACCTCTGCAGAATCGGGAGAACGTCTTTCGAGAAGGTGGGCGTTGGCGCTGTCGGCGGCGCCGCGTTCTGGGCCTCCGTCAGGCCGACCGCGGCCACCAACCAGAGTCCCGCGACGAGCACTCGAAGCATTGTGCCTCCTCGTGTTGCGCTAAACGGAGAGATGGGCTTACTTTAGCACCGTCTATGAAAACCTGGGTATGCGCCGCGGTGCTCCTGCTCGTCCTGCTCGGACCTTCGCTCGCCCCTATCCACGCGCAGCAGAATCAGCCGATTTATCCGGTCTACGACGGCTTTGTCAAGAACCCTGACGGCAGCTACACGTTATCGTTTGCCTACTTCAGCCACAACGCCGAGGTGGTGACGATTCCACCCGGATCGGCCAATTCGTTTGCCCCTGAACCGGCCGATCGCATGCAGCCCATCACGTTCAAGCCAGGTCACTGGCGGTTTCAATGCGTGATGGTCGTGGGGCCGGAGTTCGACGGCAAGTTGCGCTGGACGCTCAACTATGCGGGCACCACGACGGGAACGAGCGAACGGATGCTGCAATCCAACTGGAATCTCATGGAAGGCGCAGCAGAGCTCGCCAAGATCGATTTCGCGAAAGCGCGGCGCGGTGTCTGTCTCAACCGGGCACCGCAAGTGCGTGTCCTGGGCGTGACGTCTCGGCGTGGTCAGCCGCCAACGTTGATGGCAATGTTCGGTGAGGAGTTCAACCTGTTTGGCAGCGCTCACGATGAGGGGTTGCCGCGGGGAAAGGGACTGACGGTGGGATGGAAGTCGCTGAGCGGCCCGGGCGCCGTCACGTTTTCAAATGCCGCGGCGGCGCGGACCAAGGTCACGTTCGCCGCACCGGGCACGTACGAGCTCGAGCTCACGGCGGACGACTCCGAGTTGAGTGCACGAACGCGGGTGAATGTCGTCGTCTCGGCGCGTCCCTGAGCGCAAATCTGTGCTACAACCTACCCACCCGAGGCACTTTATGCGTGTGTTTCTCGCGACGACAACGCTTTGGCTGCTCATCGTGGGCGTCCAGGCCCGCACCGAACAACAACAGCCGCCGCCGCCGCAGCCGCCGCCCGCCGCGCCGACACAAAAGCCTGAAGAGGGCATCCCGATCAGCGACGAGACGGTACGGCAAGCGTGCAGCAGTTGCCATCGTGCCGACGACAAGCAACAGCTTTCGCGGATTTCCTTTCAGCGCAACACCCCTGAAGGCTGGCAGGACATCATTCGCCGCATGGTGTCGCTCAACGGCCTGCAGATTGATGCCCCCACCGCGCGCGCTGTGGTCAAGTACCTGTCGAACCATCTCGGGCTCGCGCCGGAAGAAGCAAAGGCCGCGGCGTTCGAGGTCGAACGGCGGCTGCCGGATTTCAAGTACACAGCCAACGCGGACGCGGAGAGCACATGCAACAAGTGCCATTCGCTGGGCCGCGTGATCTCGCAGCGCCGCACACGCGACGAATGGAACCTGCTGGTGGCGATGCATCGCGGCTGGTATCCGCTGGTGGACAATCAGGCGTTCCGGCGCGGCGGTCCACCGCCGCGGGATCCAGGACCGGATGGTCGACCGCCTGACGCGCGCCATCCAGTCGAGAAGGCAATCGAGCACCTCGCGAAAGCGTTTCCGCTGAAGACGCCGGAATGGACCGCATGGTCCGCCACCATGCGGCCGGTGCGGCTCGAAGGCACGTGGGCGCTGCGCGCGACGGAGCCGGGCAAGGGCGAGGTCTTCGGCCGCATCGTGATTTCTCCGGTGAGCGGTACAGCGGACGAATTCACGACCGAGATCACCTACTTGAACGCACACACGGGTCAAAAGGTCACGCGGACGGGCCAATCAATTGTTTACACGGGCTACCAGTGGAGGGGACGCTCGTCGACAGCCGGAGGGGGAGCCGATGGTGACCTGCGCGAGGTGATGTTCGTCGATCGCGATTGGCGCACGATGGAAGGCCGCTGGTTCACCGGCGGTTACGACGAGTTGGGGATGGACGTGCGGTTGGAACGCATCGGCACCGATGTGCACGTGCTCGGAACGGATCGCACTGCGCTGCGCGCCGGCATAACAGGACAGGAGCTCAAAATCTACGGCGCCAATCTGCCCGCCTCGCTGCAGCCAGCGCAAATTGATCTGGGTCCCGGCATTACAGTGACGCGCGTCGCCGGAGTCGGCGGCGATATGGCAACCATCGTGGTCGATGTCGCCGGCACTGCCGCCGCGGGCGCGCGCGATGTGTTTATTGCAGGCGCATCGCGCGCGAAGGCGCTCGCCGTGTACCGCAACATCGATGGCATCAAGGTGTTGCCCGCGTGGGCGATGGCGCGCGTAGGCGGGGTGACTTTCCCCAAGGGACTGGCGCAGTTCGAAGCGCACGCATTCGACAATGGCGCTGACAACCGTGGCGACACGCCTGACGACATCGATCTGGGTGTCGTCGACGCGACGTGGTCGCTCGAAGAGTTTGCCGCCACCTACGATGACGACGACATGAAGTTTGTCGGTGAGATTGACAAGAAAACCGGGCAGTTTACGCCGAATGTGGAAGGGCCTAATCCAAATCGCCGCGGCAGCCGCAACAATGTCGGCGATGTGTACGTAGTGGCGACATATACGCCGGCATCCGGGGATAGCAAGGCCGGTAAACCGCTGCGCGCCCGGGCGCATCTGCTGGTAACAGTTCCACTGTACATGCGGTGGGAACAACCCGGCGGGACTCAGTAGCGGGCGCGGACCTTTAGGTCCGCGATGACAACGATGAACCAATTAACGTCACGCGAATTTCACACGTTCGAGGCCGCTGGGCAGCGCTTTCTCTACCTTGTTCCAAGCGCGGCGGTGTTTGCGCTCGACGCCTGTTCAGCCGCGGTTCTGGAGGAACTGCGCGGCGCGCCGCGCGATGCCGCGTCTCTCGCGCACGCGCTGTCGCCGCGCTTTGACGAAGGCGAGGTCACCGCGACGATCGAAGAGCTGCGCCGCGTGCGTGCGATCGGGGGCGTCACGTCTCCGGAGTCGACGCCGAAGATCCTGCCGCTCAAGCCCGTGCCGCTGCAGACGTTGGTGGTGAACGTCACCAACCAGTGCAACCTGGCGTGCACGTATTGCTACGAGTACGGCGAAGACAAGATTGTCGACACCGAGAACGGCAAGCAGCCGAAGTTCATGACCGCCGAAACCGCACGCGCGAGCGTCGATTTTGCCCTGCGCGAATCGCAAGACAGCCGCAACGCGCACATCACGTTCTTCGGCGGCGAGACCTTGATGAACTTCCCCGTGCTCAAGTCGACGATCGCCTACGCGCGCACGCGCGCGGCCGCGCTCGGCAAAGACATCGACTTCAGCCTGACCACGAACGCGACGTTGCTCCGCCCGGAAATCATCGAGTTTCTGGCTGACAACCGCGTCGGCGTCACCATTTCGATCGATGGTCCTGAAGATCTGCAAAACAAGTTCCGCGTGTTCAAGAACGGCACAGGCAGCTACGACATTGCAGCCCCGAAGATCAAAGCGCTGTTGGCGCGGCACCGCACGCGACCCATCGGCGCGCGTGTCACGCTCACGCGGCAAACGCTGGATGTCACTCGTATCTACCGGCATCTCACGGACGAAATTGGCTTCTGGGAAGTCGGGTTCGCGCCGGTCACAACCGCACCCGCCCGCGACTACGCGATCGCGGGCGGTGGATTTGACGAGCTACTCAACCAGTTCCAGCTGCTCGCTCGCGACTACCTGGCGGCCGCGCTCGAAAACCGGCATCACGGTTTCTCCAACGTGCGGGAGACACTGCAGGAGATTCATCAAGGGCATGCGAAGGCTTACCCATGCGGCGCGGGACTTGGGTTGATGGGCGTGGCCACGGATGGCGACGTCGCGCTCTGTCATCGCTTTGCGGGGTCGGAGGCGCACAAGTTCGGATCCGTGCACGATGGCGTGAGCTGGGAGCGGCAGCAGGAGTTCCTCGAGGCGCATCACATTGCGCACAAAACCGACTGCCAACGGTGCTGGGCGCGCCCGATTTGTGCCGGCGGGTGTTACCACGAAGCGCACACGCGCTATGGATCAACCGAGCGGCCGAATCTGCATTATTGCGAATGGATTCGGGGCTGGACGCACACGTGCCTGGAGATCTACGGCGAGCTCGCGGTGAAGAATCCCGCGTTCTTGCGACAGTTCGATGACGAGGCTATACCGGAGCGAGTGTCATGAAACATCTCAAAGCGATCAATGCGAAGGCCGTGCGCATGGAGGAGGTGACGAAGGACTTGTTCGCCGCCCCTCGACTAAGCTCGGGGCGCCCTGAGCTTCCGTCGAAGGGCGTAGCTTCAGCGAAGGCGGACGTCGTTGCCCTCCAGCAGCAGGGCGGGCCGCCGCAGCAACCCGAGCCACCCCACATTCCGGTCGGCTGCTCGCTCGTATTCTCACCGGGATGGGAGGCCGATCGCAATGGCGGCACCGCCGGCTTGTGTCAGCCGGTGGAACGGGATCTGTTCGACTGCCACATGGGGTGCTTCTGGCCGGCGCAAGTGCCGGATCAACTCAACCACGCGCCCGACTGGACCGCGAAATGCGCCGCCGCGCAAAAGGACTGGCGAAAGATCGATCTGATCTTCCCGGACAAGAAATGAAAAGACGCAATCTGTTCCTCGTCCTCGTGATCGCAGTGCTCGCCGCGGCGGGAGCCTCGGCGCAGCGCTTCGGCAAGGGCGTCACGCTCACCGGCGGCGATCAGCTCTTCTACGTCGGCACTTACGCCGGCAACGTGCAGATCTACGACGAAGCCACCGAGCAGCGCATCGGCGAGATCAAGCTGCAAACGGGTATTCCGCGGTCGCTGATCCTGTCGCAGAACCGCCAGAAGTTCTACGTGCTCGACTCGACGCTGGAGCGTATCGAGATCGTGGATATCGCATCGCGCAGTTCGCTCAGCACGTTCTCGCTCAGCGAGGGCAACAAGAAAACGCGCATCCGCGGTATGCAGGTCGATCCGCTCGAGCGGTTCCTGATTCTCCTGTCCCGCTCAGCGACAAAACTGATCGATCGCTGGGAGATCAGCGATATTGCACTGCAGCTCTACGATCTGCGCGAAAAGCGCATCATGCGCAGCATCCCGTGGCCGCGCGGCGAAGAACGCGAGAACATCAACATCCGGTTTTCTCCTGACGGCAAGCTCCTGTACTTTTTCGGCGACGACATTCTGATTCTCGAGACCGAGAACTTCACGGAAGTTGACACCTGGCCGATCAGCAGACCGCTCGAATCGGGTCTCGGCCGCATCAACTTCGGTCCGTTTGACGACGTCAACGACGACCCCGGCTTCTTCACGGGACTGTTCACGATGCAGGATCCGGTGCAGAACCGCCGCATTATGGGGATCGGGCGCGTGAACCTGGTGGCGAAGACAATCGACTTCAGTCCGATTGGTCCCGCGGAAGGCGTGAGCTTCGCGATGGCGCCGGATCGCAAGCGCGGCTATGGGCTGCTGCAGCAGATTGGGCGTTATGAATTCTGGGCGTTCGATCTCGACAGCAAGAAGCTGATTAACCGGACGCCGTTCGAGGGCCGTCCCCGGATGTCGCTACGGGTGTCGTCGAACGGGAAGCTTCTCTATATCTTCCAGGCCGGGGCGACCATCGACGTCTACGAGGCGGCCACCTATAGATATCTCCGCACCATCCAAATGGACGCCGATCAGACGACCAATCTGTTCATTCTGCCCAGGCCGTCGAGGACGACGACGTCGCAGTAGGGCAGGTGGGCTGGTAGGGCGCATAAGGCCGTTTGGGCGGGCAAGGCCGGGTTGGGCTGGGGTATTACGCGGACTCATCCACGCAATTACCCTACGAGCCCCTCCCGCCCAACCAGCCCCCCCCGTCCTGCCTTATGGGCTCCACTCGTCCCACCTAGCTCACCAGCGTTCCTTGCCAACCCGGAACCTTCGGCCACCGTCTAACGTATCGGAATTCGATCACCCATCTGCCTGGAGGCTCTGGTGTCTATTCTCAAGAAACTTTTTGGCGGCAAATCCAAAGAGCAGGTCACCCGGACGCGTATTTGCGTGGAATGCGGCATGCCCGTCGCCGAGCACAAGGACTGGTGCTCGATTTTGCGCGGCCAGAAGGAAATGGAGATGAAGGCCGCGGGCGCGTCCCAGTAATAGAATGCGCGCGTGCGGCGCGCATTTCAGTACCTGCTGCCTTATTGGCGACGACTGCTGCTGGTCGTCGCCATCAGCCTCGTCAGCACGGCGACTAGTCTCGCCATCCCCTATCTCTCCAAAGATCTGATCGACACGGCGCTCATCGGTCGCGATCCGGCTGCGCTGCGGCGGATCGTTGCCTGGTTTGTTGCCCTCGGCGTGTTCGGCTTTGTGTTGAACGTGACGAGCGGACTCCGTTACACGCGTGTATCGGCGGAGATTCTGTTCGACATGCGGCTGACACTTTACGCGCATTTGCAGAGGATGTCGCCGCGATTTTACGCGCGCACTCGCCTCGGCGACATCGTCGCCCGCCTCAACAACGACATCAGCGAGATTCAGCGTGTCGCCGCCGAGGCGGCGCTCGCCTGGGTCGGCAATGTCCTGTTTCTCACCGGCAGCCTCGTCATGATGGTGTGGCTCGATTGGCGTCTGTCGGTCGTTGCGCTCGCCGTCATGCCAGTGAGTCTCTGGGCGCTCGTGCATTACCGCCGACGGCTCGAGCGGCGTGTCGCGGAGCTGCGTCAGCGAAGCGCCGACATCGGCAGCTTCCTGATTGAGACGCTGCAGGCGATGACGCTGATCGTATCGTCCAACGCGCAAACGCGCGAACAGCGACGCTTCCGGCGCTTGAACGACGCGTTCATCAACGCCGTGATGGGCATGCAGCGCGTGACATATTTCGCCGGCGGTCTTCCCGGAGTGCTGCTCTCGATCGGATCGGCCATCGTTTTTCTGTACGGCGGATTCCGCGTGGTGAACGGCACGCTGACGCTCGGCACGTTCGGCGCGTTTCTCGCGTATCAGATGCGCGTGTTTGCGCCTGCCCAGGCGCTGATGGGTCTGTATGCCAGTCTGGCAACGGCGCGCGTCTCATGGCATCGAGTGCTCGAATTGCTCGATGCGCCGATCGAAGTGGTTGAATCGCCAGCCGCACAAGCGATGCCACTGGCGCAGGGACGTCTTGACTTCGACGGTGTGTCGTTGAGCACCGAGCGCGGTCAGCGCGTGCTCGATGACGTGACTTTTGCCATCGGCCCCGGAAAGTCGCTGGCCATCGTCGGCGCAAGCGGAGTGGGGAAGTCCACAATCGCGTTTCTCGCCGCCCGGCTGCTGGATCCTGACGCAGGAAGCGTCCGGCTCGATGGTCACGATCTCCGGGGCCTTCGACTGGAAGACGTGCGGCGTCACGTGGTGCTCGTCGAGCAGGAGCCCGTGCTGCTGCACGCAACCATCGGAGAGAACATTCGATACGTGCGTCCGGAAGCCCGCGACGCCGAGGTGACAGCGGCAGCCGTCGCGGCAGGCATTGCGGGCTTTATTGAATCACTTCCACAGCGATATGACACGGTCGTTGGAGAACGCGGACTCGCGCTGTCGGCAGGAGAGCGGCAGCGTATCGCACTCGCACGGGCATTTCTGGCAAATCCGACGGTCCTCGTCCTTGATGAGCCGACAGCGGCGCTGGATCCCGCTTCGGAGAGGCAAGTCATCGAGGGCTACCGATCGATCATGCGCGGCCGCACCACGATCGTCATTACCCATCGGCGGGAACTCGCCATGGCCACCGATCGCGTACTGGTGTTGAGGGCCGCGCGTGTGCTGGAAGAATCGGCGCCGACAATCGGCACGATCACGCGTCCTTACAAAACTGACGCCGGCGAGCCGCTAATGTAATCGAGTCTTTTTGTGGCGCGCGCAGCAGCGTCCGCGATATCGTCAGACGCAATGACCGGCTTGCTGCATCTTGCTCGAATCCCCCCGGTCACTCACGGAGTTCGCGTGGCTGTCGTCGACAGCGGCGTGCACGCTGAACACCCGCACGTGCAAGGGATTGCCGGCGGCGTTGGCATCGACGCCAGCGGCCGCTTCAATCCTGACTTCGTCGATCGTCTCGGCCACGGCACGGCTGTCGCAGCCGTGATTCGCGAAAAAGTGCCGACCGCGCAGCTGCTCGCCGTGAAGGTGTTCGATCGCGAACTGTCGACGACTGGCACCGCGTTGATTACCGCGATCGACTGGGCACTCCGGCAACAGAGTCAGGTGGTGTCGCTGAGTTTGGGCACGACCAACGCCGAGCACGAAAAGCGTCTTGCCGGCGCGATCGAGCGCGCCCGCGCCGCGCAGGTGCTTATCGTTGCCGCGGCCCCCACGTCGAACGAGCGCTGGCTGCCGGGCGCCCTGCCCGGAGTGGTTTCCGTCTCGGTCGACTGGACGCTGCCGCGTGATGTGTGCAGGGTGGAGCTCACCACGAATGGTGAGATTCGCATGCGCGCCAGCGGCTTTCCGCGGCCCATCCCTGGCGTCGACCGCGAGCGCAATTTGAAGGGCATCAGCTTTGCTGTTGCCAACGCGACCGGTTTGCTCACGCGCGTCGTGGCCAGCAGCGATCCGCGAACGAGCCGGGATTACCTTTCGAGCAATTTAGCGGGACTGGTCGAAGCGGTGAGGGGCACGGCTCCGTCCTCGTAAATCGCGGTGAGCCGCGTTCCGAGGATTTCGAGCGCCGACGGCCGTCCCTTGTAGACCGGCGTGAGCATGCCGGTGTCGATGATGAAAACGCGCCCGCCGAAGCGCGGCGTGATGCGCGAGTCGGGCGTGGGTGTGTGGCCGACGACGATGCGTTTTACACCCGATTGATCGAGAAACGCGCTGACTTTCGCCCCTATCGGCTCATCGTCCGGCCAGTTGGCGTAGCCGCGAAACCAAAGCGGCCCTTCGGGCGCAGCCAACGACCATTCGGTAATCTTGGTGATCTCGAGCGCTTCGCGCAGCAGCGGCACATTGAACGCGCTGAGATCAGGCGCCGCGCCTTTTGCTTTCGCCGCTTCCATGACCGCCGCGGCCGCCTCGAGTTCCGCGTTCGAAAGCTGCAGCAGTTCGTCGAACGTGAAGAAGGGAAGCGCGAGCCTGGCCTCCACGAGTTTCTGCACGTAAGCCTCGTAGCGCGTCATCTCGTCGCGTGCGCGTATGTTGACGGCGTCCACGGTGGCGGGCAGATCGGGACTGATGCCGGCGTGCATGAAGATGGTGCCGTCCAGGTTGGCGGCGATCGGCTTGTCTCTCAGCCACCGTCCGTACTTTCCGCGCGCGCTCAAGGCTTCCCGATACTCGAGCCATCCAGGCGGATGCGCGGCCATCCACTCTTCGCGTGTCTGGCGATAGACAGGAACTAACGTGGTCCGTACCTTGGCCCGTTCGGCTGCCAGCGACTCGTATTGCTTCCACCCGCTCTCGCGGCGCGACTCCGATCGTTCGTCCACAAACGCGCTGCAGATTTCCGGCGTGACGTAACGCATGTCGCCGAGGATGTTGAGCACTTCGTGATTGCCCAGCAGTGTGATGACCTGGCCGCGCGCGGAACGCGCGCCTTGCTCGAGCCCCATCAGCAGATCGAACACTTGCCGGACCTTGGCGCCGCGGTCGGTGTAGTCCCCGGTCTGGACGAAGGTCGTGCGCCCACCGGCCCACTTTTGCTGGGCGTCGATGAGTCCCGTGCGCGTGAGGATTGAAACGAACTGATCGTAGGCGCCATGGATGTCGCCGATGGCGACGATGCGGCGCGGCTCCTGGGCGGAGACGAGCTGCGCTGCCAGCAGCAGCGCAGCCATGGACAGCTTAGAAAAAAACACCGACCTCGCCACGCTTCTTAACCATCTCCGCGACGGCGTCGCGCATCTTATCGCGGCGGGCGAGGATTGCCTCGATTTCACCGCGCGACAGCCACTGCCCAAGCGACGCATCGAGCTGCTCCTTTGTGAGCGCGTCCATTCGCTGCCACAGCACTCGGTCGATCCGCGCCGGTGCGGTCGTGCCTTTCAGATCTTTGCGTTCGATGAAGGCCCGCGAGTGATCGATCAAGAACAAGTGCCAGTCGTCATCGTACAAGAGATTCCCGGCGTTCCGATCGATATTGGCGATCAGCTGATCGAACATCCGCATACGGGTTGTTTGCCGGCTCCAGTTGGGTTCCGGCCCAGTTGGCGGCTTCTTGATATCCCATGGATGAATGTTCTCGATCCAGTAGACGAGCGCGCCGGTTGCACGGTCGATCTTCCGTTCGATGACCGGCGGCACCATATGCATCTCGAGCAACCGGTCGAGCGCATAGGCCGCAAGTTCGGCCTTATAGCTTTCGTGGAAGCCGGAGCGATAGGAAGGCAGCAGCGGCTTCCACGCCGCACGGCCAACCGGTCCGCCGGGCTCAAACACGACACGTTGCGGTTTGGTGACGCCAATCGGCACCTGTTCCATCTTGGCAACCGTCGCCGACAGCATGTATTGCTCGATCTCGGACTCGTGGCCGATCCACGTAAGCGAGCAGCTGGCAGCGGCCGTTGCTGCCTGCTGTGCGTGAAGGACCGGACGCGGGGTCGAAACGATCGTGCACGCGAGCAATAAAACGCCGAACGTCGCGATGCGGGGTCGCATGAGCCCTCCTGGGACGTGCAGATGTTACCAGAGAGTTGACTCGATCCTCGGTTCCATCTAGCCTGCCGGAATGTCCATTCTTCGCCTGCTTGCGATTGCGCTTCTCGTGACATCCCCGGCCGCGGCGCAGACACCACCCAATTCGACGAACACGACAAACGATCCGTTTCCCGCGCCGATTCCGGCGACCGAAGGCGTGATCAAGGTGAGATTCGCGGAATTCGCGTCGATTCCGGACGTCGACGGCGAGGCCGCGCGCCTGATGACCCTGGTGGACGAGCCCGGCACGCGCCGCCTGTTTGTGAGCGACATGCGCGGCATTCTCTACACCCTTGGTTACAACGGGCAAAACGTCACCAGATATCTCGACCTCCGCGACGAGGCGTGGGGTGTGAGTGTGCAGTCACAGGGCAGCGAGCGTGGATTTCAAAGCTTCGCGTTCCACCCGCAGTTCGCCCGCCGCGGCGCCCCTGGCTTCGGCAAGTTCTACACCTACACCGATACCAGCAACACCACGCCCGCGGCGGACTTCAAGCCAGGCGGCGGCAATCACACCCACGATACGGTGCTGCTCGAATGGACAGCGAAGACGCCGTCTGCGGCCACCTACGACGGCGGGCCGCCGCGCGAGCTGATGCGATTCGAGCAGCCATTTCCAAATCACAACGGCGGGCACATCACTTTCAATCCGCTCGCGTCAGATCGTGACGCTGACGTCGGTTTGCTTTATGTCGGCGTCGCGGACGGCGGCAGCGGCGGCGACCCGCTCGACCTGGCGCAGAATCTGAACTCCGCGTTCGGCAAGATCCTGCGCATCGATCCGCTCGGGAAAAACAGCGCCAACGGCAAGTACGGCATTCCTGCGAGTAATCCGTTCGCGAACGATGCCAAGGCCGACACGCTCGGTGAAATCTACGCCTACGGTGTGCGCAACCCGCAGCGACTGTTCTGGGATTCGAAAACCAGCCGCATGTTCATGTCGGACATCGGGCAGAACATTGTCGAAGAAATCAGCCCCGTGACGGCGGGTGCGAATCTTGGCTGGAACGATTGGGAAGGCAGCTATGCCTACGTCAATCGCCTGGTAAGCACCGAACATCCACGCGGCGATTCAAAGGTGACCTATCCTGTCGTCGAGTACGGTCAGATCGATCCGTTGCTGCAAAACAACTGTGCCGCGATTGGCGGCTTCGTGTATCGCCACCCCGCGATCCGACAGCTGAACGGGTTGTTGATCTTCGGCGACAACCCAAGTGGTGAAATTTTCTATGTCAGCGCGGACAAGTTACCAGCCGGCGGCGGACAGGATGCGATTCGCCGCATCCTCTTCGACGATAACGGCGAGGCGAAAACGCTGCTGCAGTTGATTCAGGCGAAGAACGTCCAGCAGGGAAAGAAGCCCGCGACGCGCGCCGATCTGCGCTTCGGCCTTGGACCCGACGGTCAGGTGCTGATCCTGAACAAGCGCGACGGTACGATTCGAGTGGTGGTACCGGATGCCGGACCCAAACCGACGAAGTAACGGTTCTCGTTCTTCGTCCTAGTTCGACGCTGCCGGCGCCTTCGGCAGCTCGCGCGCCGGATAACAGCCAAGCACTTTCACGAACAGTGTTCGCCCGGCGAGCGCCGTGAGCGCGGCCTGCATTCGCGGCTCGACCAGATGTCCCTCGATGTCGACATAGAAGACGTATTCCCACGGGCTCCCGGGACGCGGCCGCGATTCGAGCTTGGTGAGGCTCAGCCCCTCGTCGGCAATGATGTTCAAGCACCGCGCGAGCGCGCCGTGCTCATGCCGCGTGGCGAGCACGAGCGACACTTTTGCGGCGATGCGCGGATCGCACTCTACGGGCGCGGCCGCGACGATGACGAAGCGCGTGTAGTTGACTGGCTGATTCGCGATATCGCGACGGAGCACGTGGAGGCCGAACTGCGCGGCCGCTTCGTCGCTGGCAATCGCCGCCTGCGCCGGATCACCAGAATCGTGGACATGCCTCGCCGCTTCGACTGTGTTGGCCGACGCTACCTGCTCGCAATCCGAAAGCTGATTCAGGAACTCGCTGCACTGCGCCAGCGCCTGCGGATGCGAATGCACGCGACGGAGTGCGTCAACCGGCGTGTCCGCCACGCCCAGGAGACAATGGCGGACCTCGACGATCTCTTCGCCCGCGATCGACAGGTTGAACCGCAGCAGCAGATCGTACGCCTCGAACACCGAACCAGCCGTGGTGTTCTCAAGTGGCAGCACACCGCGATCGGCGTCGCCCTCGAGCACCGCTTCGAGCATCTGGCGCAGCGTGCTGTAGCCCTTGAGCGCAACCGCTCGCCGCGACACGCCGAAATGCTGACAGGCCGCTTGATGTCCGTAGGCGCCTTCGCTGCCCTGATACGCGACGCGCAGTTCCTGCTGTGCTTCGGCCGGCGCCTGCAGCGCCTCGTGCTGCCGGCGCAGCGAGTCGTCCATGATCTCGCGGAAGAGGCGGCGGACGAACACCGGGTCGAGGCCGACACGTTCTCCGAATGCCGAACGATGCTGCAGCAGGGCGGTTTCACGATCGATGTCCCGGACGGGCCCGCCCGATTCTGCTTTGAGCACGGCAATTTCGCGTGCAAGCCGGGCTCGTTCGCCGAGCGCCGACACGATCACGGCATCGATGTCGTCGAGTCGTTTGCGGAGATGGGCGAGGTCCTCGATACTCATGGGTGCTGCTCAATATTTGCACGAAAAGAGCAACGCTTCGTCGCGCTGCCGCGAACCTGCGCGCCCGTGCCCCGAAGGTGCGAAACGCGCCAATCCAGAAAGAGCAGCAGCGTCACGCCATGGAGTACGCGCGTGGCTCCGAGGCGGTACAGACGGCCTGGCGATCCTCCACGTGGCCAACTTCAAAACGCTCACGGGGCACTGTCGAGTTGATCTCGCTCGCAAAGTATTGGTCGAGGAGCCAATACCAGCCGCAATTCAGAAAGAGCGCCGTCCGGGTGAGCGCGGGCGATAGGGCATCGCCCGTCACTTGCTGCGCGATGAACCGAGCGATGTAGAATCCGCAGACGGCAACTCCAGGGGAGGTCGCCTTGAAACTATGGATCGCAGTCGCTCTGATGCTCATAGCCGCGCCTGTTCACGCGGAGGTGGCACGCATCGAGGTGAAGGCTCGCGCCGATGTCCTAGCCGGCAAGGCCTTCGGCGCCACCGGTCCATACGAAAAGCTCACCGGCACCATCCACTTTGCGGTCGATCCGCGCGCCACGGTCAACCAGATCATCACCGACATCGGCAAGGCGCCGACGAACGACGCCGGCAAAGTTGAGTTCTCATCCGACTTCTATCTGATCAAGCCGAAAGACCCAGCTCGCGCAAACGGCACCGTGCTGTACGAGGTCTCCAACCGCGGCGGGAAGGGGATGCTCGGTTTCTTCGATCGCGCCGGCGGCAGCCTCGATCCCCAGGACGCCGAGCACTTCGGCGACGGTTTCCTGCTCGAGCGCGGCTTTACGTTGCTGTGGGTAGGCTGGCAGTTCGATCCGCCGACGCGTGAAGGCTTGCTGCGCGTGTACGCGCCGATCGCACGGGAAGCCGACGGGCGGCCGATCACGGGCCTTGTGCGCAGCGACTTCGTCCCGATCGAGACGATGAAGCAGGCGTCACTCGCGGACCGCGATCATATGGCGTATCGCGTCGCCGACCCCAATGATGCCGCCGCAGTGCTGAC
Organism: Acidobacteriota bacterium; assembly: GCA_046727855.1. Classification (GTDB taxonomy): domain Bacteria; phylum Acidobacteriota; class Vicinamibacteria; order Vicinamibacterales; family UBA2999; genus DASPWV01. The sequence continues at coordinate 19,684 of JBKPDL010000013.1, forward strand.
GGTGCGCGACTCCGTTGAAGGCGCGCGGCGCACGATTGCGCGCAGCGAGTGGCAGTTCGGCGAGGACGGCCGAAGCATCCGGATGGCGGCCGGCTTCGAGTCCAAGAAGATTTACGAGGTTGTGTACCGCTCGCAGGATCCGGCCGTAGTGGGCGTCGGCCCTGCGGCAATCCGTGACACGATCTCGCGGCTGAAGTACGCCGGATCGAGTGAGCTCGGCTTGCCCACTGGTGCAATCAAACGTGCGATCGCGTTCGGCATCTCTCAAAGCGGCCGCTTTCTGCGCACGTATCTGTATTACGGATTCAACGAAGACGAGGCGCACCGGAAAGTGTTCGACGGCGTCATGCCGCACGTCGCGGGCAGCGGCCGCGGCAGCTTCAACCATCGCTTCGCGCAGCCGTCGCGCGACGGGCATCCGTACCTCAACTTCTTTTATCCGACCGACATCTTTCCGTTTACCGATCTGCCGCAGCGCGATCCCGAGACCGGCATCGAAGATGGCCTGCTGACACACGCAACCAAACCGCCGTTTCAGCCGAACATCTTCTACACCAACACCTCCTACGAGTACTGGGGCCGGGCCGCCTCGTTGATTCACACGGCCATCGACGGCAAAGCCGATGCGCCGCTGCCGCCGAACGTGCGTGTGTATCTGCTCACTTCGGGTCAGCATGGAGTGGCAGCGTTCCCGCCGTCGCGCACCATCGGCCAGCAGATGAACAATCCACTCGACTATCGCTGGGCCATGCGTGCGCTGCTCGTCGCCATGAACAACTGGATTAGCGACGGCATGGCGCCGCCTCCAAGCGCGTACCCGCGCATCGATGCCGGCACACTCGTCACGCCGGATAAACTCAAGTTTCCTCAACTGCCGTCGGTCACCGTCGCGACTACGCCACACCGGGCGTATCGCGCCAACTACGGACCCGACTTCATCAGCAAAGGCATCGTGTCGCAGGAGCCGCCGAAGATTGGCTCCGCCTTTCCGATTCTCGTCCCGCAAGTTGATGCGGACGGCAACGAGCTTGCCGGCATCCGCGTGCCCGAGCTGGCGGCGCCGCTCGCGACCTATACGGGATGGAACCTGTTCAACGAACGCTCTGGTCCATCCAACGTCGTCTCGAGCATGCAAGGTTCGTTCATCCCGCTGCCGCGCACGCGTGCCGATCGCGAGCAGTCGAACGATCCGCGCCGAGCGGTTCAGGAGCGGTATCGCAGCCGCGACGAATACCTTGCCTCCGTCGCCAGCAAAGCGAACGAGCTCGTGGGCAAGCGCTACCTCCTGGCCGATGATGTCGCGCGCATCGTGGAGCAGGCGGGCGGGCGGTGGGATTACGTGATGGCGAGGCTGTCGAGCCGGTAACCACTCGCAAGGGCAAAGGGCGCCGTCGCTCATTGCTTGACGCGGGGCCGCCGCGCCGCGAATCGCTACTCGTAGATGACGAATCCTGCCGCTGGGACCTCGAGTTGAACCGCCTTGCCGTTGCGCGGCTCGACGCGAACGGTGCGGCCGATCTCTGCCGCTTCAGTTGAGTAAAGGCACCGAAGCTCCTCACCCGCGCGGTGGAGCCCAGCGTCGATTGTGACCCACGCCGTGCACGCGTTCGCCGCGTCGGTGTTGATTGCGACGAGAACTTCCGCTTCGTCGAGAATGCGCGACCACGGCACGACCGAGCGGATTTCGTGACCGAGCTGGCGAGGCGGGCCGAAGTCGAAGCCGTTGCCTGAAATCTCGCGCAGGTATTGACGTCCGCGGCGAAGCGCAAGCTTCTCGCGCCGGACGCGCAGCACCTTGGCGAGCTCGCGATAGACAGGTTCATCCTCGCGAAAGAAGTGGCGACGGCGGCTCTGCAACGCGCCGTACTCGCCGCCGAACATGGTTTCGCGCAGGAATTGATCGGAACCGCCGCTGCCGTCGAAGGCCTGTTCGGTCCCGTAATACACGCATGGAACGCCGAGTGTCGTCGCGTTGAGAGCGAGCGCGCTCATCACCTGGCGCTCGCTGCCGCGATCGGCGCAGAACCGCGCCTTGTTGTTTGCTTTGCGCACCTGATCATGATCGTCGAACATCGTGACCACCTTGTTGCGAAACCAGATGTGCGATTCCTTCTGCACCAGGAGCGAGTTGCGGAAGAGACTGAAGTAATCCTCAGGGTTGCGGAAACCCTTGACCAGGTATTCCACTTTGTCGGGGATGTCGTCTACGCCGAGTGCGGCGTCGAGGCCGGTCGTTTCGAGCGTTTGGAACGCGCGCGTGCGGCCGCCGGTGATTTCAGCGATCAGGTAAAAGTTCTCTTTGCCGATGCTCTGCGTGAACTCGTGGATCACGGAGCCGAAAAATCGCGACGCGCCGAGATCCATGTGCTTGACCGTGTCGATGCGAAACCCGTCGATGTCCGCAAACGCGATCCAGAACTTGTAGACGGTGGCGAGGACCCTGAGCGCGTCCGATGGACGATAGTCGTCCACGTTGCCGCGCCCCAGTTGCACGTTCTTGAGATCGGAGAAGTCGCCTTCGAGAAACTCCGGATCGTAGTCCCAGTTCTCGATGCGTCCCTTGCGGGTAAAGGTGGCGAGCGACTGCAGCTCGCGCGGCAAGATGCCGCCCTTGCGAAACCCGGCGACGCGATATTCGCGCCCGTCCCAGCGCGGATCCATGAACGTCGTGCCGTCGGCGCGCCGCGTCTCATAGCGATCGGCATGGTACGCAAACACGTCGCCGGTGTGATTGAGGATGATGTCGAGGATCACCCTGACGCCGTGATCGTGCGCGGTTTGCACCAGCGCGCGCAGATCGTCGCGAGTCCCAAAATGGGGATCGACGTCGAAAAAATCCTGGACGCCGTAGCCGTGATACGTCTCGCGCGACGCCACCTGCTTGAAGATCGGGCTGATCCAGATGGCGGTCACGCCAAGGCGCGCGAGATAGCCGATCTTGCTTTCGAGTCCGAGCAGCGAGCCGCCGCAGAAGCGCCGTCCGGCGCGGACCCATGCCTCACGCGGCGCATTGCCCGCGTCGCCGGGTTGGAACGGCGCAGTCGTGCCGCCGAGGACGCGATGGCCGTCGTTGCCGATGTAATCGTTCTCGTGGTTGTCCGAGAACCGGTCGAGCATGAGGAAGTAGAGGACTTCGTCCTCCCACGCGATCGGAGAAGGGAAGAACCGCCGCGCCGCTGTCAGTGCCCGGAGGTCAATATCGGCAACGCTCACTTCAGGCATTGAAACCTCCGTTCTCAGGGAGGACTGACGATCGTGAGAAGTTCACGACGCGCGCGGGGATGGATCATTATGGCTGCGTACCCGCGTGAACACGCGTCGCACGCCGCGTAACGCGCGTTACCGATCGCATCCTCGTGTTTTCGAGACAATCGTTCAGATCTCAAGGCGGCGCGCAACTCGAGTTGCGCGCCTGCAGCAGCGGCCTCCCAGATCCTCCGAGATTGCTCGTGTTTCCGTCGCTTGCGTACGCCTGGCCGCGGGCGCGGCGCTTGCTCTCTGGACCGGCGACTGCCGCTTGCGGGGACGCCGGTGGCTCCTGACCTCGGTCAACGGATTCACAGCAGGCGGCGGTCGTCGTTCGTTCATGTTCAGCGCGGACCAGGTCCGCAGCCACACAAACAAGGAGATGCCATGAGAATGCTGATTGCCACGCTGCTCGTGTGCGCAGCGTTTGCCGCCACGCCGATGATATCCGCGGCTCAAAACGAGAAGCCCGCGGCTGCCGCTCCCGCGAAAGCGCCAGTGAACCTGAATACCGCCTCCGTCGATCAGCTCGACGGTCTGCCGGGCATCGGCCGCGCGGTTGCCGAACGCATCGTGGAGTACCGGCAAAAGAACGGCGGCTTCAAGAAGATCGAGGAGCTGATGAACGTCAAGGGGATCGGCGAGAAGAGCTTCCTCAAGCTGAAAGCGCTCGTCACGGTGCAGCAGCCGCAGCGCGCGGGAGATCGCTGACCTCATGGGCGCACCCGCGGCACGAGGTGCCGCCCTGATCGACGTCGTGTTTACTGCGGGTCTGGTGGCGGTGCTGTCCGGCATCGCCATTCCGCTGTGGCACGCCGCGCGTCAACACCACGAAGCACGCGCGGGCATCCGATACGTCGCCGCGCGCCTGCAGCATGCCCGCGTCGAAGCCATCAGACGCAACGTGACCGTTGCGTTGCGGATCGACCGAAACACGCTCGACCGCGTCGGTCTTTACGCCGACGGGGACGGCGATGGTGTGCTGCAAACCGACATCGATCGCGGCATCGATCTGCCGATCGCGCCGGAGGAGCGCTGGTCCGATCATCTCGGCACGTTTGCGCTCCGGATCAACCAGAACGTTGAGGAAGCCGATACCGGCGCCGCGCTGGCCGCGGGTTCCAACCCACTGCGCCTCGGGAACACAGCGTTGGTGTCGTTCAGCCCTCTAGGAAGCACCAGCAGCGGCACGCTGTATTTTGCGGCGCCGATCGGTCCACAACTGGCGGTGCGCCTGCTCGGTGCGACTGGACGCCTGCGAGTTTTGCGGTTCGACGCGGCCGGCCGGCAGTGGCGGGACGAGTAAACGAAATCGAGCGGCGGCATGCCGTGCGAGTGCCGCCGGAAGTAACCCCATGGCATCCGATTGCGCTTCTGCGGCCTGGACAGGAAGTCACGCTCATCAACGTGAGTTGCGGCGGCGCGCTGCTCGAATCCGGCAGCCGCATAAAACCTGGCGCGCGAACGGAGTTGCAGTTGTCCGGTCCGTTGCGCCGCTCTATTGCAGGCCGCGTCGATCGCTGCCGGGTGACGTCGCTCGAACCGCTGCGCTACGAAGCCGCGATCGTGTTCGAGCAGCAACTGGATTGGAACGAATCGTACTCGGGAACCGGGTAGGAACTTCCCATTACGACCGGACCGGACGGGTAGCAACTACCCGCGACCCGGAAAACGAGGCTTGAATCATGGCAACACGGTCCGCCAAATGGGCAGCCCCAGTCGTATCGGATTTGGCATCGAGCTTGGTATCTCACCCGGCACCTCGAATCCGGAGTAGCGACATGGATCTCATGCCTGAAGATCGCGTGATGATCTGCAACCGCCGTGCGGACCGCCGGAGCGGTGTCCACGACGTCGTGCGCGAGGTGACCAAAGACTGGTTGGTGACACAGGGACGTGGCGACATGCAAACCGCACTGCTCGAGCGGTTGCGCCGCGTGCTCACCCCAGGCACCGTGCGGTTCAACGAGCTCAGCAACACCTCGTCGCTGCGGCCGGGACAGCCAATTAAGACACGTGATTACATCGCCTATCCGATTCCGATGTCGGATCCGACGCGCCGGGTCGTCCTGGAGGCGTCGCTGCCGTCCAATCGGACCGTGGACGAGTGGACGTGCCAGCTGCTGGAAACGTCGGCGAGTTTCGCCGCGCTGCTGCTCGACACCGAGCGGCTCGCCAAGCTGCAGTACGGCCCCGACGGCGACTATCGCGACGAAGCCGCGCCACTCATTGGATCGAGCGCGGTCATGCACGCGCTGCGCGAGCGGATCGAACGCGTGGCGACAACCGACTTTACCGTGCTCGTGGAGGGCGAGAGCGGTACCGGAAAAGAACTGGTGGCACGTCAGATTCACAGTCTGAGCCGCCGTTGCCAGGGACCCTTTGTCGCGATCAATTGTGCGGCGCTGGTTGAAACGCTGATTGAAGCGGAGCTTTTTGGCATCGAGGAACGCACCGCGACGGGTGTGCGCGGGCGCCGCGGCAAGTTCGAGTACGCCGACAACGGCACGCTGTTTCTGGATGAGGTGTCGGAGCTTTCGCTTGCCGCGCAAGCCAAGCTGCTGCGAGCGATCCAGGATCTCACTGTCGAGCGCGTTGGCGGACATAGCCGCCGCCGCATCAACACGCGCATCGTCGCCGCCAGCAATCGCCCGCTCTCGGCGCTCGTCGAGCGCGGCCTGTTTCGCGCCGACCTCTTTTACCGTCTCGGCGGCGTCGACGTTTCCGTCCCGCCGCTGCGCAAGCGAAAGGAGGACATTCTCGAACTCGCCCATCACTTTCTTTCGCAGCACGGGGGACGGGGGCGCCTCACGATGACGCCCGCCGCAATCGACGCGCTCATGACCTACGACTGGCCCGGAAACGTGCGCGAGCTCGAACGGATGATCGAAGGCGCGATTGCCATCTGCGAGCTGGGCGAAATCGGGCTGGACCACCTCCCGGTGAGCCTGCGCGGCGCGTACAGCGAAGTGCTGATGCCGTCCGTGCACGAAAGCGACACCATGCGGGCGTGGGGGAGCCGCTATGCGCGTCTGATCCACGAACGCTGCGGCCGCAACAAGCGCGAAGCGTGCAAGGTGTTGGGGATTTCGTACCACACGCTCAATAACTACTTGAAGTACCGCCCGCCCGAGCGGCGGACGGTGGAATGGACCGGGGCCACCGGCTGAATCGCGGCGAGGCGGGGTAGAGGTCCCGAGGTCACACGCCGCTCCAGCGTCCGGCATCGACAGCGATGCCGGCTTGGAGGAGGCGTCATGAACAGTGGATCGATACGCGCTCGTCGAGCGCGGTGGGCGATCGCGACGGCTCTCGTCGCGATGTCGGCGGGTGTCAAGGCCTCGTCGCAGGCGGCAATCACACAGGGCGACAACCCGGGTACGGAAGTGTTTAGCGCAGACGTTGTCATCGAGCGGAGCGTCGTCGACGAGGGCGGGCGTGTAATTCGCGAGATGCCGGCCGTGCATTATCGCGTGACGCGTGCGACGGTTGGTGGAAAGCAGCGAACGACGGTGGTCTACCAAACCCCGGGCAACGCGGCGTTGGCGGGAGTGGCTCCGGATCCGCATGAGGGCATGCGCGTGGAGTTCGACGAGGACGGATCTCCTCTGCGCATTCTGAACAAAGACGGACAGTTGATCGGCGTCGGCGATGGGGCCGCAAATGCCGCATGGTTGCCTCCCGCGGAGTTGCGAGCGGCTGCGGGGAGCGGAGGCGTCGTTCTGCGCGATAGTGTGGCGGATCGCAGCGAGCGGCTGCGCCGCGACTTGGGACCGCCAAAGGGTCAGTTTCGCGGCTTCGAGAAGTACGTCACGCCGTTCGGCGACGCGTTGCAGGAAGTTCTTGTCGCACGCGCCACGGCCACTCCGGTCGAGATCAACGTGGTTCGCAACGGCGTGCTCGAAAGCCATTCGACATATCAGTACGAACGCCTGAGCGACGGCAGCCTTGTGCAGCGCGTCTGGCGCGACGAATCACGGGTGCCGGGCCATTCTTCGCAGCGGTTCGTCATGCAGATGACGGTCTCCAACGTTGTCGCCGGGAAGGAGCGATGATCATGACTCGCCATCGCATCCTCTCTGCGCTGCTCGTCGTCTGGACGATCATCCATGGATCCACCGCGACGGCACAGGACCGGCCGGTCGTGTTTGTGCACGGCTTTCTCGGCGATAGTGGAACATGGGCCGAGGCTGCCGCTCGACTGCAGAGCCGGCTGGCGATTCAAGCGTACAACCCCGGTCTGCCTTCGATCGAAACGTTCGAGACGCAGGCAAGTGCCATCCAAAACCAGGGTGGTTACCTGTTGCCCCCCAACACCATCGCCGTTGGACACAGCAACGGCGGCATCGTCTCGCGGGAATGGAGCAAGTCGCACCCGCTTGCCGGCATTCTCACCCTTGGTACACCGCACGAGGGTGCGCTGTTCATGCAGCGCGGAACCGACGCCGCGAGATTCAGTTACGACCTGTACAACGCGCTCGGCCTGTTGTGGTCGTACGAGGTCTCGCAGAACGAATTCACGTGGATCTTCGGTGTCATTTCCGCTGCGCGCGCCGCGGCCGCCGCCGTTAACACGGCGACACTCTGGACGTTGCTGTCAACGGCCGGCATTGGCTACGCCGCACCAGTGGCGGGACAAATGGTGCCGCCGTCCGGCTATCTTGCAACCCTCAATTCCGGCGGAAATCTGGTACGCGAGTTGGTCACGATTCCTCACCGTGTCGGCCTTGTGTTCGTGGCCAACGACTATCGCAGGGCGGGATTTGCGGTAGGACTCTTTCCCGATCGGCGCGAATGGGCCTACGCCGGTATGGTCAGCGCTGTGCTGGCCTTTGAGTGGGCAGGGACTTACATCGCGCACAACTATCCGCCGTGGAATGCGGCCGCGCAATCTGTTGCGCGCGAACTGTTCAGGGCGGCTGCCTGGATTCGCGAACTCGATCCGCTCTGGTGTTGGGTGATCACCGCCGATCGAACGTGCAATACATCGCACGACGGCATTGTGGCGACCGACGCTCAATTCTATCCTGGCGCGAGGAACTACGGGTTCATTGGACCCGCGCATAAGCAGGAAGCAAAGTGGTCGGACGACCTGATTGCCGGCGTGCTCAGCAACATCATGGGCGTGCGCGTGCGCGCGAGTTCTGAAGTCCCGCCGCTGCCCTCCGGCGGGAATCCCACTGGGCCTGGCACGCTGACGGCGGGCCAACGCCTTTACGCCGACCAGCAGATCGCATCGCCGAACGGCCGATTCGTCTTGCGCTACCAGTCAGATGGCAACCTCGTGCTCTACGACACGTGGACTCGACCGCGATGGGCGAGTGGAACGGCCGGACTGGCGGCGGGTTGGGCCGAATTGCAAGTCGACGGCAATTTTGTGATCTACGGCGGCGGCGCCGCATTGTGGGCGAGCGGCACCGACGGGAATCCCGGCGCGTATCTGCAAGTGCACGATAACGGCGAGGTTGCAATTCACGATGGCCAGACAGGCATCGGATTGTGGTGGACAGCAACGGGAGGCGTATGAAGCGAACGCTTCCGGCGTTATTCGGTCTTTCGGTCGCGTTTACGTCGGCTGCCCCCACCTCTCAGGGGCAGCCGACCGCCCCCACGGCACTCTGGCGCGTCGAGGGTGAAGGCCGCGGTGTGCCGGCCGTGGATGAACAAACGGCATACTTTCTCGGCAAGCGTCACGACGTCATTGCCATTGGCCGTGATACAGGAAAAGTCCGGTGGCGGGCGCGCACAGGCGAGCCCGGTGAATCGACCGTTGGAGACGCCGTAACTGTCACGAACGGTGTGGTCGTCGTCGGCGACTACAACCTGATGGCATTTAACGCAGACGATGGCGGACTGCGATGGCGTTTCTTGCCCGATGACGGTTACGCGGCAGGAGTCTTTCTTGGAGGTGCAGCGGACGGCATCGTGTTCACCGGATCGCCGGTGGGCCGTGTCTACGCGCTCGACGCCGCGAGCGGTGCCCTGAGGTGGTCCAGCGCCATCTCCGACCGCAGGGAGACGACCGTCTACGAACCGATTGTGAGTGGGCAGCAGTTATTCGCTGGGTATACGAACTTTCGCATTCCAGAGACAGGCGGGGTTGTGGCACTCGATCGCGCAACCGGCAGGGTTCGCTGGAAGTCGGATTTTCCAGAGACGAGTAATGTGATGTCGCAGACCAATTGGGCGGGCGGATTGGTGCTCGAAGAAGGACTCGTGATCGCGTCGGCCGGCGATGGCAACATCTACGCGCTCGATCGCGACACGGGCGAGCGGAAATGGACCATCCCGAAGGTGTCCGGCGAGATCAAATCGATCGTGCGCCCCTCGGACGTGGATCACCGCGTGCTCACCCTTGCGCGGCACGTGCTCGTTGCGGGTTCGCTCACCGGCTACGTCATTGCGTACGACACGGCAACCCAGAAGGAGCGGTGGCGGCACGCCGGTGGGTTCGACGGTTCCACGTCGTTCATCTTTGCCAACGACGCCAACACGGTTTATGTGCCGTATGTGTCGGGCCTGCTGGTCGCGCTCGACATCGAGACCGGACAGGAGAAGTGGCGCATGGGCGACTACCAAATCGGCTTCATGTGGCCTCCGCTGGTCGCCGGCGATGCGATGTACATCGGGGCCACGCGCACCGGCTTTCATGCCTTTCCGACTCGCTGATCACACAAGGAGCCGTCATGCATCGTACGTGCCTTGCAATCATTTTTGCTGCCGCGCCCCTCCTCGGGTGCGGGGATGAGTCGCCAACTGGCCCGAGTCGAACGCCCGCCACAATCTCCAGGGTATGGGCCGGGACGCTGAGTGACGACCTCAACGGAGCGGGCACGCTCAGGGTTGAAGGTTCGGGAGCAGGTCCCGCCTTACTTGGCACGTGGACGGCGCAGTTTCCCGCCAGCACGAAAAGCGGTCAGGCGCTAATCAATCTGTCGCCGCTGCCCACGACTGGCGGGTTCGCGTTCATCCTCAACCCAACCGCGCGCCCGACTTGCAGCGACCCCTTGTTCGGTCCGCTCGCGGGCAGCTTTCTGTTGCAACTCACCGGCTCGGAAAACGCGCTCTCAGGTACGGCGATTTATTACGACTGCACGCGCGTGTACCCCGGTCACGTTGAGCTCACCCGGCAATAACCGGTTGTGCGGGTTGACCGCGCCAAGAGCGACATAGTACCGTGAGACGTCTGTAGCGCGCCCTGCCGACGCTGTAGGGCGGCACAGTCCGTTTCTCACCTCCATGACCGACACCGCCGGCGCAACCCTGAAAAAAACTCCGCTCCACGCCAACCATGTTGCTCTCGGCGCCCGCATGGTGCCGTTTGTTGGTTGGGACATGCCCGTCGAGTATTCAGGCATCGTCAGCGAGCACAACACCGTGCGCTCGGCCGCCGGGCTCTTTGACGTCTCGCACATGGGCCAGATCGAGATTGCAGGGAAAGACGCCTTGGCCGCCGTGCAGCACATCACGAGCAACGACGCGTCCAAGCTGCACCTGAACCAGGCGCAGTATTCCGGCCTGATGACGCCAAAAGGCACGTTTGTCGACGACCTCCTCGTCTACCGCTTTGCCCCGAGTCACTTCCTGCTCGTCGTCAATGCCAGCAACATCGAGAAGGATTACGCCTACATCGCGGAGCACGCGAAGGAAGCGGGCGACGTTGCTATCGTGAACTCGAGCGATCGCTACGCGCTCATCGCGGTGCAGGGGCCGAAGGCGAGAACGATCCTTCAGAGTCTCACGGGCGTGGAGCTCGCGGGCATCATGTACTACTGGTTTGGGCACGGCGAAGTCGCCGGCGTCCGCGCCACGATTTCGCGTACCGGCTACACCGGCGAAGACGGGTTCGAGGTGTTCGTGCAGCCGAACATGGCCTCGCGAGTGTGGGATGCGTTGCTCGACGCGGGCAGAGGCGACGGGTTGATTCCGTGCGGGCTCGGCGCGCGCGACACGCTGCGCCTCGAAGCCTCGATGCGGCTCTACGGCAACGATATCGACGAGACGACGACGGCGCTCGAAGCCGACCTTGGATGGATCGTCGGCTGGAACAAGCCGGAATTCATCGGCCATGAGGTGCTGCAGCGCGAGAAGGCCTCCGGTCTCAAACGTAAGCTCGTGGGCTTCGCGATGATCGACCGTGCCATCGCACGGCATGGATACGTCGTGATGCGCGACAACGATCAAGTGGGCTACGTCACCAGCGGCACGCAGACGCCGTTTTTGAAGAAGGCAATCGGTATGGCGTATGTGCCGGCGAGCATGACCGAGCTCGGCACCGAACTCGAGATCGACGTCCGCGGCCGTCGCGCCCGCGCGATCGTGGTGCAGATGCCGTTTTACAAGAGGTCGCGGTCGTGACGCCCGTCGCAGGGCTTTAGCCCGGCCTGGGATCAATCTATGTACCCATCAGATCTGAAGTACACAAAAGACCACGAGTGGATTCGCATCGACGGCAATACCGGCGCCGTCGGCATCACTGACTTCGCACAGCAACAGCTTGGCGACGTTGTGTATGTGGAGCTGCCCGGCGTGGGTACCAAGCTCACCGCAGGGCAGCCGTTCGGCACGATCGAATCGGTCAAGGCCGTGTCCGAGCTGTTCGCGCCGATGACGGGCGAGGTCACCGAGGTCAACGGCGACTTGAAAAACAAGCCGGAACAGGTCAACGCCAGGCCGCACGAGACGTGGATGATCAAGATTCGCCTCGCCGACGCTGGTGAAGCCGCGTCGCTGCTCGACTCCACCGCGTATCAGTCACTCACCGGAGAATAGCGCACGAGAATGAACGTAGAGCCTTTAGATCACTTCGCGCCAAGGCACATCGGTCCCCGTCCTGACGATCTCAAATCCATGCTCGACCAAGTTGGCGCATCCTCGCTGGATGCGCTGATCGACGAAGCAATCCCGGCGAGCATCCGCCTCACGAAGCCGCTCGAACTGCCGCCGGCCGAAAGCGAATCTCAGTACCTCGCACGGCTCAAAGGCATCGCCTGCAAGAACAAGGTGTTTCGCAGCTTCATCGGCCTCGGCTACTACGACACGTTGACGCCGAGCGTCATTCGCCGCTGCCTGTTCGAAAACCCCGGGTGGTACACGCCGTACACGCCGTACCAGGCAGAGATCGCACAAGGCCGCCTCGAGTCGCTGCTCAACTTCCAGACGATGGTCAGCGATTTGACCGGAATGGCGGTCGCCAACGCGTCGCTGCTGGACGAGGGCACGGCCGCAGGCGAGGCGATGGCGCTGGTGCACCGCGTGCAGACCAGGAAGTTGAGCGGCACGGCCGGCGTGTTTCTCGTTTCGGACCGCTGCTTTCCGCAGACCATCGAGGTGCTGCGCAGCCGCGCGGAACCGCTCGGCATCGAGCTTCGTGTCGGGCCAGCGGATCAGATGTCGTTTGGCCCCGGCGTGTTCGGCGCGCTGGTGCAGTATCCAGACGAGGCGGGACGGGTGGACGACTTGCGGCCGTTTATCGCACGCGCCAGCGAGGCCGGCGTGCTGGTGGCCGTCGCCACCGATTTGCTCGCGCTCGCGCTCATCACGCCGCCCGGGGAAATGGGCGCCGACGTCGTATTCGGCAACTCGCAACGGTTTGGTGTGCCGCTCGGTTTTGGCGGGCCGCATGCCGCGTTCTTCGCGGCGAAAGAAGATCACGTGCGGCATCTTCCGGGCCGCATCATCGGTGTGTCGATCGACGCTCACGGCAAGTCGGCCTATCGCATGTCGCTGCAAACGCGCGAACAACACATCCGGCGGGAGAAGGCGACGTCAAATATCTGTACGGCGCAGGCGCTGCTCGCGAACATGGCGGCGATGTATGCCGTGTATCACGGTCCGCGCGGGATTCGCGCGATTGCCACGCGTCTACATGGGCTGGCGCGCCTGCTCGACCGCTCGTTGCGCGCGCTGGGATTCACCCAGGAGAACAATGCCTATTTCGACACGTTGCGCGTGAGCGGGCCAGTGGCGGCGGTCAAAGCGGTGCGCGCAAAGGCGGAAGCGGCAGGAATCAATTTCCGCTATAGCGGTGAAGCGGCTGTCGGCATTTCGCTCGACGAGACGGCGACGATCGAAGACATCACTGCAATCGTTAACGTGTTCGCGGTGGCGGCAGGGAAGGATGCGCCTGCGATCGACGCCGCGTCACTGGGCGACGAGCCGGCAGTGCCGCCGGCGCTGCGACGCACGAGCGCTTATCTGACGCATCCGGTGTTCAACTCGCATCATTCGGAAACCGAGATGATGCGCTACATCCGATCGCTCGAGCGCAAGGACATCGGCCTCGATACGTCGATGATTCCCCTTGGCTCGTGCACGATGAAGCTCAATGCGGCGAGCGAGATGTATCCCGTGTCATGGGAAGAGTTCGCGCGCATTCACCCGTTCGCGCCCGCCGATCAAACCCATGGCTACGAGCAGATCTGCCGTGAGCTGGAGCAAGCGCTTTGCGCCATCACCGGGTTGCCCGCCACCTCGCTGCAGCCGAATTCCGGCGCGCAGGGCGAGTTTGCCGGCCTCGCCGTCATTCGGGCGTATCACCAGAACAGGGGACAAGGCGATCGCAATGTCGTGTTGATTCCTGCATCGGCGCACGGAACCAATCCGGCGAGCGCGGTGATGGCCGGGTATCGCGTCGTGGTGGTGGCGACCGATCCGCATGGCAACGTCGACGTTCGCGACCTCGAGGCGAAAGCCGAGCAGCACCGCGGCAGGCTCGCGGTGCTGATGATTACGTATCCGTCCACTCACGGTGTGTTCGAAGACGCGATCCAGGACATCTGCGCCATCGTCCACGATTACGGCGGTCAGGTGTATATGGACGGTGCGAACATGAACGCGCAGGTGGGACTCACCAGCCCCGCGGCGATCGGGGCCGACGTGTGCCACATCAATCTGCACAAGACGTTCGCGATCCCGCACGGCGGCGGCGGACCCGGCATGGGACCGATCTCCGTGGCGAAGCATCTGGCACCGTACCTGCCCGGTCATCCGTTCCGCCGCGTCGGCGGTACGCAGCCGATTGCGCCGGTCGCCTCGGCGCCGTGGGGCAGCGCCAGCATCCTGCTGATCTCGTACGGCTACATCCGCATGCTCGGCGCTCAGGGTGTGACCGACGCGACGAAGTACGCCATTCTCAACGCCAACTACATCAAGTCGCGCCTCGAGACGCACTACGACGTGCTCTACACGCGCAAAGGTGGACGAGTGGCGCACGAGATGATTTTCGACTTGCGCAAGTTCAAGGCAAAGGGCATCGAGGAAGGCGATGTCGCCAAGCGGCTGATGGACTACGGCTTCCATGCGCCGACAGTGTCGTTCCCGGTGCCCGGCACGCTGATGGTGGAGCCGACCGAGAGCGAATCGAAAGCGGAGATCGATCGTTTCTGCGAGGCGCTGATCGCGATCCGTCAGGAAATCGAGGACGTGATCACCGGCAGGGCGGATGCGAAGGACAACGTCCTGAAAAACGCGCCGCACGCGGCGACGGTGGTGGCGGCGGATGAATGGCCGCATCCCTACTCGCGCGAGCAGGCGGCATTCCCGCTGCCATGGGTGCGATCGCACAAGTTCTGGCCGCCTGTCGGGAGGATTGACAATCCGTACGGCGACCGCAATTTGATGTGTGTGTGCCCGCCGATGGAGACCTATGCGTGAAACCACCCCGTTCACGCTTTCGCCAATGTCAGCTCATTGGCCTTCTTCCTGAATTCCGCCAGCAGCTTCTTCGTGATCGCTCCCGGCACGCCTGCGCCGATCGTGCGATCGTCCACTCGAACAATCGGCATCAGCTCCTTCGTGGTGCTGGTGAAGAACGCTTCGTCCGCGTCGAAGAGATCGTCGTCTTCAGCAGCGCGGCTTCGACCTTCACGCCGACTGCCGATCCCAGCTCGAAGACAAAGGCCCGCGTGATGCCCGCGAGGAGACCGGCCTCGAGGGCGGGCGTGCGTACCACGCCGTCCTTTATGATGAACAGATTCGACTGAGAACATTCGGACAGCTCGCCGCGGTAGTTGCGGAACACGCATTCGACGCCGCCCTTGCGCAGCGCCTGCTGCATGCCCAGCGCGTTGTTGAGCAGATTGTTGCTCTTGATCAGAGGATTCACCGAGCGCGGGTGGTTGCGGATGATGTCCACCATGCACACCTTGACGCCGCGCTCGAAGTCGACTGCGGCCGGCACCGGCAGCGGTTTGACGATGATCACCAGAGACGGGTCCGGCGTCGCGGCGGGATCGTAAGTGAGCTCGCCGATGCCGCGCGTGAGTAGAATTCGGAGGTACGCCTCTGCCGGCGCCGCGTTGTCACGGTGCTGTAGCGGTGCGGGTTGTGCCGTGCCAAGGCCCGCGGCCTTCAGCGTGTCGATCGAGCGCCGCAGGAATTCGTCGTCTTCAAAGGGCACCTCGAGCACGATCATCTCGGCGGAATTGCGCAGCCGCTGCATGTGCCGATCGAACAGGAACGGTTCGCCGTTGTAGGTGCGGAGCGTTTCGTACACGCCTTCGCCGTAGAGAAATCCGTGGTCGAAAATTGAGATGGCGGCGTGCTCGGCGTCGCTGATGCGGCCGTTGACGTTGACGAAAGCTCCCATAAACCGAGCGTAGCCCGTGTGCTAGACTCGCTGCAAGATCAGCCGCGCACACACGCCGAATGCGAATCCTGACCGCCGATCAAATGCGCGAAGCCGATCGCCGCACGATCGAAGACATCGGCATTCCTTCACTCGTGTTAATGGAAAACGCCGGCCGCCAGGTCGTGGCCGCGATGGAATCGATTTTTCAGGATCTCTCCGAGCGCCGCGTCGCGGTGCTGAGCGGCAAAGGCAACAACGGCGGCGACGGGTTTGTCGTCGCGCGCACGCTGCTTCAGCGCGGCATCGACGTCTCGGTGTTCCTCGTCGGCCAGGTCGCCGAGGTCAAAGGCGACGCGCGCATCAACCTGGAGATCCTTGGCCGTCTCGGTCTCGCCGTGGTCGAGATCTCGGACGAAGGGCAGTGGGAGCTGCACTTTTCGGAGATTTCCGAACACGCGCTGATCGTGGACGCCCTGTTCGGCACCGGACTCAAATCCGCGCTCTCCGGCATCTACGAAACGATCATCGCTGACGTCAACGGCTCGGGCATCCCGGTAGTGGCGATCGACCTGCCGACGGGCATGTCGGCCGACACGCCGGATCTGATTGGCGATTGCATCGAAGCGACGATGACGGTCACGCTGGGCGCGCCAAAGCTGCCGCTGGTGCTGCCGCCGGCGGAGCAAAAGGCCGGCGAAGTCGTGATCGCGGACATCGGCATTCCCATCGACGTCATCGAAGCCGTCGAAGGACAGCGGGTCGAGCTGATGACGCGCGATCACATGCGCGCGCTCATTGCCCCGCGCGCCGCTGACGCGCACAAGGGCGACTTCGGACGCGTGCTGATCGTGGCCGGATCGCGCGGCAAGACGGGCGCCGCGGTGCTTGCCGCACAAGGCGCACTGCACTCCGGCGCCGGGCTCGTCACCGTGGCCACACCCCGATCCTGCGTGCCGATTCTCGCCGCGCAGGTGCCCGACTACATGACCGAAGCGCTCGAGGAGACGATCGACGGCACCATCGACTTTGCCGCCGCCGAGTACGTGCTGGCACTGCACGCCGACGTCCTTGCGATCGGTCCGGGCCTTGGCCGCGGCGAGGGCGTCACGACCTTCATGCGCGAGCTGATCGAAAAGAGCGCGATCCCGCTCGTCTGCGACGCCGATGCGCTCAACGCGTTCGCTGACGAACCCGCCTCGCTCGTCGGCCGCGAGGGGCACGAACTCATCATCACACCGCACCCGGGCGAGATGGCGCGGCTCGTCGGCTGCGCCATCGAGGACCTGCAGGCCGACCGCATGGGCATCGCCCGCGACTTCGCGTTCTCGCACAAGCTCTACGTCGTGCTCAAAGGGTATCGCACGCTCGTCGCCACACCAGATGGCAAGGTGTTCATCAACCCCACCGGCTCGCCCGGAATGGCAACGGGCGGGACCGGCGACGTGTTGACGGGAATGCTCGCTGCGTGGCTGGCGCAACTCCTCGATGCCGAGGCCGCCTGCAAGCTGGCAACCTATCTGCACGGCGCCGCCGGCGAGCTGGCGGATGCCGACGAAGGCGAAGTGTCGATGACCGCGAGCGATCTCGCCAGCCACATCGGCGACGCGGTCCTCGAGCTCACCGCACGCCGGCGCGTCGCGCAGAAAAACAACGAGTGACGCAGGTCGGGTATCCGGTATCAGGTCAGGTATCAGGTATCGGACCAGGTAACAGGTATCAGATATCGGACCAGATATCAGGTATCGGACCAGTGACACCATGACGTGCCGGCGTTGGCAGGGACCAGTTAACGAACGACTCGGATGACTCGGCGACTATCGCCAGCGTCGTCGATCCTGATGCGAATCGCGTGCGGGAGATCACGCGTCAAACGTTCGGCCCATTCGACGGCAGAGATCCCCGCGTTGGCGACATCCTGGTCGATGCCGATTTCATCGAGGTCCGCGCGATCGAGGCGGTAGAGATCGACGTGCACCAGAGGCAGGCGCCCGCCTTTGTATTCATGAACCAGCGTGAAGGTTGGACTGGTTACGTCGGCGGGGTCGATGCCCAAGCCGGCCGCGAGTCCGCGCACGAAGGTGGTTTTTCCTGCGCCGAGGTCGCCGGACAACAACACGATGGCGCCGGGTGCCAGCTCGCGCGCGAGTTGCGCGGCACGCTCGAACGTTTCGTGCTCGGAACTGGTGGTGAATTCGGGGTTCATTCGATCGCGGTCCGACGCCTCTACGTGACCCCCTGCTGAGCGATGCCTGCCCGTATCTGGCTGCTGACGATCACTCCATGCGGTAGTTGGGCGCTTCCTTTGTGATCGTCACATCATGAACGTGACTCTCGCGATGGCCCGCGTTGGTAATTCGAACCAGCTGCGCATCGCGCTGCAGATCGGCGATCGTCGGCGCTCCGCAGTAGCCCATGCCGGCTCGCAGCCCGCCCATCAATTGATGCACCACCATGGCGATGCTGCCCTTGTGCGGCACGCGGCCCTCGATGCCTTCGGGCACGAGCTTCTCGACGCCCTTGCCGGCGGGGCTGGTGCCGCTCTCGAGCTCGAACTCGTCCTGGAAATACCGATCGCGGCTCCCTCTGCGCATCGCGCCGATCGATCCCATACCGCGGTATTCCTTAAAGGTGCGGCCCTGATACAGAATCAGCTCGCCGGGGCTTTCGTCCGTGCCGGCAAAGAGGTTTCCGATCATGACGGCGCTGGCGCCGACGGCGAGCGCCTTCACGATGTCGCCGGAAAACCGGATGCCGCCGTCGGCAATGATCGGCACGTCGCGCCGGCCGGCCGCCTGCGCGCACTCATGCACGGCCGAGATCATCGGCACCCCGATGCCCGTTACCACACGCGTCGTGCAGATCGAGCCCGCGCCGATGCCGACCTTGACGGCATCGACGCCGAGGTCGATCATCGCCTCGGTTGCCTCCGCCGTGGCGACGTTCCCGGCAATGAGGTCGACGTCCTCAAACGTGCGCCGCAGCCGTTGCACGATGTCCATCACGCCTTGCGAGTGGCCGTGCGCAGTATCGACCACGAGCACGTCCACATGCGCGGCAATCAACGCTTCGGCGCGTTCGAGCGTGTCCTTTGCGATGCCGATGGCAGCGCCCACGCGAAGCCGGCCAAGGGAATCCTTTGCGGCGTTGGGATACTTGATGGCTTTTTGAATGTCCTTGACGGTGATGAGGCCCTTGAGCCGGAAGTCGCGATCGACGACGAGCAGCTTTTCGACTTTTTTCGGGTGGAGGATTTCGCGCGCTTCGTCGAGCGTCGTGCCCACAGGCACCGTGATGAGATTGCTCTTGGTCATCACGTCGCTGACCGGCCGATCAACGCTGGTCTCGAAGCGAAGGTCGCGGTTGGTGAGAATGCCGACCAAACGCCCTTCTTTGCTCCCGTCTTCGGTGATCGGCACGCCGGAGATGCGATAACGCCGCATCAATTCGAGCGCTTCGCTGATTCTGGCCTGCGGCCCGAGCGTGATCGGATTCACGATCATCCCGCTCTCGGAGCGTTTGACGCGATCCACTTCTGACGCCTGTTGATCGATCGGCAGGTTCTTGTGGATGACGCCGATGCCGCCGTGCTGCGCCATCGCAATCGCCATTTCAGACTCGGTCACAGTGTCCATGGCGGCGCTGAGCAGCGGAACGTTGAGGCGAATGTTGCGGGTAAGTCGAGTGCTGACGTCGACCTGCGCCGGCAGCACCGTCGAGTGCCGGGGTAGCAGGAGCACATCGTCGAAGGTCAGCGCGGTGCGAAGACCAACTTCGATGGAAGGTGGAGCGGGAACTTCGAATTTGGTCTGA
Source organism: Acidobacteriota bacterium (assembly GCA_046727855.1). Classification (GTDB taxonomy): domain Bacteria; phylum Acidobacteriota; class Vicinamibacteria; order Vicinamibacterales; family UBA2999; genus DASPWV01. Next base: position 39,311 of record JBKPDL010000013.1, read on the forward strand.
GCCATTTGGAATTATATGTCTGGGCGCGCCAGCGGACCTACAACCACCCCAAGGCGCAACGTCCGCGTGTTGAGGACCCCGGAAGGTACGCCGCTACATGGTGTTGGTCAGGCACCATGGCATTTCTTGTATTTCTTCCCGGAGCCGCACCAGCAGGGATCGTTCCGGCCGATCTTCGGTTCTTCGCGGCGAACCGTCTTGATCGGCGCGTCGTCTCCGCCCACGCGCGCCGGCGTGCGCTCGGCGCCGGGGGCAACGCCCATCGGCGGTAAACCTGCGCTGCCGCTGCGTGCGGCTGTCGTCGCCGCACCCCCGCCGCGCTGAGAACCGGGATCGTTATAACTGAGCTGCGGCGGTCGGCGCGGCGGTGTCCGTGGCGTGCGGACCGGGGGCCGCGACTGGCCGTCCTCGCCTTCGATAATCGGACGGAGCCACCAGAGATACCGGACGATTTCTTCTTCGATACGCGCCCGCATGTCCTGAAACAGCGCGAAGCTTTCTTTTTTGTACTCCACTAGCGGATCGCGCTGACCGTAACCGCGCAGACCAATGCCTTCTTTCAAGTGGTCGAGCGAATACAGGTGGTCCTTCCACTGCGCATCGACGATCTGCAGCATGAGATCGCGTTCCACACGGCGCATCAATTCGGCGGGAACGATCTTCTCTTTTTCGGCGTACTTTGCCTCGATGCGCTGCCAGAGACCATCGCGGAGCTCGGCGGAGCTCTTGTTGTCCATCCCGACCGCCGCGTAATCCGATTCCGTGAGCGCGAAAAACTGCGACAGGTCTCGCTGGAGCGCTTCGAGGTCCCAGTCCTCGATGTCGACGTCTTTGCCGATGTGCTGATCGATCTTGTCGTCGAAGAGCTCCTCAGCCGTCGCCATGACGTAGCCGCGGGTGTCGGTGAGTTCTTCGTCGGAGAGGTGAATGTTGCCTTCGAGAATTTCGCGGCGCAGCGTGTAAACACTCTCACGCTGCTTGTTCATCACGTCGTCGTACTCGAGGAGGTGTTTGCGGACGGAGAAGTTCTGCGCCTCGACCTGTCGCTGCGCGCGCTCGATGGCGCGCGTTACCATGCCGTGCTCGATCGGCACGTTTTCTTCCATCCCGAGCTTCTGCATGAGACCCGAGATGCGGTCCGATCCGAAGATGCGCATCAGATCGTCTTCGAGCGACAGATAGAAACGCGACGAGCCCGGGTCGCCCTGGCGGCCGGCTCGGCCGCGCAGCTGATTGTCGATGCGCCGCGCTTCGTGACGTTCCGTGCCGATGATATGCAGGCCGCTGATCGAGACCACTTCTTCGTGTTCCGCCTCGGTTTCGCGGCGGAAATGACTGAAGATGCGCTCCCAGTCGCCCCGCCTCACGCGGTAGAACGTATCAACCATGAAGAAATAGACGAACTCTTCGTCGTCGACGAATTTCTCTTCACCTTTAGGCAGTTTTTCGGCGACACCTTCGGCGATGGCCTGCTGCCGCGCCATGTGTTCAGCGTTGCCGCCGAGGAGAATGTCGGTGCCGCGGCCGGCCATGTTCGTGGCGATCGTGATGCCGCCCTGGCGTCCGGCCTGGGCGACGATCTCGGCTTCCTGCGCGTGGTACTTGGCGTTGAGCACGACGTGCTTGACGCCGCGCCGTTTGAGCATGCCTGAGAGCCGCTCCGACTTTTCAATCGAGACCGTGCCGACGAGCGCCGGACGGCCCGCGTTCTGCTTGTCGATGATGTCTTCGACGATCGCGTTCCACTTCTCGCCTTCGGTGCGATAGACGAGATCCGGCTCCTCCACGCGGCGCAACGGCTTGTTGGTCGGAATGACCATGACGTCGAGGTTGTAGATCTTCGCGAACTCCGCCGCTTCTGTTTCCGCCGTGCCAGTCATGCCCGACAGCTTCTTGTACTTGCGGAAATAATTCTGGAACGTGATGGTAGCGAGCGTCTGGTTCTCACGCTCGATCTTCACGCCCTCTTTCGCTTCAACGGCTTGATGTAAGCCGTCGCTCCAGCGGCGTCCCGGCATCAAGCGGCCGGTGAACTCGTCCACGATCACGACCTGACCTTCCTTGACCATGTACTCGACGTCGCGGCGATAGTGCACGTGCGCGCGCAGTGCCTGGTTCAAGTGGTGGAGCAGCGGCATGTTCGCGGGATCGTAAAGTCCACCAGACTCGATGCGATGCGAGAGCAGTTGCTCCGCTTTGGCGATGCCGCCTTCAGTGAGCGTGACGGTTTTGTGTTTCTCGTCGACGACGTAGTCGCCCGAGGCTTCGAGACGGTCGCGATCCTCGGCCTTGACTTGTCCCTGATGGACTTCGCCCTTTTTCAGCTTCGGGATGACCTTGTCGACTTCGTAATACAGGTCGGTCGATTCCTCAGCGGGACCCGAGATGATCAGCGGCGTTCGCGCTTCGTCGATCAGGATCGAGTCCACTTCGTCGACGATGGCGAAGTGGTGGCCGCGCTGCACCATGCTCCCCAGCTCGAACTTCATGTTGTCGCGCAAGTAGTCGAAGCCGAACTCGTTGTTCGTTCCGTAGGTGATGTCAGCGCCGTACGCCACCTGCCGTTGCTGATCGTTGAGCTCGTGCTGAATCACGCCGACTGACATGCCGAGGAAGCGATACACGCGGCCCATCCACTCCGAGTCGCGGCGGGCCAGGTAGTCGTTGACGGTGACGACGTGAACGCCTTTGCCTTCGAGCGCGTTGAGATACGCAGGCAGCGTGGCGACGAGCGTTTTGCCTTCGCCCGTTTTCATCTCGGCGATCTTTCCGGAGTGGAGCACGGCGCCGCCGATGAGCTGCACGTCGTAGTGCCGCATCTTGAGCACGCGCCTGCCGGCCTCGCGAACAGCGGCAAAGACCTGGGGCATCAGGTCCTCGAGCGTTTCGCCATCTGCGACCCGTTGCTTGAACTCGGCGGTCTTGGCGCGCAGCCCCTCGTCCGACAGGGCCTGCATGGATGGTTCGAGTTCGTTGACGCGCTCGACGAGCGGCCGAAGCCGCTTCAATTCGCGATCGTTCTGGGTGCCAAAGACCTTGGCGAGGAGTTGGCCAACCATTAGGAAGAACGGGACCGAGGTATCTGTTGATTATATAGGACGGCAGGTTCGCAGGTCGGTCACGTTCGGATGTGGCGGACCTAAAGAGTATCTAGCGGCGCCCGTTGAGCAGCAGCTGAAGAGGATTGAGGAGCCGTCCGTTCACGCGGACTTCGTAGTGCAGATGTGAGCCCGTCGATCGCCCTGTCGATCCGACCAACCCCACGAGATCGCCTCGCTTCACCTGTTCACCAACACGGACGCGATAGGCCGAAAGATGTCCGTAGCGCGTTTCGAGGCCGTAGCCGTGATCGATCACGATCAAGTTGCCGTAGGCACCTTCGTAGGATGCCTGAATGATTTTGCCGTCCGCGGTCGCGAATACTTGGCTGCCGCGGTCGGCGGCGATATCGAGTCCTTCGTGAAAGTCGCGCTGACCTGTGATCGGATCGCGCCGGTGGCCAACAGTGGACGTGAGCCAGCCGTGCGCGGGCCAGATCGAGGGCGTCGCCGCCGCGAGCGCGTTGCGCTTATCAACGTCGGTCTGAACGCTGCGCAGCCGCGTTTCGAGCCGTTCGAGCAACTCGCGCAGCAGACCAAACGTGTCTTCAGGCGAGCGTATGCCCGGCGTCACCGGTCCGACGGCTTCCGGAGTCGCCGCGCCCCCTATGGCGCGTGCCTTGACCACCGAGGGCAGCTTGTCCATGGCCGACTGCAATGACGGATCGAGCGCGGCCTTCGCACCGAGCTCTGTAATCGCGGACTCCAGTGCCTGAATCTGCCCGGCAAGTTCGAGCGTGGTTTCCTTGAAGCTCTGATTTTCGAGTTGCAGCTCAGAGGCCGTCACGTATAGCTCGGCAACGTCGCTCTTTGCTTTGGCCGCCGCACCGAGGCCGATGAGAATCGGCAGGGCCAGCGCGAACGTCACGGCGCCAAGCGCCGGGAACAGCGGAATGGTGAAACGGCGCACCACTCCGGTGAAGCGGTTCGCAATGACGATGGTGTATCTCGGTGAACGCATTCCTATATACGGGTTCTCGGTCAAAACGACCCAAGAGAATACCACGTCCGTCGCCAAAGGCTGGCTCGGAGAAACGCTCAGGTTTCTCGCACGTCTTCGCTTTTTGTTTGGGTCACCCGGCTGCCGCGACCCGCCACAGATCTGCACGACCGATTTCAATCTACGAGCCGATATTGCAGCGCCTCGGCGAGATGTTCACTGCCAATCGACTCCGCGGCTGCGAGGTCCGCAATCGTGCGCGCGACCTTTTGGACGCGATGAAAGCCGCGCGCCGAGAGGTGCAGCTTTTCCGCCGAGCGTTCGAGCAGGCGCCGCCCGGCTCCGTCGAGTGCACACACGCGATCCAGTACCTTGCCGTGAAGTTGTGCGTTGACTTTTGCTTGCTTGATGCCGCGCGCCTGTTGCCGTTCGCGCGCCGCCAGCACACGCGCCCGCACAGTGGCTGACGATTCACCGAGCACACCGCTCGTCATGTCGGTGATCGCGACCGGCTGCACCTCGACGATGAGATCGATGCGATCGCGGAGAGGACCGGACAACCTGCCGCGGTATTTCGTCACCTGCATGGGCGTGCAGCGGCACGCGCGTCGCGGATCGCCGTGGTATCCACACGGGCACGGATTCATCGCTGCCACCAGGACGAAGCGAGCGGGGAAGGTAATGGTACGCGCCGCTCGCGCCACGGTGATACGTCCTTCCTCCAGCGGCTGGCGCAGCACGTCGAGGACATGTCGACTGAACTCCGGCGTTTCATCGAGAAAGAGGACGCCGTGATGCGCCAGGCTGATTTCACCAGGGCGTGGGATGGTGCCGCCGCCGACCAGCGCCACGTCTGAGATGGTGTGGTGGGGCGCTCGAAACGGACGCTCGGTGAGAAGGCCCACACCAGCCGGCAATGTGCCGGCGACTGAATGAAGCGCCGTGCACTCGAGCGCTTCGTCGAACGACAGGTCGGGCAGCACGCCAGCGAGCCGCCGGGCGAGCATGGTCTTGCCAGACCCGGGCGGCCCGATCATCAAGAGATTGTGTCCGCCCGCGGCCGCGACTTCGAGCGCACGGCGCGCAAGGGCCTGCCCGCGCAGGTCTGCGAGATCGAGCCCGCTCTCGCTCGCACGGCCCTGGCTCGCCGTCGCATTCAGCGAACACACTTGCGCAGGCGGGGGCCACTTGTCCGGCGGGCGATTCAACACGTCCACTGCTTCCGCCAGGGTACGCACGGGCAGCAGTCGCAGGCCATCAACGATTGACGCTTCGGGTGCGTTTGCCGCGGGCAAGAGCAGCGCCGCCGCACCACGCTTCCGCGCGCCCGCCGCGATGGGCAGCACGCCGCGCGCGGAGTGAATGGTGCCGTCGAGCGACAGCTCGCCGACGATCACGATCGATGTCAAGTCGCGCGAGGGCAGCATCTCTTCGGCGGCAAGCACGCCGAGCGCGATCGGCAGATCGAACGCGGAGCCGGCCTTGCGGACGTCGGCGGGCGCCAGGTTGATCGTCATCCGGTGCGCGGGCCACTGGAAACCAGAATTGCGGATGGCCGCACGAACGCGATCGCGGCTCTCGCGCACGCTCGCGTCGGGCAAGCCGACCATCCGGAAAAAGGGCAGGCCGAAGCTCACGTCCACTTCGACGTGCACGGGATACGCCTCCACACCGAACACCGCCGCGCTTTCGAGACGTGCCAGCATTGGCGGCGACTAAGTGCAAACCTATCGCCCTGATGTCCGATCGGTTAAGTCCTTTGGTTGCAACGCGCGGTGACGACCATGCGCGCCTGGGTTCGCAGAATTCGCAACCAGACGACGCCTGCTAGTGCGCAGGTTTTTCGATCGGATAACCAGAGCTGGACATGGGCAGGTCGGGCAGGTTCGGCGACTCGGGCTCGGAACGTGCGCGTAAACCTGCGAACCTACTGCTGCTGTGTATTTGCCGAACGGCTCGTGGGAACGAGCAGCCTGGTGCCGACCTTGAGCGATGACGAGCGCAGATTATTGAGCGATTTCAGACTGTTGACGGTGGTTCCGTAACGTCTGGCGATGGAGGCGAGCGAATCGCCCGCGCGGACGCGGTAGGTGATGCGCGTGACTTCGTCATCCGCGTCGCTGTCGGCCGAGGCCGCGGCAAACTCGGCCTGCGCGGCAGCCTCGATCGCCTCGCCTGACGCGGCGCGCGCCAGAAGTGCGACTGACGGCATGCGCGGGATGAGAAGCTTGCCGCCCGCCTGTACCGGCGACGCCACTCTCAAATAATTCGCTTCGGCCAGATCGGTCCGATTGACGCGCAGCTTGCGGGCAATGGTCGTCAGCGTCTCGCCGCGCTTCACCGTGTACCACTGCAGCGCGCTGAGCTCGTTCGGGCTTGCCGCGGCGAGGCGCGCGCGTACCAGTTCGGCCGTGCCGGCGGGGAGGTTCAGCTCATACCCTTCGCCGCGAATGGGCGTCGTCCAGCGACGCAGTTCCGGGTTGAGCGCCTGGATGTCGTCGGCGGTGACGCCGGCCCACTCCGCGACGCGGCGCAAATCGACCGCGGGAGGCACCATCACCGTTTCGGTCACCGGTGAGCTCTCCGGAATCACGTCAAAGCCGTACTTGGAGGGGTTCTTGGCGATGATCACGGCCGCCAGAATCATCGGCACGTACTGGCGTGTCTCGCGTGGCAGGAAGCGCGTCGAGGCCGACAAGCTCCAGAATTCTTCGCTTCCGCTGCGCTTGATGGCGCGCTGCACACGTCCGGGGCCGCCGTTGTACGACGCCATCGCCAGATGCCAGTCTTCGAAGATGGTGTAGAGCGACTTGAGGTACTTCGCGGCAGCGATGGTGGCCTTTTCCGGATCGGAGCGTTCGTCGATGTACCAATCACGTTTGAGGCCGTTTTCCGTCGCCGTCGGACCCATGAATTGCCACACGCCCTTGGCTTTCGCGCGAGAGAGCGCCGTGGCTTTAAACGCGCTTTCGACCAGCGGGATGTAGGCCAGATCGAGCGGCAGACCTTCTGCTCGGAACACGTTCTGGATCATTGGCAGATACTGCGCGCCGCGCGACAGGCCCTCGCCAAGGAACTCCCGCAGCCGGCCCTGGAACAACTCCACGTAGCGCAGCACATGATCGTTCAACGGAATCGGAATGTCGTGCGATGTTTCCTGCAGGTCGGCTTCGACGTTGGAGGTGGTCTGCGCCGTGGGCGGCGTCGTGTCGAACGTCGTGATGGCAAGGAGTTCGTCGATCGAAGCGGGTTCGTAGGGGTGCTCGGTGAATCCGTCGCCGGTGGCGAGGGCATTCAACTCGAGCGCCGCAATTCGATCCACGAGCCGATCAAAATGTTCGCGCACGCGCGCCTCGCTCTTGGCGCCAATGGGAGCTTCGAGCAGCACTTCGAGCGCTTTGTTGAACTCCGCTTTCGCGGTAGCGAGATGGCCGAGCGTCAATTCGTGGCGGCCGCTCGCGAAATGTTTGTCGGCGATTTTGAGAAGTTCTGCGACAGGATCGACGGCCGCCGGGAGGGGCGCGGCGGATTGGGGGGAGTGGACCGCGACCGGCTGTTCAGGAGCGACACGCCTGACGACGGCGCCCGAGCCGGACGCACAGGCGACACTCAGAGAACAGGCCGCGACGACCACATAACGAATCCCAAATTGTCGAGGCATCGGTCCCTGAATTAGGAACAGGCGGCAGGGTAACACGCTCGTAACCGAGCGTCAATTGCTTGGATTGGAACACGTTAAGCCAATTTTGCGATCGTCCTGTTTTAGGACGGCCATGTCTGCCAGGTAAACACCTTTGTTGCTTCACCTGCGTCGCGCGCTGCCGGCGTGATGATGGTCTTTTCCCCAACGAGAATTTTCTGACCGGTCTTCACAGCATTGCGCACATCGTCTTCACAGACGAACGCGGCTGGCTGCGCACCCGTGCCGGGCGCGGACGGTGCGATGGGTACGCTTGTGCGAAGCTCAGGTGCAGCGGCTTCTCCAGTGCGCTGCGAATGTGCGACGGGTGCTTGGGTGCCGTGCGCAGGAGCGGAGAGTGCATCACGACTGTGACCGGATGCGCTGGATGCTCCGACGATTCCCCGCGACGCGAGGAACGCATCAATTCGACGAGTCAGCGTATCAGCCGCGATCGGTTCGGGAGTCGGTTTCACCGGTGCCTGCGGCAGCTGGGCATCCGCCGCACCTTCCGCACCCGCAAGCCGCACCGCACCTTCCGCACCAATAGCACCTGATGCACCCGTCGCACCTGCAGCAGCGGCTCGCGTGACCGGCCGCGTCTCATACGCGAGCCGTTTGATATTGAGCAGATGCTTCGGCGAAATGTTGTCCGAGGTGATGTTGCCGCCGAAGCCACCGCACCCGAGAGTCATCGACGGATCGAGGCCGGTTGTGAATCCGATCGCGCCGAGCGTTGCGGGCGTATTGACGCAAATGCGATACGCCGGCTTATGCAGGCCAAACTCCAGAATCACCTGCTCGTTGCGCGAGTGGATCGACATGGTGTGACCCATGCCGCCGTATCGAAGAATCGCTTTGCAGCGCTCGCAACCGTCGCGCCAATCGTTGACGACGTAATACGAGAGAACCGGACAGAGCTTTTCGATCGAAAGCGGATAATCGCGTCCAACGCCCTTGAGCTCGGCGAGCAGCGCGCGCGTGCCTTCGGGAATCTTGATTCCGACTTTGTCCGCGATATACGCGGCTGATTTTCCGACGAGCGCCGGATTCGGCAAGCGCTGCGGCGTGATGAGTGCCTTCGCCAGCGCATCAGTTTCGGTGGGCGACAGGAAGTATCCGCCTTGTGTTTGGAACTGGCGGCGCACTTCGCCTTCAACCGCCTTGTCGACCACGACCGAATTCGGCGCCGAGCAGAGCACACCGTAGTCGAAGCATTTGCCGTACAAGATGTCGGCGGCCGCCTTCGCCAGATCGGCGCTTTGCTCGATGTAACACGGCGCGTTGCCGGGACCGACGCCGTACGCCGGCTTGCCTGCGCTGTAGGCGGCGCGTACGAGCCCCATGCCCCCGGTCGCGAGAATCACTGCGACCTCGCGCGCTTTCATCAGCTCCTGCGTGCCTTCGAGCGTGACGGTTTTCATCCAGCCGATCGCGCCAGTGGGAAGCCCGGCGCGGCAGCCGGCCTCGTCCATGATCTCGGCGACGCGCGTGATGCAGCGCACCGCGGACGGGTGTGGGCTCAACACGATCGCGCACCGCGCTTTGATCGCGATGAGGATTTTGTAGATCGCCGTGGATGTCGGATTGGTTGACGGCACGATCGCGGCGACCACGCCAAACGGCTCGGCGATTTCGACGACCTTTTTTTCTTCGATTCGATTGACGACGCCGACGGTTTTCATCGGCCGGATGAACGCGTAGACGTCCTTCGACCCGAACAGATTCTTTTGAATTTTGTCGGGGACATTCCCGAAGCCGGTTTCCTCGACCGCCAGCCGAGCCAGCGGCTCGGCGTGCGTCGTCGCCGCCGCTGCGATAGCGTCGACGATGCCGTCGATTTTTTCTTGAGAGAATTCCGCGACGACCAGCTGCGCCTCACGCGCACGCCGGGAAAGATTCCGCGCTTCTGCGATGGAGGTGAGATCTCTGTCGCCTGGAGGAGCCGCAGCAGGAACCGCCATGAATTCCGTTAATCTCGTCGCGAATTCCGGAAGCTATCAGCCGGAAGCTGACAGCTGATCGCCGACACGAAGCTAGGCCCCCTTGGGCAGCACTCTTTCCACTTCCGCATGCGGTCGAGGGATCACGTGCACGGAGATGAGCTCGCCGACGCGCCGCGCGGCAGCGGCGCCCGCATCAGTTGCCGCCTTGACAGCACCGACGTCGCCCCGCACCAGAACCGTTACGTAGCCCGCTCCTATATATTCGGATCCGATCAGGCTGACGTTTGCCGCCTTGACCATGGCGTCGGCCGCCTCGACCGAGCCAATGAAACCGCGGGTTTCGACCATGCCGAGGGCGTTGCGTGTGCCTTCCATCTTATTGACCGGGATGATATTATGCTTCTTCGCTGCATGCAACGAAGGGTCTGGAGTACTCCGCTGCTCCTGAGCGGGAGTGTCGCGATAGCGCTCTGCGCGGCCGTCTCATGCACGACGCGGACCGACACCAGCCCAGCGGTTGGATCGGTCGAGGTAGCCCTTTCCAAACCGAAGGCGGCGCTCGGCAGTCCAATAGAAGTGACGTATCGCTTTCGCGTCGCGAACGATGCGCCACCCCTCGGCAACCGCACAGTCTTCGTACACTTCGTCGACGCCGACGAAGAAATGATGTGGACGGACGACCATCTACCGCCCACGCCGACGACCGAGTGGAAACCGGGACAAACGGTTGAATACACCCGCACGGTTTTCGTGCCGATTTATCCATACGTAGGGCGGGCCAAGGTGCTGGCCGGGCTCTACGACACCTCGACCAACGAGCGGTTCAGGCTGAGCAATCCGGATCGAGGGGATCGTTCGTATCAGGTTGCCGAACTCGAGCTGCTGCCGCAGACCGAAAACGTGTTCCTGATTTTCAAGGACGGATGGCATCCGGCCGAAGTGGCGCCGGACAACCCGGCGATCGAATGGCAGTGGACCAAGAAGGAAGCGACGCTGACCTTCCGCAATCCAAAGCGCGATTCGATCTTGTTTTTGCAGCTCGATAACCCGGGACGCAGTTCCCTGGGAGTGGCATCGCGAGTCGAGCTGCGGATCGGCGATCAAACAGTCGCGACCGTGCCGGTCGACCCTACTGAAGCACCGGTACGCAAGGTTCCCTTGTCGGCGGCCCAACTGGGTTCGGGCGACATGGTAGAACTCAGGCTCGTGGCGGACAAGACGTTTGTGCCCGCTCTCGATCCTGCGGCAAAGAGCACCGACACGCGCGACCTCGGCGTGCGAGTGTTTCACGCGTTCGTGCAACCCTCGTGAACGTGAAGTCTGAGACTTGCTGTCTTCGGCAAATCTCCGCATTCGGAGGAATACGCGCATGATCCAGGCACCTACCAGAAGGCTGTTGTTGTGCCTTTTGATGTCGGCCTTCGCATCGGGATCGGTGACGCGCGTGACGGCGGAACAGATTTTTTTCGCCAACGGCCGGTCGATGTCAGTGAAGGATTACCGGATCGACGGCGACATCATTACCGTGACGCTGCGTCAGGGTGGTGAGGCGAGCTTCGACAGGAGTCTCGTGACGGCGATTCGCGCGGACGAGATGCCCGAGGTCGACGAGGCGGCGCCTGCAGCGGCGCTCGTTGCGTCGTCGATGACCGCGCCCCGACAGTCGGCAAGAGCGGCGCATGCCCCGCTCGACTCGCGTCCGTTTGCGGATCTTATCGAAACGGTCTCACTCCGGCATGGCGTCGATCCCGAGCTGGTACATGCCGTGGTTATGGCGGAGTCGAATTATCAGCCGCGCGCCAAATCCGGCGCGGGCGCACGCGGGTTGATGCAGGTTATGCCGGAAACGGCAGAGGACTTCGGGATTAAGGGTCTCTACGATCCGCAGAACAATCTCGAAGCCGGCGTGCAATACCTCAAGTTTCTGTTGACGCACTTCGATCTGAAGCGGGCCATTGCCGCTTACAACGCCGGCCCGGCGACTGTCCAGAAGTACAAGGGCATTCCGCCGTTCGAAGAGACCCGCGACTATGTCAAGAAGGTCTACGAGACCTACACGGAGATGATCAGGAAGACCACGGCGAAGCGGTAAAGCCGCCACCCGACTCCCTGACCTCTTTGAACTGCCTGTTTCTCCTAGCTGCCAAACTCCCTGAATTCCCTGTTCTCCCAAGCTCCCTGAACTCCCTGAACTCCCTGACCTCGCTGTCGTGGCTAACTCCCTGAACTCCCTGACCTCCCTGTTCTCCCAACCGGGCCGCCCTGAATTTGAGGCGACCCAGTTTTGTTTTTTGACGTCTAAACCGATAATCTGCAACAGGATAACTGTCTAGATGGAATTCAACTGCCGCCTGGGCACTCCGTCGGGGGAGATTGTCGAGGGCATTTACATCGCCCAGAGCGAGGCGCACCTCCGCCACGAGCTCGAAGAAAAGGGGTTGCACGTTCTTGCCCTACGCCCGAAAGGCAGTCTCGGTCTCGGGCGGGTTTCGTTTGGTCAGCGCAAGCCGCACGTCCCGCGGTATGAATTCCTCGTCTTCAACCAAGAGCTCGCCACGCTCCTCAAAGCCGGCATGCCGCTCGTGCAATCGCTCGACATTCTGCGGTCGCGGCTGGCGAATCCCGTCTTCAAGGCCGTCCTCGACGATGTGCACGAGAAGGTGCGCGCCGGCACCGCCCTGTCGGATGCGTTCCAGGCGCACGGCGATCTCTTTCCGGCTGTTTACACGGCCTCATTGATGGCGGGTGAGCGTGCCGGCAACCTCGACGCCGTGCTGCGCCGTTTCGTCGCGTACGCGAAGGTCGTGGATACGGTGCGAAAGAAAACGATCTCAGCGCTGATTTACCCGGCGATTCTGATCGGTCTTGCGGTGGTGCTCGTCGGCATCATCGTGTTCAAGGTGGTGCCGACGTTCTCGGATTTCTACGGTAGTTTCGGCGCCGAGCTGCCGCTCTCAACGCGCATCATCGTCGCTATTTCGAACGCGTTGCGCAGCAACCTGCTGGTGATTTCGCTCGTGACCGGCAGCGGCGGCTTGGCCTTCTATACGTGGATCAAGCAGCCGGGCCAGCGCGCCCGCTTCGATCGCATACTGCTCAAGCTCCCGGTGATTGGCGCCGCGATGCACAAGTTTTCCACTTCGCAGCTCGCGCGCACGCTGGCCACACTGCTCGGTGGCGGCATCCCGCTGGTGAACGCGCTCGAGATTTCGTCGCGCTCGACCGGCAATCGGCACATGGCGCGCGAGATGGAGATTGTCGCGCAGCGCGTGCGCGAAGGGCAGAGTTTCGCGGGCACCTTGCTCGATCGCAAGGTGGTGCCTGACGTGGCGATCAAGATGATCGAGGTGGGCGAGTCGACCGGCGCGCTGCAGGAAATGCTGAACAGCCTTGCCGACTTTTACGACGAGGAGATCGAGACGGAAGTGGGCCGCTTTGTCACGATGATCGAGCCGGCGTTGCTCATCATCATGGGCGTCGTGATTGCGGCGATCGTGCTGGCGTTGTATTTGCCGTTGTTCAACCTGACCTCTGTTGTTTCACATTAAGCCATGGCTCAACCACATACTCAGGCGGAAGCACTCGATCCGACGGCCCTCGAAGCCGGCGCCGAGGAACTCGCGCGCGAAGCGACGCCGGAGGAGCGCAGTGCTGAAGAAGCGCACGCCCGTCGTCTGGCGGAGCGCTATCGGCTCGATTTCCTCGACATGAACCAGTTCCGGATCGATCAGGAGCTTTTCCGATCGATTCCGGCGGATCTGATGCTGCGTTACGGCTTCGTGCCGTTCCGCCGCGACGGCAAGGCGCTGGTGATCGTCGTATCGGATCCGACGGATCTGCCGATGATCGACGAGCTGTCGGTGCTGCTCGGGACGCGCGTGCGGGTCATGGTTGGTGCACGCTCGGCCATCGAGTCGATCCTCAAGAAAAGCGAAAGCTCGCAGCGCGTCCTCGACGAAGCCACCGAAGAATTTCAGATTCAGCTGCTCAAGGACGAAGAGGTCACCGAGGACAACCTCACGGTCGAGCGGCTGACGAGCGACATCAGCCCAATCATCCGGCTGGTGGACTCGATGATTTTCACTGCCATCCAGCGCCGCGCCAGCGACATCCACATCGAGACGCAGGACGATGCGGTGCACGTGAAGTACCGGATCGACGGCGTACTGCAGCCTGCGATGCGACCGATCGCGAAACGCTTTCACAGCGCGATCATCTCGCGCATCAAGGTCATGGCGGAGCTCGACATCGCCGAAAAACGCGTCCCGCAGGACGGCCGCTTCAAGCTCCGCGTGCCAGGCAAGACGATCGACTTCCGCGTGTCGGTGATGCCGAGTGTGCACGGCGAAGACTCGGTCATCCGTATTCTCGACAAGCAGTCGATCAGCGAGAAGTTCACCGAGTTGCGGCTCGACATCCTCGGGTTTCCCGAACAGGAATTGCGCCGCTTCCGGAAGTACATTCGCGAGCCTTACGGCATGGTGCTCGTGACGGGACCGACGGGCAGCGGCAAGACGACCACGCTCTATGCCGCGCTGGCCGAGATCAAATCGATTGAGGACAAGATCATCACCATTGAGGATCCGGTCGAGTACCAGCTGAGGGGCATCACGCAGATTCCGATCAACGAGAAGAAAGGGTTGACGTTTGCGCGCGGGCTCAGGTCGATCCTGCGCCACGACCCGGACAAGATTATGGTCGGCGAAATCCGTGACCCGGAAACCGCGCAGATCGCCATCCAGTCGGCGCTCACCGGTCACCTGGTGTTCACGACCGTCCATGCCAACAACGTCTTTGACGTGCTCGGACGCTTCCTCAACATGGGCGTTGAAGCGTATCAGTTCATCTCGGCGCTCAACTGCGTCATGGCCCAGCGCCTGGTGCGGCGAATTTGCGATTCATGCAAGCGCCCGGCGACGATCACGGCGCAGGCGCTCAGCGAAGCGGCGATGGATCCGCATCTGGAGAAGACCCACACGTTTTATGAGGGCGCCGGGTGCATCGACTGCGCTGGCACGGGCTACAAAGGCCGAATGGCCATCTGCGAACTGCTCGATCTCACGGATCACATCCGCGAGATGATTCTGGATCGCCGTCCGATCTCGGAAATAAAGCGGGCGGCACGCGAACAAGGGATGCGCTTCTTGCGTGAGTCGGCGGTGGAGCGAGTGCTCGACGGCTTGACCACGCTGCGCGAAGTCAACAAGGTCACGTTCGTCGAATGATTCCCGACGTCGCGATCGAAATCGACGCCGATCACGTGGCGGCGGCGCGGCTGGCGTTCAAGGGCGCTGACGCGACCGTTGCCGCGCATACGATCGAGGCGCTGCCTGCCGGACTGGTGGTTCCGGCGCTCGCCGCCAGTAACATCACCGATGTCGCTCGCGTCGGCCGCGCCGTTGCGCAGGCGCTGGCGCAAGTCGGTGGACGGCCTCGGCGTGTCGCGCTCGTGTTGCCCGACACTGTGGCCAAGGTATCGCTCGTACGATTCGAGAAGGTACCGCCGCGGATCGAAGATCTCAGTGAGCTCGTCCGCTGGCAAATCAGAAAGACGGCGCCCTTCCCGATCGAAGACGGAGTGGTTTCGTTTACTCCCGGCACGCGTCTGGCCGACCGCGGACAGGAATTTGTCGTAGCAGTGGCACACCGCGATGTCATCGAGCAGTACGAACTGGCCTGTTTGAACGCCGGTGCACACGCCGGCCTGGTCGACCTGGCGACGTTCAGCATCCTCAACGGCGTCTTGGCGGGTCCCGTTGCCACGCGTGGCGACTGGCTGCTCGTTCATGTCACACCGGCCTACACGACGCTCGCGGTCGTCCGTGACGACAACCTGATTTTCTTCCGCAATCGCGGCGACGATGCGGAAGGGACGCTCGCGGATCTGGTTCACCAGACGGCGATGTACTACGAGGATCGCCTGCAAGGCGGAGGCTTCGCGCGCGTCGTTCTCGCCGGCGGCGCGGTTGTTCCGGGAGGCGCTGAAGCGCTGCGGCGCAAGCTCGAGGAGCGCCTTGGTCTCAAGGTGGAAGCCGTCGATCCTCGTGCCGCGGCCGCGCTGATCGACCGCATCAACGCGTCGCCCGAATTGCTCGACGCCCTGGCGCCGCTGGTCGGAATCCTGCTTCGCGAACGGAAGGCCGCCTGATCGATGCTGCGAACCAACCTGTCAACGCGGCCTTTCTACAACGAGCGGGCGGTCCGCGTCGTGCTTGGCGTACTCGTGTTGCTGACAGCCGCGCTCACCGCCTTCAATGCCGCGGAGCTTCTGACGCTCAACAGCCGCAACAGCGAGTTCGTCGGCCGCGCCGAAGCATCGGAAGCGAAGGCGGCGGAACTGCGAGAACAGGCGCGTCAGACGCAGCAGTCGTTGAACCGCGCGGAAGTCGAAGCGGTGCAGGCCGCCGCCCGGGAAGCCAACATGCTGATCGAGCGCCGTGCGTTCTCCTGGACCGATTTGTTCAATCGGTTCGAAGAAACGCTGCCGCCCGATGTCCGCATCGTCGCGGTCACGCCTCAGATGGACAACCAAGGCCGCATGCTCGTGGCGGTCACGATCATCTCTCGCAAGGCGGGCGACTTCGAGACGTTCATCGACCGGCTGCAAGCGACGGGCGCGTTTGCCGGCGTCATCTCGCGGCACGACGAAACCATGGAAGACGGCAGCATGCGATCGGTGCTGCAGGGGTACTACAAGCAATCGCAACGCCCGGACGCGGCCGTTTCGTCTCCCCCGGCGTCTGATTCAACCGGGGGCGAAGGCAACCGGTCTCCAGCGAATGTCACGTCGCCGGCTCCGTCAACAGGAGAGGGGCGTTGAAGGCGCTGTACTCGGCGGCGACGCCGGTTCCGTGGTCGCGCGTCATCCGCGAGCACCGCCGGGCATTGGTGCCGCTCGGCGTTGCGCTCGCAGTCAATGTGATCGTCCTGCTCGTCGTGGTGCTGCCGATATGGACGCGCGTCGCCGCGAACGAAGAGCGCGCCAACCGCGCCGCGATGGCGGAACGCGCCGCGGCGGCGGAGTTCCGGCAGGCCGAAGCCGTGCGCGAAGGCAAGAGCCGTGCGCTGGCCGATCTCGACACGTTCTACAAGCAGGTGCTGCCAGCCACAGTCGATGCCGCCCGCCGGACGGTGCAGACCAAGACCATGAAGCTGGCCGATGCGCACGATGTGCAGTACGAGCGAGGCACGTCCGACACCGAAGAAGTGCGCCAATCGTCGCTCGAGCGGTTCACCTATTCGCTGACGTTGTCCGGCACCTACGACGACATCCGCGCGTTCATCTATGAACTGGAGACGGCCCCCGACTTTGTCGTGATCGACAACATCCTTCTCGCTGAAGGTCAAGATACCAACGCGCCGCTATCGCTGTCGGTCGACCTCTCCACGTATTACCGCGCGACGCCGGCCAGGCCGGACGTCCAGGCTGCCACGAATGGCCGTTGATCGCCGCACAAAGCTGCTCGCGGCCGCGGTGGCGATCATCCTGGTCGTGGTAGCTGTCGTGTGGACGAGCGGCCGAGCGACGAATTCGCAGCTGGCTTCGCCGCCGCCACGCCCCGCCGCGCCGCCGGCGCAGGGGCGCGGTTCAGCGCCGGACGCACCGGAACACGTCAAGCTCGAGGCGCTCAAGTTGCCCCGTGGCGAACCGGCGGACGCGAGCCGCAACCCGTTTCGGTTCGAAGCGACGGCGGCGCCGAAGCCCCCGGGCGGCGAGTCGCTGCCACCACCGAAGCCGGTGAATGAAACACCGGCGATGGCCGCGCCACCCGTGCCCGTGGTGCCACCCCCGCCGCCGATTCCGCTCAAGTTCATTGGCATCGTGACGCAGGGAGCGAAACGGCTGGCCGTGCTCACGGATGGACGGTCGACGCCGCAGAGTGGGGAAGAGGGCGCTATTATTCTTGGCCAGTACCGCATCCTCAAGATAGGCAACGAGTCGATTGAGATGGCGTATCTGGATGGGCGGGGAAGGCAGACAATTCGCCTGACCGGCCAGTAGTGGCGGGTTCCTGACCTGCCGCACCGCCGCGTCTGTAGAAACACCGTAGCCGCGGGCCTTTCGGCCTGCGTGAGGGAGACGACCTTTGCGCCGTGTGAATCAGATCGTGATCGTCATGCTTGCCGTGATGCTCACCGCATGCGGGGCAAGCCGCGCCTTTAGCCGAGGGGAACGCGCGGCGCGGGCAGGAGACTGGGATGCCGCGGTCGAATACTTCCGCACGGCCGCGCAGGAAAATCCCGATCGCGGGGAGTACAAGATTGCGCTCGAGCGTGCCACGTTTGTCGCCGCTTCGATGCACACGGATCGCGGCCGCAAGGCGGAAGAGGAAGGACGCACCGAAGACGCGCTGCGCGAGTACCGGCGCGCCGCGGAGCTCGACCCCAGCAACCGGCAGGTCGCGACCAAAGCCGCCGACCTCGAACGGACGATCCGCGAGCGCATCGAAGCGACGCGGCCGCAGCCCGAGATCGACCGCCTACGCGAGCAAGCCCGTCGCTTGTCGCCGGAGCCGGTGTTGAGTCCCACTCAGCCACTCGGCCCTGTGCGCTTCAACAACGCCAGCATTCGCGACGTTCTCACCTTCATGGGCGAACAGACGGGCATCAACGTCACGTTCGACCGTGACTTCCCCGACCGGCAGATCAGCATCAATCTCGAAGGCGTCACGCTCGAGCAAGCGCTGCAGCAGATCATGCTGACCAATCAGCTGTTCTACAAGGTGCTGAACGAGCGCACGATTGTCGTCGCACAGGACACGACGCAAAAGCGCAATCAGTACGAAGAGCAGGTGGTGCGCACGTTCTTTCTGTCGCACACCGATGCCACGGAGATGGCGCAGCTTTTGAACGTGATGCGCGTGGCCGGCATGGCGATTCAGCCGCAGATTGTTCCGAACAAAACTACCAACACGATTATCGTGCGTGCGTCGGCATCGGTGATGGCGATCATCGAGCGCCTGGTCGAAGCCAACGACAAACCGCGCGCCGAAATCGTCATCGACGTCGAAATCCTGGAAGTAAGCCGCGAGCGGGTCAAGCAGTACGGGCTCAATTTGTCTCAATATCAGATTGGCGCTGTGTTCTCTCCGGAAACGACACCAAGCGACGACACTCCGCCGTTCAACCTGAATACGATTTCGAGGGGCATCAGCGCGGCCGATTTCTACATGACCGTGCCCGCAATGATCATCAAGTTTCTCGAGAGTGATGCGAGCACCAAGATTCTGGCCAAACCGCAGTTGCGCGGGTCCGAAGGCCAGAAGATGACCTTGAACCTGGGTGAAGAGGTGCCGGTGCCGAGCACGACGTTCACGCCTCTTGCAACGGGAGGCGCGGCAGCCAACCCGCTGACGTCGTACGGATACCGCGCGATCGGCATCATCGTGGACGTCACGCCGCGTGTCACCTACAGCGGCGACATCATTCTCGATCTCTCGCTTGAAAATTCGGCGCGTGGGCAGGACTCCATCATCGCGGGCCAGGCCCTGCCCGCGTTCAACTCACGCAAGGCGATCACGCGTTTGCGGCTGCGCGACGGCGAATCGAATTTGCTCGCGGGTTTGTTGCGCGAAGATGAACGGCGATCGCTCACCGGCTTTCCCGGCATTCTGCGCATGCCGATCCTGCAGCAGCTGTTCGCCGCCAACGACAACACGATTCGTCAGACCGACATCGTCATGCTGTTGACGCCGCGCATCGTCCGTTCGCACGAGCTCACGGCGCGCGATCTTGGCAACATCTATATCGGCACGCAGCAGAACATGGCGCTCGGCGGGCCGCCGCCGGTCATTGCGCCGCCGCCTGAACCCGAGCCGCCACCGGCTGCCGGACAGCCGCCCGCGCCGCAGTTACAGATTCCCCCGGGCAGCTCGCCGATTCCGGGTCTTACGAGTCTGCCACCGGCGCCGGCGACACCGCCGCCGGCAACGGCACCCACGCCGGTTCCGATTCCAACACCGGCACAGCCACCAGGTCAGGTCGCCGCGCCGGGCACGCCGCCAGTTCCGGTGCCACAGCCGACGCCGGCGGAACCGACGCCCACGCCGGCGCAACCCGCACCAACGGCGCCCCCGACAACCGCGCCGCCGGCGACGGCGCGTGTGACGCTGTCGTTGCCCGCGACGATGCAGGTGGGAAGCGGGCCGTATACGGTGCCGGTGTCGATCACCGGCGCATCGCGGCTCACCACGCTTACGACATCAATTACTTACAACCCGGCAGTGTTGCGTGTGCGCAGCGTGCAGGAGGGATCGTTCATGCGGCAGGGCGGCATCAATGCCGCCTTTACGCAGCAAGTGGATCCGGCGTCCGGCCGCATCGACATCGTGATCACCCGGCCGGCCGATCAGGTGGGCGCAACAGGAACAGGCCTGCTTGCGGCGGTTCTGTTCGAACCTGTCGCTGCCGGGACCGCAACGCTCAACGTGAGTGGCGTCGGCACGATCATCGACGGCGGCTCCGCGCCGCTGGCCTTTGCGCCGGCGACCGTCACGGTAAAGTAGTGGTGCGGCCTTAGCCGCTCCAAGGTAGTGGCGCTGCCTGAGCTGCGCCGATTGCGGCCGTGGCCGCACCATCATGACAATGCGAATTTCGCTTCGCCGCGCAAAAGACCCTCGCGGTTACACCTTCGTCGAGCTGCTCGTGGTGACAACGATCATCTTGATCCTTGCCTCGGCGGTGCAGCCGCTGGCCAAAGTCGCGGTCCAGCGCCAGAAGGAAACGGAGCTGCGGCGCGTGCTCCGGGAAATGCGGGATGCCATCGACAAGTTCAAGGACGCCGCCGACGCGCAGATGATTCCGTCCACCGAGCTCAAGCCGAACAGCGAAGGTTATCCGCCCGATCTCGAAACCCTGGTTGAGGGTGTGAGCGTGGCGAACGACGCCACCGGCCGTAAGCTCAAATTCCTGCGGCGCATTCCAGTCGATCCGATGACGGGCACCGCCGACTGGGGCATGCGGTCATATCAGGACAAGCCCGACGCGACACGCTGGGGCGGACAGAACGTCTACGACGTCTTCACGACGTCCGAAGGCACCGGGCTCGACGGCACGAAATACCGGGATTGGTAATCATGAGCGGCTTTTCACAGCGCCTGGTGCGTCGGCTCAACCTCGGTGCCGGCTTCACGCTCATCGAGGTTTTGATCGTGGTCGTGCTCGTAATCGTGCTCGCCAGCGTCGGCCTCGCGACCTATACGAACAGCGTGCGCCGCGCGCGCGAGGCCGTGTTGAGGGAGGATCTTTTCCGGATGCGCGACGCGATCGATCAGTACTACGCCGACAAGAACAAGTACCCCGCCACGCTGCAGGATCTCGTGTCCGACGGCTACCTACGCGACATTCCGAAAGATCCGATCACCGCTTCCACCGACACGTGGCAAACCGAGAACGCCGAACCCGACCCGAATAATGTGAGCGCAGAGCCGGGCATCGTCAATGTGAAGAGCGGGTCGGAGGAGATGTCGATGGAAGGCACCAAGTATTCGGAGTGGTAGGGTGTCAACCGACAGTGTCAACTGTCGATTGCCACCCCGGGCCACATCGCTGAACTAGTCGATGACTCGGATCGTCCGCGACTGGAACCCTTCTTGCCCGTTTGAGGCGCGCACCGTCACCGTTGCGGTATACGTTCCCGTCGCTCTGTAGCGGTGGTTCGTCGTGTTGCCGGTTGTCGTCGTACTGCTCCCGTCGCCGAAATCCCAGACGTACGTCAAGCCACCTG
>JBKPDL010000014.1:0-15297 GCA_046727855.1 Acidobacteriota bacterium
GCCCTGGCTAACCACTGGATGGCGAAACGTGCTGCCCGTTGGATCGACTGACGAATTGCTTGCATCACTGGCGTTTATGGCTCCGTCCACGTGCGACTCGGACACCTTGCTTCATGTGCCGTTTCCGCCTCCGGGACGATATCAGATTGAACTCGATCCTGCCCCTGCATCAATGCCTTCTAATGCCAGGCTGCTGGTCATCATCGGGCGGACAGAGGTCCCCATTTTTGAGTGGTCGCCTTCTGCAAACAGTAACGGGCCGATCTTTATGACCGTCATGCCGGTTCACAGCATTCACGTGCGCGCCGACCCGCCGCATTGGTCGAGCAACTTACGCGCGCGCCTGCGTGTATAGGCGTGAGAAATTCACGAGTGCCGCGGGGATTATTTGCTCAACAGATCGTGCGCTCGGGAGATGTGTTCGTGTATCTGCTCGATTCAGCTGCGGCCATCGATCAGGGCGGCTTCTGGTTGACCGGCGAACGCACTACGCGAGTGGTGCTGGCCTCGCCGGATGGCGCTGTCGGGCAAACGACCCTGGAATTCGCGGCGACCGACAGCGTCCGTGTGACCCTCACGCGCGGCGCCTGGCAGCAGCGTTTCGCCATCAATCCGGGAGAGCGGACGACGACGCGCATTCCGTCATCGGCGGATTTTGAGATTCTCGCGATCCACGTGAGCGCGGAGGATCGCCGCCGTCCCATCTTGTTTGTTAGTGCCAGATCGGATGCACCCTAGTTGAGGTCGTTGCCAACCTACTGCGGCAGGAATCGGCGGCCATCGAGCCTCCACTCGCGCGAGAGGACGAGCCGAATCGCCTCGGGGTAAATGCGGTGTTCTTCCTGAAGAATCCGAGCCGCGAGCGTTTCCGTAGTGTCGGTCGGCATCACCGGGACAGCGGCCTGCAAGACGATGGGGCCGGCATCGAGCGCGGTGGTCACCAGGTGAACGGTCGCGCCGCTGATCTTGACGCCGTGTTCGAGCGCCTGACGCTGCGCATCGACACCGGGAAAGGCCGGAAGAAGTGACGGGTGAATATTCAAAATCCGATTTGGAAAGGCGTCGACAAAGGCAGGGCCAAGCAGGCGCATGAACCCTGCCAGGCACACGAGATCCACATCGTGCGACTTCAGCACATCGACCAGGGCGCGATCGTAGGCCTCGCGTGAGGCATAGCTGCGATGCGGCACCACCGCCGTCGGAATTGCCACGGCCCTGGCGCGCTCGAGCCCCTGCGCCTCGGCGTTGTTCGAGAGCACGAGCGCAATCGATGCGATCAAGCGACCGTCACGGATAGCATCGCTGATCGATTGAAGATTCGATCCGCGGCCGGAGATCAGGACGCCCAACTTTGGCGGCGTCCCGTTACGCATAGACGACGTCGCGGCCGCCTGCGACAATCTCGCCGATGATCACCGGTTCTTCACGCCGGGCACGCAGATCGTCGACGATCGTGTCAGTGAGCGTGGGCGTGCACACCAACACCATGCCGATGCCCATGTTGAACGTGCGCCGCATGTCGTCATCGGGCACGTTGCCGGCGTGCTGCAACCATTGGAAGATCGGAGGGACCTGCCAGGCGCTGCCATCCACGCGCGCGGCCATTCCCTCAGGGAGAATGCGCGGCAGGTTCTCCGTGATCCCGCCACCTGTGATGTGCGCCATCCCTTTGACGGCGCCGCGCGCAATCAGCGGATAGAGGGCGCTCAAGTACGAGCGGTGCGGACGGAGGAGCGCCGCGCCAATGGTTTCGCCAAACTCCTCGACGCGGGTATCGACGTTCAACCCGAGGTGCTCGAAGACGATTTGGCGCGCGAGCGAATAGCCGTTGGTGTGCAGTCCCGTCGAGGGAACGCCGACGACGACGTCGCCGATTGCGATGCTGCGACCGTCGATCAACGTCTCCTGTTCAACAGCGCCGACGATGAAGCCGGCAAGGTCGTATTCGCCGTCGGCATAGAACCCGGGCATCTCCGCTGTTTCGCCGCCGAGGAGCGCGCAGCCGTTTTCGCGGCAGGCTCGCGCGAGACCGTCGACGATCTGCGTGGCCACGTCGGGTTGCAGGTTTCCGGTTGCGAGATAGTCGAGAAAGAACAGCGGCCGTGCACCCTGAACGAGGATGTCATTGACACAGTGATTGACAAGGTCCACGCCGATGGTGCGGTGCTCGTTGGCGAGAAAGGCGACCTTGAGTTTCGTGCCGACACCGTCGGCACTCGACACCAGAATCGGGTCCTTCCAAGCGCCGGGGTCGAGCCGAAACAACCCGCCAAACGCGCCGATTTCGGACAGCACGCCCGGTGTAAACGTGGATTTCGCAAGCGACGCGATGCGTCGGACGGTTTCGTTGCCAGCGTCGATATCGACGCCCGCGCTTTTGTAATCCATCAAAAATCCAGCTTCGAGATGAGCTCTTCGGCGAGCTTGCGCGTGCCCGCACTGTCCGGTGCCGCCCAGTAGCCTTTCCGCACTGCCACGAAGAACTGTTCCTCCTCGAGATCTTCCTCGAGCATGTCGAATCCTTCGGCCAGAAGGCTGATCGCATTTGCTTGATCGCTACGTTTCTCGAGCGCGGCGAGCATCACCGGCGTGTTCCGCAGCGCCACCTTTGCGAGGGCGAGCGCCATCGGCGCACGCATCGGGTCCATCGAAGGAATGCCCCGATCGAACAGAATCCTCAGCGCTTCGGCATTGCCTTTAATGGCAATGGCAGCCAGCCCTCCTGCCGCAGGACGGACCAGTTCCTGATACCCTGGATTGTCTTCGGCAAAGGCGAGGACTTTGTCGAGATATCCGAGATGTGAGCTGCAGTTGACCCCGAGCAGGCAGATCGCGGCGGCAACCGTTGGTTGCAGCTCTTTCGCGCCCTTTCGCTGCAGTTCGGCAAAAACAGGTACCGCCTGCCGGTCACCGAGCTTGCCAAGCGCCGTCACCGCATCATCCTGAAGAGGACCATCGAGCTTTGCGACCTCGATCAGCTTTGCAATCGCATAGGCACGTTTGTAGTCACCGAGCGCTTCGATTACTGTGCTGCGAAAAAAGTCGACACCGCGGGTCACGTCCACGAGCAGGGCATCTCTCACTTGCGGATCGTCACCCACCGCAGCCAGCGCCCGCACGAGCGAAGGACGCACGAACTCGCCGAGTTCCTTGTTCAGCGCCGCGAGCAGCTTCGGCGTCAACGCAGGACTTGGATGCTGCTCGAAATAACCGTAAGCGACCTGGCGCAGCCGATCGTTCGGCGACGCAAGCGCTGCCGACATCTCGTCGACCGCGCGCGGATCGTTGAACCCGGTCAGTAAGACGAGACTGCGAAAGCGCACAAATCCGTCTTTGTGCTCTTTGATCGCCTGGAGCAGCGCGGGAAGCGCTTGCGCGGCCGCGCTGCGCCGAATCAGCCGCGCCGATTTGACGCGCGTGGGGTAATCGAGATCGGCAAGGTGGTCGATCGCCGCGCGCAGATCTGCGGCTGATGTCGCGGCCGGTCCGCGCTCCAGTTGTCCCGCAGCGACCGCACCTGCGAGAGCAAACAAAAGCGCGGCCACTGCGGGCGCGCTAAACGACGCCTTCAGGTTCTTCTTCGGGTAATGGGATCGGTGTGCCATCGAGCTTCAGGGTGAGCTGCAGATATGCATTCTCGTCCCGTGGGAACGCCACGGGGTATTGCCCTGTATAGCACGAGGTGCAGTAATGCTGTCGGCGTGAGCCGACCGCGGTCAGCAACCCATCAAGGCTGAGGTAGCCGAGCGTGTCGGCGCCAACGTACTTCCGGATCTCTTCGAGCGAGTGCGACGCGGCGATCAACTCGCTGCGGCGCGGCGTGTCGACGCCATAAAAACATGGCGAGACCGTTGGCGGACAGCTAATCCGCAGGTGCACCTCTTTTGCGCCCGACGCACGTACCATCTTCACGATCTTCCGGCTCGTCGTCCCGCGGACGACCGAATCGTCCACGAGCACCACCCGTTGGCCGGCAAGGATGCTCTTGACCGGATTGAGCTTCACCTTGACGCCGAAATGACGAATCGACTGCGCCGGCTCGATGAACGTGCGCCCGACATAGTGATTACGGATCAGCCCGAATCGCATCGGAAGCCTGGCTTCTTCCGCATATCCAATCGCCGCGCAGACGCCCGAGTCGGGAATGGGCACGACAACGTCGGCTTCGATTCCGGTTTCCTTTGCGAGCAGACGGCCGAGATTGGTACGAACCTCGTTGACACTCTGGCCGAACACTTCGCTATCGGGGCGCGCGAAGTAGACGTGCTCGAACACACAGTGCGCGAGCCTCGCGTTGGGAAACGCGCGCAGTGATTTCACACCGTCAGCGCCGATCGCGAGCACTTCGCCGGGTTCGACGTCGCGGACGTAGGTGGCGCTGATCAAATCGAGGGCGCATGTTTCGGAGCACACAACCCACGCGTCACCAAGCCGTCCAAGCGCGAGCGGACGAAAGCCATGCGGATCTCGCGCCGCGATCAGGTGATCCTTGGTCATGATGGCGAAGGAAAAAGCGCCGGACAGCTGGGCGATCGATTGCACAAGCGCGTCGGCAAAATTCCCTTCCCGCGATCGCGCATACAGATGTACGACCACTTCGGTGTCGCTGTTGGTCTGGAAGATTGAGCCCTGGCCGACGAGGCGTTGCTTGATCTCGTTGGCGTTGACGATATTGCCGTTGTGAGCGATCGCAATCTGGCCGTGCGCGCAGTCGATCAGGATCGGCTGTGCGTTCGAGAGCTTGCTTTCTCCAGCGGTCGAGTAGCGGGTGTGACCGATCGCGAGATGCCCCGGCAGCGACGCAATGGCGTCCTTGTCGAAGATCTCGTTGACGTAGCCCATTTCGCGCACCGCGCGAATACGGACGCCCTCCGAGGCGGCGATTCCGGCGCTTTCCTGACCCCGGTGCTGCAGCGCATACAGGCCCAGGTAAGCAAGCTTCGCCGCTTCGGCGTGGCCGTAAATTCCAAATACGCCGCATTCTTCGCGGAACTTGTCGAACATGGCTTCCTCGGATTCCCACCCGCCCAACCGACTTATCTGCCCAGCTTTTCTTCTATCGCCGTGGACCACAATTGCTCGGCGTCACTCACGGCAACGTCGATATTCACGTGTCCGTCGACCGCAAGCTGAATTCGGTCTCCGCCAGTGCGGCCAATCGCGGATGCCGGAACGCCTGCAGCGGCGGCGGCGGCGAGCAAGCGCGGTAATCGATCTTCGCTGGTCGAAACGATGACCCGCGACGCCGATTCGCCAAAGAGCGTCGCGTCGATTCGAAACGGGTCAGGAACGCCGGTTACGGCTGCCAGATCCGCTCGAACACCGATACCGCCGGTTCCGAAACAGCATTCAGCCACCGCGATCGCGATGCCCCCTTCGGAACAATCGTGGGCGGAATCGACGAGACCTTCGCGAATTGCACCCACCACCAAGTGCTGCAGCGCCTGTTCCCGGTTGAGGTCGAGCGCAGGCGGCGCCCCGGCAGCCACGCCGTGCACGGCCGCGAGATACTCGCTGCCGCCTAGCTCACCTTGATTATCGCCGAGTAACACCACCCGCGCAGCGGACTGCTTGAACTGGCGGGTCATTGTCCGGCTCGCGTCCTCGATCACACCGACGACACCGAGCACGGGAGTTGGATAAATCGCCTCGCCTTCGGTTTCGTTGTAAAGGCTCACGTTGCCGCCGGTGATCGGAATGTCGAACGCGCGGCACGCGTCGCCGATCCCGCGGACGGCTTCGGCGAACTGCCACATGATCTCCGGCCGCTCAGGATTGCCGAAATTGAGGTTATTGGTCGCGCCGATCGGCTGGCCTCCAGCGCAGGCGACGTTTCGTGCCGATTCGGCAACGGCAAGCATCGCGCCATGGTACGGATCGAGAAAGCAGAACCGACTGTTGCAGTCGACCGACACGGCGAGAGCGCGCGAGGAGCCTTTGACGCGCACGACGGCTGCCGACGTGCCCGGCTGTGCAATCGTGTTCGTGCCGACGGTATGGTCGTATTGCCTGTACGCCCACCGTTTACTCGCGATGACGGGGGACGTGATCAGCATCTCAAACGCGAGCTCGGCCGAGCGCGGCCCGCTCAGCATCTGCAGTTCCAGCTGCTGCACGCTGCGCTGCCAGTCTGGTTCGCGCATCGGGCGGCGATAGACGGGCGCTTCGTCGGTGAGCGCGCGGCTCGGCACATCGGCGACCAGTACGCCGCTTTCGAAAATCCGGAGGCGCCCGGTGTTCGTGACGGTCGCGATGCGCTCCGCGTGCAGGTCCCACTTCTCGAACACTTCCTGGACCTCGCGCTCCCGGCCATGCTCCACGACCAGGAGCATGCGTTCCTGCGACTCGGAGAGCATGATCTCGTACGGGGCCATGCCGCTCTCGCGCTGCGGCACACGTGTGACCTCGACATCCATGCCGCTGCCCCCGCGCGAGCTCATTTCGCTGGTTGC
Organism: Acidobacteriota bacterium; assembly: GCA_046727855.1. Lineage (GTDB taxonomy): Bacteria > Acidobacteriota > Vicinamibacteria > Vicinamibacterales > UBA2999 > DASPWV01. The sequence continues at coordinate 6,453 of JBKPDL010000014.1, forward strand.
GCAGGTGAGACCAGCGGCGCCCATGTCCTGCAGTCCGACAACCGCGCCTGTCTTCATGACCTCGAGACAGGCCTCCATGAGCAGCTTTTCCATGAACGGATCGCCCACCTGCACCGCAGGACGCTTCTCCGCCGAGCGCTCGTCGAACTCTGCCGACGCCATGGTCGCGCCGTGGATGCCGTCGCGCCCGGTCTTGGCGCCGACGTAAAAGACAGGATTGCCTTCGCCCCTCGCAGCACCTTTGATGATCTCGTCGTTGCGCGCGAGACCGAGGCAGAGCACGTTGACGAGCGGATTGCCCGCGTACACCGGGTCGAAGTAAATCTCGCCACCGATGGTCGGGATGCCAATGCTGTTGCCGTAGCCGCCAATGCCGGCGACGACGCCAGCGAAGATGCGCCGCGCAAGCGGTGTGTCGAGCGATCCGAATCGCAGGGCGTTGAGCAGACCGATCGGCCGTGCGCCCATGGTGAAAATGTCGCGAATGATGCCGCCGACACCAGTGGCCGCGCCTTGATACGGTTCGATGAACGACGGGTGATTGTGCGATTCGATTTTGAAAACGGCACACAAGCCGTCTCCAATATCAACCGCGCCGGCGTTCTCGCCCGGGCCCTGCACCACGCGTGGTCCTGTGGTCGGCAGCGTCTTCAGATGGAGGCGCGAACTCTTGTAGCTGCAGTGCTCGGACCACATCACCGAAAACAGCCCCAACTCGAGCAGGTTGGGTTCGCGGCCCAACATCTCGCGAATCCGCTCGTACTCGTCCGGCTTGAGGCCATGCTGTTCGAGCACGGCGTGATCAATCGCGCTCATCGCTGTACGAGCCTCTCGGCGAACAACTTGACCACCGATTCGAGCACGATCCTGCCATCGCCGCTGCCGACACACTCTTCGCAGGCGCGCTCGGGATGCGGCATCAGCCCCACGACGTTCCGGCCGCGATTGCAGATCCCGGCAATGTTGTTGAGTGAACCATTCGGGTTATCGAGATAACGAAAAGTTACTTGCCGGTTGGCTTCAATGTCCTGCAGCACCTCGGGTTCGGCGAAGTAATTGCCCTCTCCGTGAGCGATGGGCAACGTCAAGACCTGCCGCTGGGTGCAGGCCATGGTAAACGGGGTGTCCGTCTGTTCAACGCGCACTTCGACATGCCGCGACACGAACTTGACCGAGTCGTTGCGCACCATCGCACCCGGCAGCAATCCTGCCTCCAGCAGGATCTGAAAGCCGTTGCAGATGCCGAGCACGGGGCCCCCTCGCTCGGCGAAGCGCGCGACGGCGGACATGATCGGCGAGAAGCGCGCAATCGCCCCGGTGCGCAGGTAGTCGCCGTGCGCGAATCCCCCCGGCAGAATCACTGCATCAGCACCGGCGAGATCCGTGTCCTTGTGCCAAACGAGCTCGGCCTGCTCGCCGAGCACCTGTCCCGCCGCGTAGCATGCGTCTCGATCGGAATTCGATCCAGGAAAGACAATGACGGCAAATTTCATAGGACCTCGACGCGATAACTCTCAATTACAGGGTTGGCCAGGAGCTTGTCGGCCATCTCCGTCACACGCGCCTTGGCCGTCGCCGGATCCGCTGAGTCGAGCTCCACTTCGAAAAACTTGCCCTGCCGGACATCCTTGACGTCGTGATAGCCGAGCGAGAGCAAGGCATCAGCAACAACACGCCCTTGCGGATCAAACACGGATGGCTTGAGCGTGACATAAACGCGTGCGCGCATCATCCGAACACTCTTTCAAACACCACATTCACATTTCGCAGCTGCTCGTCGAGGTTGAACGCCTTTTCGATGTCAGTGTTCGTGAGCACGCCGGTAACATCGCCGTCCGCCAGCAGCAGCTCCTTGAACGGCTTGCGCTCGTCGAACGAGCGCATCGCGTTGCGCTGCACCCATTCATAGGCCTGCTCGCGCAAGACGCCGCGACGAGCAAGCTCGAGGAGCAGCTGACCAGAGAAGATCACGCCGCGCGAGCGCTCAAGGTTTTCCCTCATCCGGTCTGGATAGACGGCCATGCCGGTCACGACCCGCGTGAAACGGCGAAGCATGTGATCGAGCACGATAAAACTGTCGGGAAGAATCACGCGCTCGACTGACGAATGAGAGATGTCGCGCTCATGCCACAGCGCCACGTTTTCGAACGCCGCCTGCGCGTTGCCGCGCAGGAGCCGCGCCAGGCCGACGATCTGCTCGCACCCGATCGGATTGCGCTTGTGCGGCATCGCCGAGGATCCTTTTTGCCCTTTGCCAAACGGCTCCTCGACTTCGCCGATCTCCGTCTTCTGCAACCCGCGAATCTCGAGCGCGAATTTCTCCAGCGATGCGGCCGTGATCGCCAACGCCGCCAGGAGTTCGGCGTGTCGATCCCGCTGGATCACCTGTGACGCAATCGGCGCGGGCTCGAGACCCAGCCGCCGGCAGACCTCCTCCTCGATCGCGGGGTCGAGATGCGCGAACGTTCCAACCGCGCCGGAGATCTTGCCCACGCGGACGGTCTCACGCGCGCGGCGGACGCGTTCGACGTCGCGCCCGAGTTCTGCGTACCACAGCGCCAGCTTCAACCCGAATGTCATGGGCTCCGCGTGAACGCCGTGCGTGCGTCCAATCATCGGCGTCAACCGGTGTTCGAACGCGCGTTGCTTGATAGCCGCCCGAAGGGCATCGATGTCGCGCAGGATCAAATCGCAGGCCTCGACCATCTGCAGCGCCTGCGCCGTGTCCACGACGTCGGACGACGTCAAACCAAAATGCAGCCAGCGCGCGGCGGCGCCGACATGTTCTGCCACCGCGGTGGTGAACGCGATCACATCGTGCTGAGTGATCTGCTCGATCTCTTCGATGCGCGCGATATCGAATCGTGCCTTGGCTCGGAGCTCGCGCGCCGCATCCGGCGGTATCAGACCGGCCTGCGCCATCGCGTCGGCCGCGGCCAGTTCGACCTCAAGCCACGTTTCATATCGACGCTGATCGCTCCAGATCCGACCCATCTCCGGGTGCGTATAACGAGCGATCATCCGAGCGCGAGTTGCTCCTTCTCCACCTGCAAGCCGTTGACGTTGCCAAGCACGGTCACACCGATCGCACCGTCCTGGAAGAAATCACCCGCCAGGCGCGTTACGTCCGCAATGCTCACCTTCTCGATCGCGGCCAGCATCGCGTCGAGCGTGTCAGTGCGATCGCGGTAGATCTCCTGGCGCGCCAGGTGCGACATCCGGCTCGAGGTGCTTTCGAGGTTGAGCATCAACGAGCCCTTCAGGTGATCCTTCGAGCGTCGGAGCTCATCCGGCGAAATCGCCTCCCGTTTGAGCTGCCGGATTTCCCCAATGACCACATCGATCAACTCAGCTACCGCGTCATTCGCGCAGCCAGCATAAATGCTGAAGGCGCCCGTGTCCTGATACGCACTCAACGACGAGAACACGGCATACGCCAGGCCGCGCTTCTCGCGAACATTTTGAAACAACCGCGAGCTCATCGACCCCCCGAGCACGGTGTTGAGAACGTAGGCCGCGTAGCGATCGGGATGGTTCTGCGGCAAGGCCGGCGTGCCGAAACAGACATGACTCTGTTCCAAATCCTTTTCACGTACTTGCACGCTCGGAAACACCTGCGGCCGCTCCGCCTCGATCGGCGAGCCGTTGACCGGGATGGGCGCAAATGCCTGCTCCACGAGTGCGCGCAACCGACCGTGCTCGAGATTGCCGGCGGCGACGACCGCAAAGTTGCGCGCAACGTACGCATCCTTGAAGTAACGACGCAGCGACTCGACATCGAGGGCCGAAACGCTGTCCGGTGTGCCAAGAATCGGCCGGCCCAGCGGGTGACCGCTCCAGAAACGTTCCGCGAAGAGCTCGTGAACCAGGTCGTCGGGCGTGTCCTCGACCATCTTGATTTCTTCGAGGATCACTTTCTTCTCTCGCTCGATCTCCTCGGGCGCGAACGTCGGGCGCGACACCAGATCCGACAGCAAGTCGATGGCAACAGGTAGATGCTCGTCGAGCACTTTGATGTAGTAGCCGGCGTATTCCTTCGACGTAAACGCGTCCAGCTGCCCGCCGATCGAGTCCACTTGCTGCGCAATGTCCTCGGCCGAGCGAGTTGTCGTTCCCTTGAAGAGCATGTGCTCGACGAAATGCGCGATGCCTGTGTGTTGCTCAGGCTCGTGGCGCGAGCCGCGCATGAGCCACACGCCGACCGACACCGACCGCACGTGCGGCATGGCTTCGGTGACGAGACGAAGCCCGTTTGCGAGCGTCTCGCGGCGGATGCGGGAATCGGTCAAGCTTGTCGGGGATGCGCTGCCCTAAATCATTGCAGCGCAAGGAATTAAAAAGGGAATGATATCATGACACTGTCATGGGAGACAAGTCCGCCTTCGCTCACTCGGCATCCGGCGAGGGTCGGCGGCACGAATCCGCGTACGCTCGGGCCATTCCTGACGAGCTGTGGCGCGACAAGCCGGATCTCGGCGAGGTCGAACTCGCCGAGATGGAAGCGCTGTTCGAACAACGCGGGCACGCCCGCTTCCATGCACGTCAGATCTTCCGCTGGATTTGGAAGCGCGGGATCACTGATTTCGCGCGAATGACCGACCTGAGCAAGAGCCTTCGCACTCAGCTTGCCGCGCAATTCGTCGCCGCGACTCCCGAGATCGGTCGTCGTGATTTTTCCGAAGACGGCACGCAGAAATTCGTGTTGCGGCTGACCGACGGTAAGCAGATCGAATCGGTCTTCATCCCCGACACGCCGGCGCAAACGTTTTGCATCTCAACGCAGGTCGGCTGCGCCATGGGATGTGCATTCTGCCTCACGGGTAAGATGGGTCTGGTTCGAGATCTGACCGCCGGCGAAATTGCCGGCCAGGTGCGGGTGCTGGCGCACGCGCTCGAATTTGGCGACGACCCATTCAACATCGTCCTTATGGGCATGGGCGAGCCGCTGCACAACTACGACGCCACGATGAAGGCATTGCGCATCCTGAACGACGAGCAGGGACTCTCCGTGGGACCGCGTCGTGTCACGCTGTCGACCGTCGGGCTGGTGCCGATGCTCGACAAGCTTGCGCAAGAAGAGCTGATGCCGAATCTCGCAATCTCGTTGCATGCCACGACCGAGGAGCAACGCCGCGCGATCGTGCCACCCGCGAGGAAGTACTCGCTGCAAGATATCCTGGACGCCTGCCGGCGGTTTCCTCTCAAAAGGCGCAGCCGTATCACCTTCGAATATGTGCTCTTGAGCGGCGTCAATGATTTCGCGGATGATGCGCGGCGGCTCGCAAAGCTTCTAGCGGGTATCAAATCAAAGGTGAATTTGATTCCCCTGAACGCCGCGGCAGGTATTCCATTCGAGCGACCTTCGGATGACCGCGTCGATGCCTTCGCCCAAATCCTGGCGGATCGTCATGTCAACGTGTCGGTGCGGAAAAGCCGCGGACGCGATATTCGAGCGGCGTGCGGCCAATTGATTGTCGAAGGCCAGAAGCGCAGCGCCGGCCAGAGTTTAGCGGCTGCGCTATAAAACCGCGGTGACCCATTCATTACGCGCGTGCCCCGGCGGCACCGCGACACGGATGTAATTGTCCGTGATCGCAACGCTTCCATCCTCGATCGTGAGGGCCGGTCGACTTACACCGCGAAGCGACGCGCGGAAACGCTCCTGGAGCTGGCGCGAGATTTGGCGGACGCGTTCACCGCGCAGCTTCACAATGCCGCCCTCCACTTTTTCCCGAAGCAGCGACGCCTCCGTTCCTGGCCGATCCGAATAAGGAAATACGTGAACATGCGTCAGCGGCGAGGCCTCGAGGTAAGCGGCGAGTTCTTCGAAGTCGCGATCGGTCTCGCCGGGAAACCCGACGATGACGTCCGACCCTATGGCCGCATGCGGTACGCGCGAGCGGATGTCGTCAACGATCGCGGCGTACTGCTCGATGGTGTACGGCCGCCTCATCGCGCGCAGAATGCGATTGGAAGCGTGTTGAAGGGGAAGGTGGAAGTGAGGGGCAAAAGTGGCCGAGCTGAAGCCAGGCCCCGCCACCGCCGCGATAACTTCAGGACTGCAGTCCATGGGCTCGAGAGAACTAAGTCTGAACACACGGTAGTGCGGCTCCGCTTTAGCCGAGCCGAGGATGCGGAGCAAGTCGGCAAGCGAAGACCTCGGACGAAGATCCCGCCCGTACGATCCGAGATGCACTCCGGTAATTGCGATTTCTTTATAGCCCGCGGCGAGGACGCGATCGACTTCGGCAAGGATGTCGTCGAAAGTGCGACTCCTGCTCGCGCCCCGCGTTTTTGGAATGATGCAGTAGCTGCACTGTTCCTCGCAGCCGGTTTGCACGCGGAGGGTCCACGCGGTTCGCCCCATCAAGCCTGGAGCCAGGGGGCGACCACATGCTCCTTCGACGAACGCGATCGGGATGGACAGTTTGCGATCGTTTGGGACGACGTCGACCACCGCTGGCAGCGCTGCGAGTTCGTCACCGCAGCGCGTGGCATAGCAACCGGTGGCGACGATCGTCGCGGTCGGGTTCTGCCGCGCGATCCGTCTGATAGTTTGCCGCGCACCTTGATCCGCGCTGGCCGTCACCGAACAGGTGTTGACGATCACGACGTCCGCCTGGTCGGCTGAAACAGCGATACCACCGCCCGCCGTGAGCTGCGCCTCGATCGCGAGCGAATCCGCCTGGTTCACACGACAACCAAAAGTGATAACTGAATACTTCATGGTGAATCTGGAGATTTGGAGACGTGGAGATCACGAAGTCTCCACATTCAGTGCTTTTCTCCCAATATCCCGACGATAGTGCATGCCCTCGAAGTGGACGCGCGAGACAGCCTCATAAGCCCGGCCGATCGCCGTTTCGAAGCTCGACCCTCGTCCGACAATCGTCATCACGCGACCGCCCGCCGTGACGAGCGCGCTCTCGTGCTCCTTCACTCCAGCGTAGAACACCAACGCCTCCGAGCACTCCGATGCGACGCGGTCGAGACCTTCGATGCGCTGACCGGTTCCGAGTTCGCCCGGGTATCCTTTTGCCGCCAGCACAACGCCGACGTGGGCGAGATCGAGCATTCGTACTCGCCCAGAACGCAGCGTGCCGTTCGCAGTCGCCCATAGCAGGGGCGTCAGCGGCTCCTCGATCATCGGCAACAGCACCTGCGCCTCGGGATCGCCGAAGCGCACGTTGAACTCGATGACCTTCGGGCCGTCGGCGGTGAGCATCAAGCCGCAGTAGAGAACTCCACGATACGGCGACCCCTCCTTGATCAGCCCCGTTAACACCGGCTGGACAATCTCGTCTACGATGCGGCGCTGCAACTCCTCGTTTACCAGGGGGCTTGGCGCAAACGCTCCCATGCCGCCCGTGTTGGGTCCGCGGTCGCCGTCAAAAACCCGCTTGTGATCCTGGGCCGCGACGAGCGGTACCGCGTGCTCGCCGTCAGCCATCACGAAGAACGAAACCTCTGGACCCTCGAGCCGCTCCTCGAGCACTACCCTGGCGCCGGCCTCGCCGAACGCACGGTCAACCATCGCGCTGCGCACCGCCGCTTCCGCGGCCGCGCGCGTCTCTGCAACGACCACTCCTTTGCCTGCGGCAAGCCCATCCGCTTTCACGACCAGCGCCTCGCCAAATTCGCCACCGCGGATCGTCTTTAGCGCGTCGTCCGCATCGCCGCAGATACGGTATCTGGCGGTGGGCACGCGATGACGCTGCATGAAGTCCTTCGCGAACGCCTTACTTGTTTCGAGTTGTGCGGCCAATCGGCGCGGACCGAAAATTGGGCGCCCACGTGCGCTGAAAAGATCGGCAATCCCCTTTGCGAGCGGCGCTTCGGGACCAACGACCGTCAGGTCAATCCGGCGCTGTTCGGCAAGCGCGAAGAGCGCTTCGGGATCGCGTGGATCGACCGGAACACAGGGAAACTGGCGCGCGATTCCCGCGTTGCCAGGTGCGCAGGTGACTTGGGTCACGCCAGGGTCAGAGGAAAGCTTGAAGCAGAGGGCGTGCTCGCGCGCGCCACCTCCCACGACCAGGATTCGCATGTAAGAGACTGATAATGAAGAATTTAGGGATGTCTCTCGAAAGGCGAAAGTGTGTGATAGCCTAACATATTCGGCAATCGCTCGCGCGTGGTGCCTAGAGTGCCTGCGGTGTCTGGAGTGCCTAGGGTGCTTTGAGTGTTTCGTGTGCGCGTCCGCTCAAGAAATCCAATAGAGAGGGGGTGATGACCGGTGGCCGAGGTGAAAGTGCAGGAGGGCGAATCAATCGAAAGCGCGCTCCGGCGATTCAAGCGCAAGGTTCAGCAGGAAGACATCATCAAGGACATCAAGAAACACTCCTTCTATCTGAAGCCGGGCGACAAGAGACGCGCCAAACAGGCGCTGGCCCGTAAACGCAACCGCAAGAAGATGCGACGCGAAGCAGAGTAGAGATAGGATACCCCGCATGGATATTGTGGAACGGACGGTGAGCGACGTCACCGTGCTCGATTTGAAGGGAAAGATGACCCTTGGCGAAGGCGACGAGCTGCTGAAGGACAAGATCAATTCACTGCTATCAGGTGGAAAGAAGAAGCTCGTTCTGAACCTCGAAGGGGTTCCGTATATCGATTCGGCCGGACTGGGCGAGATTGTCCGCACGTTTACGACGGTGAGCCGTCAGGGTGGCAAATTGAAGCTGCTCAATCTGACCAAGCGCATCGAGGACTTGCTGTCGATCACTAAACTGCTGACGGTCTTCGAGACGTTCGACTCGGAGGCGGACGCTATCAAGAGCTTCTCCTAAGGATGGAGAGGCCGGTCACCGCGGGCCCCACGCGCGGCGACGGCGCGTGGGCAAAC
>JBKPDL010000015.1:0-10697 GCA_046727855.1 Acidobacteriota bacterium
CGGGAGCGCCACCGCCATCACGCCGAGCACCATCCTGCTGATCGGCAAGAAGCAGATGGCGAAAATCCTGCACGAGCAACATGCGCTCTCCGATCGGTTCATCGCGCACATGGTGTCGCGCAACGTGCGCATCGAACAGGACTTGATCGATCAACTATTCAATTCCAGCGAGAAGCGGTTGGCGCGAACGCTGTTGCTGCTGGCGCGCTATGGCAAGAAGACGAAGCCGCGGCAGGTCGTCGCCAAGATCTCACAGGAGACGCTGTCAGAAATGATTGGCACGACGCGGTCGCGTGTGAATTTCTTCATGAATAAATTCAAGAAACTGGGCTTCATCGAGTACAACGGCAACCTCGATGCGGGCATCCAGATCAACAGCTCGCTGCTGAGCGTGGTCTTACACGATTGAGCGCGATGCAGTACCATTGGCAGGAGACTCTCAGCGTCAATGCCGCGCAAGCTGGAACCGCCGTTCGATGCCCACGCCTTTCTCGACTCGGCGGGAGTTGGGAAACGGATCGCGACTTTTGCGTGTCGCGACACCATCTTCGCGCAGGGCGATCCGTGCGACACCGTGATGTACGTGCAGACCGGCGCGGTCCGCCTGTCGGTGCTGTCGCACGCCGGAAAGGAAGCGGTCGTGGCCACCCTCGGTCCCGGCGACTTCCTGGGCGAGGGGGCGCTTGCTGGTCACCCGGTTCGTCTCGAAACCGCCCGCGCCACGATGGCGACAACCGTCCTGGTAATTCCACAGCGAGAGATGATCGACCTGCTGCACAGCGAGCATGCCTTCTCAGACCGATTCATCAAGCACATGCTGGCGCGCAACGCCCGCCTCGAGGCCGACCTCGTCGATCAGTTGTTCAATTCGAGCGAGAAGCGGCTCGCGCGCACGCTGCTGTTGCTCGCGCGGTATGGCAAGGGGAGTAAGCCCGAGCGGGTCCTGCCTACCGTGTCCCAGGAGACCCTTGCAGAAATGGTCGGCACCACGCGCTCGCGCGTGAACTTCTTCTTGAACAAGTTCAGAAAGCTGGGGTTCATCGACTACGACGCAGACGGCCTCATGATCAATCCTTCTCTGCTCACCGTAGTCGTTCACGACTAGTGGACCATGTCGAGTGTGCCGAATGGAACAGACGCAACCGGCTCGAACTGACACGCTACAACAAGCCTCATGGTCCTATTAATCACCAGTGTCGTGACATTGGGCGGGTTTTTCCTCATCACCAACCTGCTCTCGCGCGTTAGCCGCCCGCAGGTCACTTACATGAGCAATCAATGGCTGGCAGAACAGCGTCAGTCGCACTCGCACTAGTCGCTCGGAGATCGGTGTTCAATACGGAACAGGAAACAGACGACGTCCCCGATATGGTGGAGGGCATGACCGCTCTTCATTCGTCGGCATCATCCATATGGGAGTACAGGTCGCTGTACCGGTATTTGCAGAACCGATTTGCTGACACTGTGGTTCTAACCTTTGCGGAGATCGAAGGCCTCCTGGGGTTCGCGCTTCCGGACCTGGCGCGTCTTCGCAAGGACTGGTGGGCTAATCCCGAGGCGGACGCCGTCCCGTCTTCGCAATCGCGTTCCTGGATCGAGGCGAGCCGAACCGCTGCACCGAATCTGCTCGCGCAAAGCGTCACGTTCGAGCGTGTCTCGAACTGAGCGCCTGCTGCATCGCGAGCTCCGCTCGCCAAGGAAGACACATGTCAAAACGTAATGGTGATCGCGCCAGGTTTCAGAGGCAACGGCAGGCCAGGCTGCTGCGGCGAAAGCGTGCCGCGGCGTTGATGCAGAGGCTAAAGCTCCTGAGCGCCGCCAGTGCGACGATCGCCCCGGCCGGAGTGAGGACCACGTGAAATCGCGCACGAGCGATTCGGCGTCGCCCGTCACGCCGGCGAACTGCCCTTTCTGCAAGTCCACAGACATTTCGGCCCCGAACAACAAGGTCAGCGCCTCGACGTATTGGCGCTGCGCGTCGTGCGGCGAGATGTGGAATGTCGCCCGGCATCTGGAATTCCGGCAACCTTCGCGCTGGAACCGCGGCTACTGACTTCTGTCAGTTCGGCTTGAAATTCGTCTTGTTCTCGCGGCGGATCTTCTCGTCGCGCGCTTGAATTGCGGCGGCGTCAGCCGTCCGGCGTGCCAGGTCCCGCGCCGGCCCCTCGGCGGCAGCGAGTCGCTCGCCATCGCTGATCATCTGCTGGAGCCGTGCGTCGCTTGCAATCGAGGAGATGATCAAGCCGACGCGGTTCGGATACTGTTCGCGCCAGAGGATGAGTCGCGTCTCGGCGTCTTCCCAACGCCCAATCGTCTGCCGCGGGGAAGCCGAGCTTGCTGTCGGCTGCGTTGGGGTCGCGATGAGCATCGACGGGCCATACACGCTAGCCATCGCTTCCTGAAGGTCTGCATCGGTCAACCCTTGGGTGCGCGGGCGGTCGTAGTTCACCCCGATTCGCGCGAGTTGACCGGCCTGAAAGGTCAGCACGATATCGGCGATTGAGTCCTGAGTCGTGGTGCCGCTTGTCGCGTTACGCGGCCGCCACGTCAATTCCTGAATGAGCGCCGGACGCTCGTGCACAACTTTGACATCGGCGGCGGACAGTTTCAACTGCTCCACAACCACCTCGATCGAATCGCCTAAGGTGACGCCGCGATAATTGGCCAACACCGACTCGGCGAATATCGTCGGAGTTGCCAGTCCGACCGCGCAGGCCAACGCCAAGAGAGCAACCGTGTGTCGCATGTGAACCTCACATGGACTGTAGGCGATTGAGCTCACAACCGATGTGCAGAAAAGGACACCCGGAATCGGTCCCGCTGGCTGACTTGGCGCTCTATTCGTCTCTCAGCGCCTCGGTCGGCTGAATCCCTAACGCCCGCCTCGCCGGCCCCGCCGCCGCGACAAGACCGACCACTAGCAAAGCTGTCCGCACGGACATTTTGCACTGTCTTGCGCGAGTTGTCGTCACGCCGGCGGACGCACCGCATCATCCTTGAGGAGTTGAGCGGCGTGAGTTTTTGCGGAGTACAGGGAGACGTTTACTCATGGTCGCAAAAAGCGCAGCCGGTCCGAGAGCTCTCCTGCACGCGTTCTCCAACAGGCCACGACAATCCGAAAGTTGCCGCGGCGAGCTGATGGGAGCCAGCACTGCACCGAGCAACATCAGCGGTTCGAGGTTGGCTGGTTCGCGAGCACCGATGTTGGCTGGCGAGCCAGCTCGGCCGTTCCAGACCGCTCGCTCTGCAATGATTGCGCGGTACAGTAATCCCTGCGCTGGACGGCTTTCCAGACTTCGACCACCAGCCGTCCAAGGGAGGTTGCGATGCCAGGTCTGGTTGATACCGTGAAGGACACGATCGTCGGCACCATCAAGGGCACGGGCGAGATCGTCAACGCGGTCACCGAGACGGTGAGCGACTCGCTGACGAGGGCACTCAAGGGCACGGGCTCGGTTGGCAAGGCTTTGACCGGCGCCGTGGCGGACGTGGCGAGCGGCGTGATTCAGGGCACATCCCAGGTCGGCGGCGATCTGGGCAAGGCAACGAAGGGCACAGTCATTGGAACGTTGAAGGGCACGAAGGAAGTCGGCGGCGAAGTCCTGGACGCGGTTGGGTCGACCGTCCAGAGTCTCGTCAAGACGACGAGCGAAGTCGGCGGCGATGTCGGCAGTGCCGCGCGGCAAGCGATGGAAGGGACGATTGAAGGGGCAAGCCAGGTGGGCGCCAAGGGGGTCGATGCGATCACTGCGGCGGCAGCCGGTGCGATTCAGGGCGTCGGAGGCGTCGGCAAGGCCGCCACCGAGACGACGACAGAAGTGGCGCGCGGACTGATCCAAGGGGCGTCGAACGTTGGCGGCGATCTCGGATCCGCCGCGAGAGGCACGATGCTCGGTGTGCTGCGGAGCACGAGAGAGGTCAGCGGACAGACCGCCGACACGCTGAGCGCCACTGCCGGCAGCGTCGTCAAAGCTGCAGCTGACGTCGGCGGGGACGTTGCGACGACGGCGAAGGCGGCCGTCGAAGGGGCGATTCAGGGCGCAAAGGAAGTCGGCGTTGACGCGGCTGATGCGGCCTCGGCGACAGCAACTGGAGCGCTCAAGGCGGCCGGTAATGTCAGTGCAGCGGCGCTCGAGCAGGTGCAGAGGGCCGTCACTGGGACAATCTCTGGAGTGAAGGTGGTCGTCAAGGAACCCTTCAAATAAGTCAAAATAAGAGGCCCCACGCGTGATCCCGCCTCGTAGGGGGCGGCCGTGCCCCCGAGTGTTGCAAAGGGCGGTCGGATCGACCGCCCTTGTGTATCGTGAAGCCCGGAAGCCGCCCGGGTTTCCTGACATCCAACCGAGCTGTCCCCAGGGACATTCTGTACTTTCCCGCGCGAGTGGTCGTCACGCCGGCGGACGCACCGCATCGTCCTTGAGGAGTTGAGCGGCGTGAGCCAACGACCGATGATCATCCGCATGCCGACCACGGCCCGCCCGCAGCAGCGCTACGACCACCGGCTTCGGCATCTCGTCCAACGCGCCGGAGACGTGACCGTCGCCACGGACCTCTCAGTTCGTTTGCCCTGGCCTTTATTGGTGGGTTTGCTGTGACGGTGCGGATCGGATGCGCCCGCGACGACAGCAGGCATCGCCGTCCTCGGAAGCGTCGCGTCTCGCTCTCGCTCGCCGCGAACGGTTCCGAGTCCTGCCGGGCGCACCAACCTTCGACATCACGATCAAGGATTACCGTTGGTGAAGGACTGCAAAGGGTGGGGCGTCATACGCCGCGAAGGACGAGAAGATGGCCGAATGGCTGGAGGCTGCGGAACGGCAGCGAGAATTGAGACGATGAGCACGCCCGTTGGACTTCGATGCCACGGAGGCGCTCATCGACTCCTCAGCTCGAGCCGACTCACTCGACCGACTCACGGATTCTGTCCGCTGAATCCCTCACAGGAAACCTTGGAGTGCCAGTTCACGAACATGCCGGTGGGATTCTCTTTCCAGGCCCAGACATGCAGCGTATAGAAGGCCGGTAGTCCGAAGCGGTTCGGGCTCTCGAACAAGTGCAGCAGTTGTCCCATGAGCTGAGGCGTACCGACTCCCTTCTTGTCCCAGGCCTCTGCGATCACCAGAAAATCTGCACCGATGAGCCGCCGGCGTCCGTTCGGCCCCGGCTCGTAGATCACAATCTCGGGCCGGGTTGGATCCAGCTCGCCATCGGCCACCAGAGCCAGGTTCACATAGTGAAGGCCCATCGCACCGGAGTCCGGTCCGCTAACGCAGCCGAACAGAAGCTGGTACCCCTCCGCCTCGGCCACCGCCACATCACGGAACCGTTCGGTCGATTCGCGGACGATCTTGACGAGAGCATTGTCGGTTGCCGTCACGTGATGTTGTGCGGCCCCAGCGCTAGGCTGATCTTGCGCTCGTAGCCGTGCCGACAGAAACATCACGAGAACGAGAACACCGATAGTCGAGTATCCAAATGGCCTTGCGAATCGTCTGACATTCATAGAATCCTCCATATCTGACCGTTACATCACCAGCGTTACCGCACCAGTCGCCACCAAGGCGCCCGCCCAGATGAAATCGAGATTGAACCAGGCGTGTCGCAGGATCCCCACACCGAGTTTGTCGAACACGAGCAGTGCCATGAACGCCGTCGCTGCGAAGTAGCTCACGGCGTGCATGCCGGTGGCGAAGAGCGCGACGCCAGCATTCGCCGCCGCTGCGCCAGCGTGGTGCATGTGCCCACCCTCGCCGGCCATCGACATACCCACGAACACGGGCACGACCATGACGCCGGCACCATGTCCCGTGGCCATCAGAAATGACCACACCGTGAGTCGACGCATGCCCACGCGCATTCCCACCCAGCGCGGATGCCTATGACGAAAGAACCGCATTACGCCGAGCGAGACGAGGACGCCGGCGATCGGCCAGCGAAGCTCACGGATCGGAACGACGGCGCCCATCACCAACGCCACGCCGACCGCGCCGGCGACGGCCAGCGCATGGCCGGCACCGAGCGGCACCAGTGCGCGAAGCACCGCTCCGCGCCGGCGCTCCTGCAGCCCGAGCGCGACCGCAAACAGCCAGCCCATTCCGGGATTGATGCCATGAAAGGCGCCGAGCGAAATCAGCATCGCCACTGAGGTTGTCGTCGTGGACATCTCACTCGTCATCACGCACCTCGGACGCGAAGCAGTAGGAATCGGAGCTGGCGTCGCCGCCCTCCAGATGAACCTGGTGCGGACGCATGCCGTCGAACTGGACGAACCCACCCGGATCGAGTGCAAGGCCGCCGTTGTAGTCCGCATCGACCTTCGCCAGCCAGCCCTTGATCCCGTCGGGATAGAACTGCTCGTCCCACGTGCGATAGAGCGAGTTGGTCACGTAGACGCGCTTCCCGTCGCGGCTGATCTCGACCATCTGGGGCGCGCCGTTGAGCGGCTGGCCCGGGCGTGCGGGATGCGCCTCACGGCGGACGATGCCTCCCAACCGTACCGAGCCGGTCTCAACCGGATTGAAAGGATCCGAGACGTCGAACTGCTTCAGTTCGCCGGTGCCAAAGCACGAGACGTAAAGGAACCGATCGTCGAGCGAGAGGTTGATGTCAGTGACGAGCGGCGGTACCGCGCCGAAGCCTTTCAACAGCGGCGGCAGGTCGTCGGGTGAGGCGGGCTCGGCAGGAACTTCGATGACCTTGCGGATTCGCCAGTCGCCGTTCTTGCTGGCGTCTTCACGGTGCCACACCCATATCGAGGAGGACAGATCCTTCAGGCTGGTCACTACGCCGACGAAGCCGTAGGTCTCGGTGGGGTTGTGCGCCGGGCGCAGCTCGAGCACCATCTGCTGCTCCGCTCCGAGCTCCAGCTTCTGCAGGTGCCTGCGGCTATGGAGGTCCCAGACGTGCAGCGAATTGCCGTACTGGCCTGCCAGTAGCAGCTCTGGGTTCACACCGTTCTCCACCATGTTCGGCGTGCCCCACTCGCTGGTGATCATGGTGTCGTGCCCGAGGTGCCACCAGAAGTCGTACGCGAGATACTGTGGTCCTCGGTCGCGCTCCCAGGCGCCCTTGATCTCGAAGGTCTCAGGATCGAGCACGAAGATCCCACCGGGACCGTTGCCTTCACCATTTCCCAAGGCGTTGATGTAGATGCCATCTGGCCCGCAGTGCGCCGTATGTGGGCGGCTGTAGCCGGTCTTTCTGAGGACCTCGTCGGCTTCGATCACCTTCACCACCCGCGGGTGGCGCGGATTCGGATCGGTGTCGAGGATGTGAACACGCGACGAGCGCATGCCGGGCACGACCAGGTAGCGGCGTCGCATGTGCGGATGAGGGGAGGTCGGACACAGGCACGAGCTGCAGGCATTCCACCCGAAGTGGTGGAGCTCGTCCCCCGCACCGGGCATGTCGACACGCGCGATCTGCGCGCCATAGGCCGGCGAGGCGGGATCGACGTCCAGGACGGCCAGCGCGTCGCTGGCCGCCGGGTCGGGATTGAGCAAGGCGACATAGGCGACCGTCTCCGCGGGCGCGTGCATGGCCATCGTCGGCGAGGGATAAAAGCTCTGATCGGGCAGCAGTTTCGGCATGTCTTGTGCTCCGTGGTGTCGAGTCTTCGTTTCGACCGAGAAGGTAGAATCGGAGGGTCACCGGCGTCCTTTGAGAACGCCGGAATATTTCTGAAACTTTCCTGAGGGGGGTTCTTGGGCGACCCTGGGGATCGACGCGCCTACCGATTCGGGCCGTTTCAGCTCGAGGTCCGCGAGCGCCGTCTGTCGCGCGGGTCGGACGTGATCCCGTTGCGGCTCAAGGTTTTCGACACGCTACGCGTGCTGGTCGAGAATGCCGGGCGGCTCGTTACGAAGCAGGAGCTGCTGGATTGCCTCTGGCCCGATGCCGCCGTCGAAGAGAACAATCTCAATCACAACGTCTCGGTACTTCGGAAGGCGCTCGGCGAGAAGGCGACCGGCCAGCAATACATCGAAACGGTCCCGCGCGCAGGTTATCGCTTCGTGGCCACGGTTGAGGTTGCCGAGCTCAGCGATGCGGCCCGGCCTGTCACCGATGAGGCAGCGGCCGCGTCATCACCCGCGCGCGGTCGACGAAGGGCCCTTGCCCTGATCGCTGTCCCCGCTGTCATTGCGGCTTCGTTCTATCTCGTCCGCTACGCCACGTCGGGCCACACCGCTGCCCTCAGCGGGACGAACAGCGTACTGATCGCGGACTTCACCAACACGACCGGCGATGCTGTGTTCGACGGAACGCTTCGGCAAGCGGTCGCCGTGCAACTGGGACAGACCCCGTTCCTGAACATCGTTTCCGACGAACGCGTCCGGGAGACGCTTCGCTTCATGGAACGGTCGCCGGAGGAGCGCGTGACGCGGGATCTCGCGCACGAGATCGCCCTGCGGCAGGGCGTCGAGGCGCTGCTCCTCGGGTCGATCGCCGGCATGGGCCGACATTATGTGATCAGCCTGGAGGCCATGAGCGCAGCCAGCGGCGACACCGTCGCGCGCGAGCAGGTCGAGGCGGAGAGCCGTGAGAAAGTGTTGACCCGGCTTGGCGAGGCGACGACGAGCCTCAGGCAGAAGCTGGGTGAATCGCTGGCCTCGATCGAGAGGTTCTCCGCGCCCATCGAGCAGGCCACCACACCTTCTCTCGAAGCGTTCAAGGCCTACGACTTGGGGCGGCGCGAGCATTTCAGCGGGCAGTATTTCGAAGCCATTCCTCTCTACCGGCGCGCCGTGGAGCTCGATCCAAACTTCGCGATCGCCTACGCAGGGCTGGGCATCACCTATGGAACCGCGAGGGAGTACGACCTCGCCGCGCAGTTCTCACGGCGGGCGTTCGAGCTCCGCGAGCGCGTGAGCGAGCGCGAGAAGTTTTATATCTCGGCCCGTTATTACATGGACGTGCTCAATGACGGCGACCGCGCAATCGAGGTGCTGGAGCTCTGGAAACAGACGTATCCACGCGACTTCGTTCCGCGCACGAATCTCTCCGCGCGCTACTGCGCAATCGGACGCTACCAAGACGCTCTCGAGGAAGCGAGCGAAGGCGTCCGCCTGAACCCACACGCCGGTGTGGCCTACGCCGCCCTCGCGCACACCTCGCTCTGTCTCGGGCGACACCGGGAGGCCGGGCTCACGATCGAGCAGGCCCTGGCGAGGAAGCTCGACCCACCTTACAGACGCTACATGCTGTATGGGATCGCGATCCTGCAGGGCGACACCGTGGCGATGCAGCAACAGGTCGATCGCGTCGCTGGCACGCCGATGGAAGCCGGGATGCTGGCGATGCAGTCGGTGGCGTCGGCGTACGCCGGCCGCGTGCGCCAGGCCAGGAACCTGACTGAACGAGCGATCGAACTGGCTAAGGGTCGGGGGTTCATAGAAGGAGCCGGGCTCTACTCGGCAGGGGACGCTTTGTGGGAGGCGGCGTACGGCAATTGCCGCGAGGCAAAACAGGCCGCGGCTCGGACGCTCGCGTTGTCTCAGGGCCGTTTCGCTTTGAGCTGGAGCGCGCTGGCCCTTGCGATCTGTGGCGATTCGATCCCGGCCGGGAAACTCGCCGACGAGATGGTCCGTCGATTCGCCGAGGACTCGTTCTTCAAGACCTCATGGCTGCCAATGGTGCAAGCAGCGCTGTCGCTCCACCGCGATGATCCGGCCTCGGTCGCGGAGCAGTTGAAGGTTGCCGAGCGAGTCGAGCTCGGAACCGATGCTGCTCTCTGGCCCGCGTATCTTCGAGGCGTGGCCTACTTGAATCAGGGCGCTGACGAGCTGGCGAGACTCGAGTTCCAGAAAATCCTGGACAACAAGGGTGTGCTGGTCCCCAAGGACTTCAATCCGGCCGCGATGACGCTGTATCCTCTGGCTTACCTCGGTCAGGCCCGCGCCGCCGCGCACGGCGGCGACGTCGTCGCGAGCCGCTTGGCCTATGAGGCATTGCTCAGGCTCTGGCAAGACGCAGATCCGGACATCGCCATCGTCCGCACCGCCCGACGCGAGTACCGGCAGCTGGCAGGTCGATGACAAGTGACTCGCGAGAGCATCTCTACCTCCCGTGCCTCGCTCAGTGGCGGCCCGGGGGCCGGTCTGCCGGTGTGACCTCGCGCTCACGCGGGTCTCGCGCGTGGGGTGCGTAGCCGGATCAGGTCGTAGGCCGCTGCGGTGAAGTCACGATCCAATCGACCAGTTCGCCGCCGCGGTGGCGCAGCCAGCGCAGCCCACCGATGGTTTTCATCCAGCCGAAGACCTGCCCTGACTGACTGCATAAATTCGGCGTGCGCATTCCAGAAAACGTTGTCGGGTTCGTGGCGGATGACACTGAGCTTCGTCAGGGGATAGCAAACGGGGAAGCTCTGGCCGACAACCTGTAGGGTGCGCAAAATCTGTTTCACGCCGCCCCGCGGTATTCGTGTAGCAGTCCGCCGAGCCGGTCACGTCGATTGACCACTCGAGCAGCACTGTCCGGTGGGGCGGTCACGCATGAATGGCGACCAGCGGGCGGAACGAGGCCGAGCGAGCGATGTGGACGGTGACGATTGTAATGATCAACGAACCCGGTTAGCGTGCGTTCGAGGTGACGTCTGGTCACGATCAGCAACCAGTCCAGACATTCGGACCGGAGCGTCCCAACGAACCGTTCCGCGATCCCATTCGCCTCAGGTACCTGAATCGGCGTGCGAATGATCCGGG
>JBKPDL010000016.1:0-10380 GCA_046727855.1 Acidobacteriota bacterium
TGGATGTCTCCGCGCGAGAACGGTTCCACTCACTCAACTCGGCGCGACAGCGGCAATCGTCGCCGCAAACGATGTTGATGGTGTTGGCGCTCAACTTGCGTCTGCCTCCGCCGCGAATCCTCCGCAATGCCTGCCGCTCCAGACGAACGGGGCGACGATGTTCTCGAGAATCGCATGTCCGGTCCTGCTGTCTTTCCCTTTCTTGACCAACACTCTGTCGGCGTCTACGTCTGATGTTGTCGATCTGGCGGCCAGCCTTATCGGCCGGCCGTATGTCTGGGGCGCCGAAGGACCCAACTCTTTCGACTGCTCCGGGCTCACCCAGTATGTGTTCGGCGAATTTGGCGTCGACCTCCCCCGCCGCGCCGTCAGTCAATCCGAAGTTGGCGACGCGGCTCGCCGGCTGCGGCGCGGGGACCTCGTGTTCTTTTCGTCGGATACGCGCCGGTCGCTCGTCACGCACGTCGGCATCTACGAAGGCGGCGGCGTGATGGTAAACGCGAGCAAGCGGCATGGACGCGTGCGCCGCGACGACCTGAATGAAGAGTATTGGGCAACGCGCTTGATGTTTGCGAGGCGGGTCACCGACACGATTGCGCGCGCTGATGATCGCGAACCTGAAACGCCTCGAGAAGCGCCACGCACCGAACAGCGTGGAAACACACGAAAAGAGGCGGTGCGAGCAATCGGCCGCGTAGCAGAGATTCTGCTCCGTCATCGCTGATCACGGTTCCAGGTTCGAAGTTCCGCGGTTCAGGATTCTGAGTTCCGAGGTCCCGAGGTTCCGACGTTCAGGGAACCCCGGAACCTCGGAACCCTGACTATCCCCGCGGCTGCGGCACGATCCGCAGATACGGCTTCGGCGCGTTCCATCCCTGCGGGTACGTCTTCTTCGCCTCGTCATCCGAGACCGAGCCGGCGATGATCACGTCCTCGCCCTGCTTCCAGTTCACCGGCGTCGCCACCTTGTGCTTCGCCGTCAACTGGATCGAGTCGATCACGCGCAGCACCTCGTCGAAGTTCCGGCCCGTGGTCATCGGATACGCGAAGTGCAGCTTGATCTTCTTGTCGGGACCGATGACGAACACGGTGCGGACCGTAGCGTTGTCGGCGGGCGTTCTGCCCTCGCACGTGCCTTCGAGGTCCGCGGGCAGCATGCCGTACTGCTTCGACACTTCGAGATCGGTGTCGCCAATCATCGGGTAGTTTGGCGCAAACCCCTGTGTTTCCTTGATGTCGTTGGCCCAGCGCGAGTGGTTCTCGACCGGATCGACGCTCAAGCCGATCACCTTGACCCCGCGCTTGTCGAACTCAGGCTTGAGCTTGGCCATGTATCCGAGCTCGGTGGTGCACACCGGCGTGAAATCCTTCGGGTGCGAGAACAAAACCGCCCACGAATCGCCGATCCACTCGTGGAACCGGACGCGACCCTCGGTCGTGTTGGCCTCGAAATCGGGCGCAACGTCGCCTATTTTCAAACTCATTTCCGCACCTCCGCTTTCCTTTGGATGACCGATAAGAATACCCCGTTACCGCCTCAGGGGACGCGCTACCAGAGCGCGTGCTGCAGGACGAGCGCGGCGGCGCCGGCGCCGGCGAGTAGAAAGGCGAGGGCCGCGGCCTCGCGAATAAAGAGCAACCCTGCGGCGGCGGCGATTCCGGCGGCACACAATAGCCACCAGTAAAGATCGGTGTGCACTTCCACCGCGCCGAGGGCGGGCGCGAGGCGCCGCCCCGCATCCACGATGGCGTTGGCGATCTCGCGATCGGGCACGCGATCGAGCTCGAAGTACCGGCCGCCACCGGCCGACGCAATTCGCTGCAGGGCAGGCCGATCGAGGCGCGACACGAGCGGCGGCAGTTCGTCGGGCGGCGTCTCCTCGTCGAGGTCGGGCACCACCGGCATGCGCCCGCCGCTCAGCGATCCGACGCCGATCACGAACACGGGAATACCTCGTTGGATCGCCAGCTCCAGCGATTTTGCAACTTCCCCGCTCCATGCCTCGCCATCCGATAACAGCACAAACAGCTTGGCGTTTGGCGATCGGCCGTGAATCTCCTCGTCCTTGTCGATCAGGCGCAAGCCCCAATACACGCCGAGCTCGAGATTGGTATCCCACGTGGTTGCGTCTTCGAGTCGGAACGGCGCCTGGTGCTGCAGGTGATCGAGAAAGAAAAACAGCGTGTTCGGATCGCGCGTGAGACGCACCTGCGGCGCCGCGATGTGCGCGAAGGCCGCGAGCGCAATGCGGTCCTCGCGCCAGCTCAAGGCATCGCCGAGGGCGCGCAGAAACCGCATCGATCGGCTCCAGCGATCCTGCGCGCCGGCGACGTCGCTCACACGCATCGACGCCGACGCGTCCTGCAGAATGACGACGTCGACACCGGCGCGGCGTAATGTCTTCGCCGGCGCAGCGGGCTTGGCAACCGCGATGATCAACAGCACGCTGGCGACGGCAACGCCCAACCAGAACGGCAGGTCGCCAACGAAGCCGAAGCGCTGTCGCGTGGGGACGATGCGCCGGGAGACCAACTGGCGAACGTCACGACGCCGCTGCACGAAGCGCCAGAGGCACAGTCCTACCAGCAGCAGCGGTACGATTACGAACCACAGGTAGTCGGGTTCTCGAAAGACCACGATCCTCAGCCCTTGCGCAGCGGCTTGCCTCCGGCGTTGGGTTCAGGCTGCGCTTCGCGATCCCCGAACTCCATCGGTGCGATGATCTCGAACTCCTCGCCCTTGGTGCCCGGCGGCGGTCCGCCGGGACGGCCGTGGATGGTGGGTCCGGCCGGAAGATCGACGGCACGCGGCTCGGGGGGCGCCGATGCTCGCGTTGTCGATGAGGCCAGCGGTTTCCCGCGGCTGATCGCCTCGCGCAACCGGGCGACAAACTCGTAGTTGTACGCGGCGTCGGCAACAAACGGTCCTGACTTCAACACCGACGCGTACGACTGCAGCACCGCCTCGAGCTGCTGCAGGTGCGTCTGACGCGGCGGCGCCTCGCGCTGCGTCTTTCGGAACGCGGCGTTGGCGGAGAGCAACAGCCGCTCGATATCCGGATCGCGATTCGCGGGCCCGGACACGGAGATCACGCGGTCGTACTCACCGCGCCAGTATTCGGATTTTGGGTTGTCCCATCCGACATGGCGAAGCGTGGCCACGCGCTCGCGGTCGTCCGCGTCCGCACGCAGGCGCCGCGCCTCTCCGACCGCGAAGGCCGACGCAGCAAAGAGCGCCAGGGCAAGTACCACGCCAATGGTCAGTTGTCTCATCGGTTCATCCTCGCAGATTCACAGGGAGATCAGGGAGGTCAGGGAGGAGTCAACACGGAGATCAGGGAGGTCAGGGAGAAAAAAGTTCTTCTCATCTCTCCCCGATCTCCCCGGGCTCCCTGTTATCTCTCCCTGATCTCCCCGACCTCCCCGTTATCTCTCCCCGATCTCCCTGATCTCCCAGTTATCATTCACGGCAGCGTCTGAAACCTGCCGCTCGACAGCTTGAGACCGGCCGCACCGCACCAGAACGCGGCCGCAATCAGTGCGAAGGGCGCGAACTCCGCTTTCTGCGTCGCGTACCGCTTCACGCGAATCGTGCCCGCGGCGAGCCGGTCGATGTCGCGAATCGCGCGCATCAAGCTCGCCTCGTCGCTCGCCGCATAGAACTTGCCCCCGGTCTTTTCGACCGCGCCCTTCCAGAGCGCGTCCGGGATGATGTCGCCGAGTGCCTTGTCATAGTTGGTGCGTACGAAGTACAGCGGAATCTTGTTGTCTACTGCGCTCTGAAGGATTTCGTCGAGGCTGACGCCCTGAAACTCCGCGCGCGTGTCTTCACCGTCGGTGAAGATGACCATGAGGTTGCCGGAGGCCTCCAGAAAATCAAACGCCTTGAACAATCCGATGCTCTGCTCTACGGCATGGGCGATGATCGTCCCGCGATCGGGAAAGAGCGAGAACTCGACGGGATCGCTGATCAGATTGATGCTCAACAGAATGTTGTCGTAATCGTTGGTGAACGGCGTGATCACGTAGGCCTGGTTGCCGAACTCGACGAGCGCAATCAGGTCCTGGTGCCTGCCTTTGCGCCGCAACTGCACGAACTGTTCGGCCGCAGCGACGGTGGTGTAGAAGGCCGGGCCGTTCGGAGAGCGCGTCTTGAGCGTTTCAGTCTTGAACGACGTCGACATGCTGGTCGACGCGTCGATCATGAGACTGATGCGGCGACCGGGAAATGTGGCGTCCTCCTGCACGAGCGCCGCGTAGGGATCGGCAATCGCCAGAAGCGCAAACGACAGACCGGCGACAAACAGCGCGAGCGGCAGGTGACGCAGCCACGCGAGATGAGGCGACTCCCAGTGCCGCAGCAGCGCGGGGATGCCGGCCCCGCGCCCGCGCCGCTGCGACAGCAGCAGGCGGATGGTCAGGAGCAACAGCAGCATGCCAACCATCGACGTGAGGAACAGTCGTGCTTCGTCGCGGTGCCAGTAGCGCAGCGTGGCGATGCTCACGTCACGCCAGTCTGCGGCTTGCTGCTGCAGCAACTGCTCGAGTCGCGCGATGAATGTCATCGGGATGGCGACGGCGTCAACCAGGTAAACCAGCGTCGTTCGCGGCGCAGCTGATGGACGACCTGCAGCGCCGATGTCACAGCTTCGTCCGCAGGTTCGGCCGGCTTCGCCGAGTACTGCGCGTGCGTCAGCGTTTGGAGCGATGCGTGCAGCGTTTCGAGGCGCGTGCGGCGCTCGTGAGACGCCGTCAGCGGTAACAGCTCGATCTCACGTTTGATGTCGGCAGGCGTAATCGGACTCGTGACGGCGGAACGGCGCTTTCTGATCAGCCCGCGGGAGACCACGACGCGGCCTTCGGGCGTTTCGGCGCCCGACGCAAGAGCGCGATGCGGCACATGCCGCCCGAGCGCGAACGCTGCGGCCACGCGTAAAGCGGCAAGCGCGCGATTCAGCAGCGACGGATTCCACCCGCCGCGGCTTTCGCTTTGCACCGCGGCGAGTTCCGATGCCACCGCGCTCAGGACTGCGCCGTCCGATAGCCGCACCACGGCGCCCGTTGTGCGGCGGCGCGGCGCCAGCAGTGCCCGCACAATGGCCGCGACGAGAATCACGCCGCCGAGAATGCCAAGCGTCAGCGCCGCGATGTCGAGCATGCGCGCGCGAAAGCGCAGCGCCTCGATCGCGCCGAACGGTTCGTGTGACGCGTCACGGATGTCCGGGGCATCAGTCGGAACAAGCGACATCACACGAACGGCGACACCCGGCATCACGTACGTCAGATCGCGTCCTTCTGACGCCTGCGTCTGTACGCGGCTTTCGACGCGATAGTGTATGACGAGCGGTGGCAGCGGCACATCCTTGCCAATTGCCGCCGGATCGATGATGCGTAGCCGGTACTCGTATTGAAAAAACCGCCGCGCGCCGCGCCTCAGATCCGCGGGATGATCACCGCCAATCAGCTCGAATGGCGTCAGCTGAATCGTCTCCGCCGCCAATTGCGTTTCATCGGGGACGACGCGCACGTTCGGTGTTTCCAGTACGGCGCAGGTCAGCGTCGCCAAAAACGGCTGACCAACCGCCACGGCACCCTCAGACATCCGCCACCAGCAGCGGAGCGGATCGACCTCGACGGGCTGCTCGCTTGTTGGCTGCGCCGCCGCGCTCGCGAGCGAATTCGAAATAAGAAATGCGAAATGCAAAATGAAAACACGCACCTTCATGCGTGCCGCCTTTCGCGCGTTGTTGCGTCTTGCATTTTGCATTTCGAATGTCGAATTTGGAATTTCGAATTGGTGCGTATTCACGGAATCGCCACCTCGTCGATCACATCACGGATCACCGCTTCCGTCGTCAACCCGTGACTGGCCGCATGCGGTCCCAGCCAGATCCGATGACCCAGCACGAACGGCGCGAGGTCCTGGATATCTTCCGGGTACACCTCAGCGCGCCGATGCTGGAGCAGCGCCCATACTTTTGCCAACCGGCTCCACACGATGATCGCGCGCGGGGAAGCGCCCAGATCGACGCCGCGTTCGACCAGCGCCGATGGCGAGTGCTGGTTCCAGTCGGTCTCAGGATTGTAGGGACGCGTCGCCGCGACGAGCCGCTGAATATAGCGGCCAAGGCGCTCGTGAAGAAAGACGTGCTCGGAGATCGCTCCGCGTAGCTGGATGATGCGCTGCTTGGCCATCAGCGGACTGAGGCGAACCCGCTTGAAGTCGAACGCCACGAGCTTTTCTTCTTCCTCGGCCGGCAGATAGCCGATGTTCACCATGGCGGCAAACCGATCGGTTGCGGCTTCTGACAGCGGAAACGTACCCTGGCCGAGCTCGACCGGATTCATCGTGGCAATCGCAAAGCTGAACGCCGGCAAATCGTACGTCGTCGAGCCGACAGTGACGGTTCGATCCTGCAGCCCCTCGAGAAACGCGCTCTGCGACTTGAGCGGAATGCGATTGATTTCGTCGAGCAGGATTACTTCGGCCGACGCCAACGGCCCGAATTCCGTGACCAGCTCGCCGGTCGCGGGATTGATCATCTGGAAGCCGACGACTTCGGTCGGCTGGAGGTCGGCCCGGCCCTGAAGGCGAGCGAACTTGGCGTCGCTGATGGCGGCGAGAATCACGCCGAAAAAGGTTTTGCCGACACCAGGGACGCCGCGCAGCAGGAGATTGCCGGCGTTCACCTGACGCTCGTCGCGTTTATCGTAGGTCGTCGGAATCTCGGAGAGCAGCACGACGTTGGCGATCGCTTTGGGCGTGTCGTAACCGACGAGTGCTTTGCTGCTTTCGGCCAGGACGGCGATATGGAAGTCGATCGCCTCCTGCAGGTCGGGATGCATCTGAATAGCGGCCCAAATTATAGTAGGCTGACGCGGGCTGAGCCTATGAAACACACTCCTCGTTCAATTCGGCATCTGGGACTCCGGGTGGCGGCGCTTGTTTGTTGCACCGTCGCCGCCAACGGACAGACGGGCGCGCCCGTAGACGAGTGGCGCACGTACGGCGCCGACCTTGCGAATACCCGCTACTCACCGCTCACTCAAATCAGCGCGCAGAATTTCAATCAACTGGAAGTGGCGTTCAGGTTCAGGACCGAGTCGCTCGGTCCGCGGCCGGAGTTCAATTTTCAAACCACGCCGTTGATGGTGAATGGCGTGCTCTATTTGACGGCCGGCAGTAGACGCGCCGTGGTTGCGCTCGATGCGGCCACCGGCGAAATGCTCTGGATGCACAGCCTCAACGAGGGCAAACGGGGCGAAGCCGCGCCGCGGCAGTTATCCGGCCGCGGCCTTGCCTACTGGAGCGACGGCAAAGAGGCGCGCGTGATTTATGTGACGCCCGGTTATCAGCTGATCGCGCTCGACGCGAAGACCGGCGACAGAGTGCCGGCGTTTGGCAAGAACGGCATCGTCGATTTGAAGCTCGATAACGATCAAGTGATCGATGCCGAGAACGGGGAAATCGGTCTCCACGCGGCGCCGATCATTTCGAAGGATGTCATTCTCGTCGGGGCGGCGCATATCGAAGGATCCGCGCCGAAGAGCCGGCGCGCCGCGATGGGATATATGCGCGGCTTCGATGTGCGAACGGGCAAGCGGCTCTGGATTTTCCACACCGTGCCGCGGCCCGGAGAATTCGGCAATGAGACATGGCAAGAGGACTCGTGGTCGAACACCGGCAACACCGGCGTGTGGGCGCAGATGAGCGTCGATGAGGAGCTCAACACCGTGTATCTCGGCGTCGAGCTGCCGACCGGCGATTACTACGGAGGCCATCGACCGGGAGACGGACTTTTCGGGGAGAGCATCGTCGCGCTCGATCTGAAAACGGGCAAGCGGAAGTGGCACTACCAGACCGTTCATCACGGCATCTGGGACTGGGATATTCCGTGCGCGCCGATCCTCACGGACATTACCGTCAATGGCAAGGCGATCAAAGCGCTCGCGCAGCCCACCAAGCAGGGCTGGATCTACGTGCTGGATCGCGTGACGGGTCAGCCGGTGTGGCCGATCGAAGAGCGCCCCGTTCCCAAGGGCGATGTTCCTGGTGAGTGGTACGCACCGACACAACCATTTGTCACCAAGCCGCCACCGTTCGATCGGCAAGGCGTTTCGATCGACGATCTGATCGACTTCACACCGGAGTTACGCGCCGAAGCCGTCAAGCTGGTGTCGCGCTACAAGCTTGGTCCGCTGTTTACGCCTCCGGTCGTGAGCAAGTGGGAAGGTCCGCTCGCCACGCTCATGCTGCCGAGCAATACCGGCGGCGCCAACTGGCAAGGCGGGTCGCTCGATCCCGAGACGAAGATGCTCTACGTGTTCTCGAACACCAACATCAGCGCGCTCGGTCTGGTGAACGATGCGGAGCGCTCCGATATGAACTTCATCTCGGGTCGTGCGCGTGATCCCAACGCGAAGCCGGCGCCGGCGCCCGCGGGTGGCGGCCGCGGCGGCGCAGGTGGCGGAGGCGGCGGGGGCGGCGCTGCTGCGTTGAACGTGCAAGGGCTTCCGCTCGTCAAGCCGCCGTATGGTCGCATTACCGCCTTCGATCTCAACAAAGGTGATCTGGTGTGGCAGATCGCACATGGCGATACGCCTGATGCGATCAGAAATCATGCGGCTCTCAAGGGACTGAACATTCCACGCACCGGCCGCACGGGCCGCATCGGCACGCTGGTCACCAAAACGTTGCTGATTGCCGGCGAAGGCGGGTTCAACACGCTGCCGAGCGGACAACGCGGCGCGCTACTGCGCGCCTACGACAAAGCCACGGGTGCCGACGCCGGAGCGGTGCCGATGCCCGCGCCGCAGACCGGTTCGCCGATGACCTACATGGTCAACGGCAAGCAGTACATCGCGGTGGCGATCGCGGGGCCAAGTTTTCCGGCCGAGTTGATCGTGTTCAGGCTGCCGAGCGAGGCGCCGCCCACCCGCACGGGCTTCTAAACCGCCGCCTGTCGAGGGAGATAGGGGATGTGGCGAGATGGCGATGTGGTGATGTGGGCGATGTGATGTGTTGATGTAAGGATGTGGCGATGGGTCTAGCGATGTCGCGATGTAATGTGATGATCGCTGCGGCGCCACATCACATCGCCACATTACATCGCCACATTACATCGCCACATCACATCGCCACATCACATCGCTACGTCACATCGCTACATCGTCAGACACATCGCTCCATCGCCACATCGATACATACCAGCGCTCAATCACCCCAGTTCTTTGTAGAACACCACCGCATCATGCGGCGTGACACCATCGGTATCGACGGCGTAGCGCGGGATTGTGCCGAGCGCGATCCAACCGAGGCGTCGATACAGACGATCCGCTGCGGTCCCCGCTTTCGCGTCGAGTGTCAGGAGCTTGAAGCCGGCGCCACGCGCCTCATCCTCGATGCTTTGCATCAACCGGGTTCCGAGTCCGCTGCGACGATTTCGCTGATCGACGAGCAGTTTGACGATGTCCGCGCGATGCGGCTGGTTGGGCGCCCATGCCGGGTGCAGTTGCACGGTACCGATGATCCGCCCGGCCTCGTCGCGGGCGACGGCAAAGATGGCGCGCGAGTCAGCGCTCGAAATGATCTTGCGCCACCACGCGTCAGCGTCTGCGAGCGTGAGCGGCGCGACGAAACTCACGGCGGCGCCCGACTGCACCGCGTCGACGAGGAGCTGCGCGAGCGCTCGAAGATCGGAATCGCTCACCGGAGGTGACAGTCGCTCGATTTTGAACGTGGTCACGGCATCCTCGGCGCCGCGCGCAGATACGCGACAACGAAAAGAATTGCGAGGATCAGGAAGACGCGCTTGGCAAAGACCATAGCCGCACCAGGTTTGTTGGTCATGTGCGCACGTCCTCGGGCGAGGCAGCTGCTGACCGTCAGCCGGCTACTACGGTCCGGCGTGTGGCTAAGGCCTCCGTGAGCTCCTTTGTCAGCTGTTCCGCCAATTCGGGACGGCCGTGAAAGGCCGCCGGCGTGTTCTGAAGCAGTGCAATCTTCACCTCGTTGCCGCGGCCGACCACGACGACGCTCTGAATCGCATTGGTGCGCGGATTAATCTCCCCGGCGCCGGGCGGCACCATGCCGACGACCGCCCGAAGAAGGGCGACACCCGGCGCAAGCTCACGCACGTCACGGATCTTGGCCACGTAGGTGGCCGTCTGGTGATCACCGAAAATACCGCGCAGAGTAGCCTCGATTTCCGCACGGCCGTTCATCTGTGAGCCGTCGAATCCGATGGCCGTACCGTCGTCGGCAAACACCGCGGCGAATTGTTCGGGATTGCGCTGGTTCCACGCCGGGTGGAGGAGCTCGTACTACGACACTAACTGCTGATGTTCGTTTTTCATTCCTCGTCCATATGGTTCCTGTGG
>JBKPDL010000017.1:0-40108 GCA_046727855.1 Acidobacteriota bacterium
CTGCACAACTGACTTACAATCGGCACGCCATGACCTCACCAGCCCGACATCTCAGCGCTGCTCTGATTTTCGCTGCGGCCGTTGCAATCACCACGCATCTGTTTGCGCAAGCGACGATGACGGAGCCGGCAACTGACGTGCAGATCGACAAGATCTTCAGCCGATGGAATGACACAACGCCCGGTTGTGCGGTTGGCGCGGCGGTGGCGGGCAAGCCGGTGCTCAGCAAGGCCTATGGAATGGCGGATCTCGAACGAAACGCCAAGAACACGGCAGAGACGATCTTCGAAGCCGGTTCGGTGTCGAAGCAGTTCACGGCCGCCGCGGTGTTGCTGCTCGCGCGCGAAGGGAAATTGTCGCTGGACGATCCAGCTCGCAAATACATCACGGAGCTGCCCGACTACGGAACCCCGCTCACCATCCGCCACATGCTCAATCACACCAGCGGCCTGCGCGATTGGGGAAGTCTCGAGGCGATCACCGGCTGGCCGCGCACGTCCCGTGTTTACCGGCACGCGCATGTGGTTGAAATACTCGGACGGCAGCGCGCGCTCAACTTTCCGCCGGGCACGCGTTGGTCGTACAGCAACTCGGGTTACAACCTCGCCGCCGTGATCGTCTCGCGTGTGAGCGGTGTGCCGTTTGCTGAATTCACGCGCAGCCGTATCTTCGAACCGCTTGGGATGACGCACACCTCGTGGCGCGACGACCACACACGCGTCGTGAAGAATCGCGCCATCGCGTACGCCGATCGAGAGGATGGCTTCCACATCGAGATGCCGTTCGAAAACGTGCACGGCAACGGCGGCTTGCTGACAACCGTCGGCGACCTGCTGAAGTGGAACGAGAACTTCACGATGCCGCGGGTTGGCGACGCGGCGTTGGTGGAGGAGCAGCAGCAGGCCGGGAAGTTCAACGACGGGCGGCCGCATGGCTACGCGCTTGGCTTGATGCTCGGGCCGTACAAGGGTGTGACGCAAATCGAGCACAGCGGCTCGACGGCCGGCTATCGCGCGCATCTCTCGCGTTATCCCGAGCAGCGTCTGTCGCTAGCGGTGTTGTGCAATGACAGCAGCGCACAAGCCACGCAATACGCGCACGCGGTCGCCGAGGTGTATCTCGGAAAGAGCCTTCGTCCTGCCGCGGCCCCGAAACCTTCGTACTCATTGACACCGTCCGAGGCAGCGAGATTCGCCGGGCTGTATCGGAACGTCGATCGCGGCCTGGCGACGACGATCATCAGCGATCAAAGCGGATTACGCATCGAGAACGGCGCGACGCTCGTCGCTACCTCGGCGACGCGATTTGTTGCGGCCAACGGCAGCACGTGGGAATTCGGCGGCGATCAACGAGTGCGTGTGACCGACGACGAGGGCACCGTCGACTTGCTCGAGCGAACGGGTAAAGTGCCGGTGTCGAGCGACACGCTCCAGTCGCTGGCGGGCAACTACACGAGTGAGGAGATCGAAACGACGTTGACGCTAGCAGTCGAAGGGGATTCGCTCGTGGTCAAACGTCGACCCGACGCAGTTGTCAAACTCACGCCCGTGTACGCCGACGCGTTCTCAGGCGGGTCGCTCGGACTCGTCATCTTCCACCGCGACAGCGGCGGCCGCGTCAACGCTCTCAGCGTCATCCAGGATCGCGTCTGGGACTTGCGCTTCTCCCGCCAGGCAGCCACGAGCGCCACGCGGTGATCACGCGGCGCTGAGGGTCGGGCCACTGCACACGCGAAGTCAATATGGATCAGAGCATCCGTACGCCCTGGCGCGCCGAACTGATCGCGGCAGGTGCGATCGGCGTGATCGCGTTGCTGCCGAGGCTCGTACTGGCGGTGACCGCGCCGCCAGTTACGCCCGTCTACGACATGGCGGATTACTGGAATCGGGCGGTCTATATCGCGGAACACGCGGCCCTGTATCCGAACAGTTACCGAATGCCAGGCTATCCAGCGGCCCTGGCACTGGCCTTCGCCTTCAGTGCCGGTCCTTCGCTCCTCGCGGTTCGCGTGTTCAACGCCGTCGCGGGCACCGCGGCCGCCGTGTTGACCTATTGGCTCGCGCGGCGAACGGCGTCGCGGCGCGCGTCGCTTGCGGCCGCCCTGGCGCTTGCGCTGTATCCGTCCTTCCTGATCTACACGACCTTTATCGCCACTGAGGTGGTCGTGACAGTGCCGCTCGTTGCAGCGCTGATCGCCTCGACCTATCGCTCCCATCGCGCGGCAATCGTGGCTGGTCTCTGTGCCGCATTGACGGCGCTCGTGCGCCCGGCCGGCATCGCGCTGCTTCCGGCCGTCTTCTTTTCGTTCGTGCGGACCGCGCGACCGAACTCCACCCGGCGATCTCCTCTGCTTGGCCCGGGTCTCGCGGTTGCCGCCTTTCTGCTCACGATGACGCCCTGGTGGCTGCACAACGCGCGCCTGCATGGCCGGTTCGTGCCGCTCGACACCAGCGGCGGCATGAATTTCGCGGTTGGCAACAACCCGTTCGCTGGCGGTACGTACAGGTGGAGAGAGTTCGAACAGGTGCTCGTGCGCGACCTGCCCGGCACGGATATCTTTTCGTTGTCGGGTTCCGATCGCGCGACGGCGATGGCGTTCCGCTACATGCGCGACCATCCCGCCGCGTCCGTGCGGCTTCTGCCGGCGAAGCTAGCGGCGTTGTTCGCGCTCGAAGGACGCGAGCACGCCTTCTTCTATTCGTTCGGGTTTTTGGGGCAGCGCGCGCCGGCCACGGTGTGGATCTGGGCGATCGCGATCATGGCGAGCTTTCCTCTGCTCATCGCCGCGGCGCTTGCCGGATTAGTCGTGCGCGGCGGGATTTCACCAGCAGTGCTGATGCCGTCGCTGATTTTTCTCAGCTTGACGCTCGCGATGCACACCCTCACGTTTGGCGATCCGCGCTACCACTTGCCTATGGTGCCCGTGCTCGCGGTGCTCGCCACAGGCGTGGCGCGTTGGCGCAATGGCATCAGTCCGCTGCGGTTGGCTCTGGCAGCGGTAGCGCTCGTGCTGCTCGCGATCGCGTGGGAGACGCATCTAGCGACATATTGGACGGCGCTGGTGAGGTTGGCTGCGCCGCATGGCTGGCGCAGTCAGCTTGCGTACGATGACCTCTTATAGGACCGCAATGAACGACCGTAACGCCGCACCCCTGCGGACAGATCTGATCGCGGCCTGCGTCATCGCGGTGATCGCATCGGCCGCTCGCCTCGCGATGGTGCTCGTCGCGCCGCCAATCACGCCCGTCGCTGATATGGCCGACTATTGGGAGCGAGCGGTCTATTTCGTTCAACACGGAGCGTTTTATCCGAGCAGCCACCGGATGCCGGCGTATCCCGCGGCACTCGCGTTGGCCTTCATCGTAGGATCGGGTCCCTCGCTCTTCACGGCCCGATTGTTCAACGTCTTTGCGGGCGCCGCCACAGCCGTGTTGACGTATTGGCTTGCGCGGCGGACGACGGGTCGCCGTGCCGCTTGCGCTGCCGCGCTCGCGGTCGCGCTGTATCCCTCGCTGCTGATCTACACCACGTTGATCGCGACCGAAGTGTTTATCCCTGTTCCACTGCTCGGGGCGCTCATCGCGTCGACGTACAGCGCACGATGGACGGCAACAGTGGCAGGGGTCTGCACGGCGCTGGCCGTGCTCGTCCGGCCCGCCGGTATCGCCCTATTGCCGGCCGTCGTCGTGTCGTTCCTGCGCCCGCGTTCGGGGAAGCTCATATGGCGGCCAGCTCTGGCCTCCGCGGTTCTTGTCGTTGCCGCGTTTGCCGTGACCATGTCGCCGTGGTGGCTGCACAACGCGAGGCTATATGGAGAGTTTGTCGCGCTCGACACGAGCGGCGGGATTAGCCTCGCCGTGGGCAACCATGAACTCGCGAGCGGCACGTATCGCTGGAGAGAAACCCGCTACATGATGGATCGTTATCTGCGCGGCGCCAACGTGGATACGCCGGCCGGATCGAGTCGCGCCTCGGCCGTCGCGGCGCGTTATGTTCGCGAGCATCCGTGGGCATTTGTGCGGCTCATTCCCGCGCGGCTGGGAGCGCTCTTCTCGCTCGAGGGACGCGAGCAGGGATGGCTTTATTCCTTTGACTTCTTTGGTCACCGCACTGGGACGACTGTGCGGCTTTGGGCCGCGGCGATGATCGCGTCGTTCCCATTGTTGCTGGCTGCGGCGCTTGCCGGATGGTCGGTGCGAGGCGGGATCTCCGAGCGCGTGCTCTGGCCCACCGGGTTGTACCTGTTGTCCGCGATCGCGATGCACGCGATCTCGATCGGCGACGGCCGCTTCCATCTCCCGATGGTGCCGGTCTTCGCCGTCCTCGCGACCGGCCTGGCGCAGGCGAGGAAGGGCTTCAACAAGGTGCGCCTGAGTCTCAGCATCGCCCTGCTGGCGCTGCTTGCCATGGCGTGGTGGGCACAGTTGCAGATCTACTGGGCCGCGCTGGCCAGGCTCGCAGCGCCCGGAGGTTGGGTCAGTCAATTCGCATACGACGACCTGATGTAGTGCCGTGTCGAGGCACACCTCACTTGTCGCTGATCGCTTCCTTCTTCAACCGCACGAGCATGCGGTTGAGCGGCGGCAACTGATCGCTCAGCGTTTTGTTCAAACGCTCGGTCTCGGCATTCAGCTCCCGAACGAGATCGGCAAAAATCGGCTCGACGTTGCCGGTCGGACGCCCTTCTCCGGCAGTGGCCACGCGCAACAGCGAGGCGAGCCGGTTGTTCGTCTTGATCGGGAAGTTGAGCGGATCCTGGCCGCTTTGATTTCGCACCTGATAAATGTCTTCTTCAATCGTGCTCAAGCTTTTTGTGAGCTGCTCGGCGGCCGCCTGCACCTCCTTGGGCGCGTCTTTCACGCGCGCCGCGGCGTCCGTCTTGATGCGGCGAATCTTGATCACCGCCAGGTTTGCCTCGTTGACCTTGTCGCGGATGCGCGACGCCAGTTCCCACTGCGCCAGCAAGTCGGCGTCGCTGATGTTGCGTAGGGGGTGTTTGATGACGACCAGCGGTTGCGTCTGCGCCACGCCGTCAACGGTGAGACGTACTTGATACGTGCCAGGCAGCACCATGGGCCCGTTCTGTGTCGCGCCCCAGAGGATCATGCCGGGAAACGACGCAACCGGCTGCGAGTTCAAATCCCAGGTGGCGCGATTCAAGCCGGCGTTCATCGGAACCGTTGTGGCCGGACCGCGCGGGAAGTCGTCGTCTTCTCCGCCTCCGCCCGCGGCGTTTGGCGCGCGCGGCGGCTGACCGGTGAACGAGCGCACCACCTGGCCTTTCGCGTCGAGGAACTCGAGGGTCAGGTTCTTCGGCTGCGCTTTCAGGTAGTAGTCGATCGTGGCGCGATCGAGCGCGCGAATCGTTTCCGCTGGCGCAAACAGCTTCACGTCGGTCAACGGCGCGGTGCCGAACTGCCGCAGTGTCGCAAGGTTGTCCATTACGTAAAAGCTGCGGCCGTGAGTCGCGATCGCAAGCGCCTTGTCCTCGACCCACAAATCGGTCACCGGCGTGTCAGGCAATCCGCTCTTGAGCGGCATCCACCGTTCGCCGTCGTCAAACGACACATAGGCGCCGTGCTGGGTTCCCGCATAGAGCAGCCCCTTGCGTGCGCGATCCTCGCGCACGACATGGACGTAGTCGTTGGGCGCAATGCCGTTGACGATTCTGGTCCAGGTCTTTCCGTAATCGCGCGTGCGCAAGATATAGGGCGCGACATCGCCGAGCAGCATCTTCTTCACCGCGACGTAGGCGGTGCCGTTGTCGAACGACGAACCATCGATCTGGCTGACGCGGCCGAGATCCGGCATGTCGGGCGGTGTCACGTTCGTCCAGGTCTTGCCATGATCGCGCGTGACATGCACGAGGCCGTCGTCCGAGCCGGCCCATATCACGTTGATGTCTTTCTTGCCGGGAGCAAGCGAAAACACCGTGCCGTAGATCTCGGGACTGTTCATGTCGTGCGTGATCGGCCCGCCGGACTCCTGCATGGTTTTTGGATCGTGACGGGACAGATCGCCGCTGATCGCTTCCCACGTGTCGCCGCCATTGGTCGATTTCCACACGCGTTGTGACGTCGTGTAGAGGACCGCCGGATCGACGTAGGAAAAGATGATCGGGTAGGTCCACTGCCATCGCTCCTTCACATCCTTCGATGCTTCGCCGGAGAAGAAGCGCGGATACGCCCCCACTTCCTTCAACTCACCGCTACGGCGATTGAGACGCGTGAGGAACGATCCGTTGTTCGCGCCCGCGAAAAACACGTCGGGATCGGTTGGCGACGGCGCAATGTAACCGGGTTCGCCGCCGCCCGCCTGATAGGGCGCAACCGGCGGTATCCGGCCGAATCCACCGCCCAGATTCGTGTCGCTCGGCACGCACAGCGTGCTGTTGTCCTGCTGCGCGCCGCACACGTGGAACGGTGTGTGTGCGGTGGTGACGACGTGATAAAACTGCGCCGTCGGGAAATCCTGATCGCTCCACGTGCGCTGCCGTGAGGACACGTTGAAGGTGATGGCGCCCCCGCCGTCGTTGCCGTCGATCACATGTTCCGCATCGTCCGGGTCCACCCAGAGATCGTGATGATCGCCGTGCGTCCCCTGGCCGATGCTGGTGAGCGTCTTGCCGCCATCCGTCGATCGGAAGACGCTCGTGTTCAACAGGTAAACCGTGTCCTTGTTCTGCGTGTCGGCGGTGACGTGGGTGTAGTAGAAGGCACGCTGTCGAATGCTGCGCGCGGCGTTGATCAGCTTCCAGGTCGCGCCCGCGTCGTCGGAAACAAACAGGCCGCCGTTCTCGTTTTCGACCAGCGCGTAAACGCGATTCGAATCAGCGCCCGAGATCGCCACCCCGATCCGGCCGACCGGTCCGGCGGGAAGGCCGGGGTTGCGGGTGATTTCCGTCCACGTCTCGCCGCCGTCAGTTGATTTGAACAGGCCGCTGCCCGGTCCGCCGCTCGACATCTGATACTCGACGCGATACGCCTCCCACATCGCCGCGAAGAGCACGCCCGGGTTGCGGCGATCGATCGCGATGTCCACGGCGCCCGTCTTCGCGTCGCGGAAGAGCGTTCGTTTCCACGTCTTGCCGCCGTCGACGCTCTTGTAAACACCCCGTTCGTCGCTCGCCCCGCTGTAAAGGCCAAAGCTCGCGACGTAGACGATGTCGTGGTTGGTCGGGTGGATGCGAATCTTCGCGATCGCGTCGGACTTGGCGAAGCCGATCTTCGTCCAGGTCTTGCCCGCGTCGGTGGACTTATAGACGCCGTCGCCTGGCATGATATTGCCGCGAATGCACGACTCGCCCATACCGATGTAGAGGACGTCGGGATTCGAGTCGGAGACGGCGACGGCGCCGACGGAGGAACTGGTGATTTGCCCGTCGGTGACGGGCGCCCAGGTGTTGCCTGCATCAGTGGTCTTCCAGAGCCCTCCGCCGACCGCGCCAAAGTACGCCTCGCGCGGCCGCCCCTTCACGCCGGAAACGGCAATCGAACGTCCGCCGCGATTGGGGCCGATGCTGCGCCAGCGGTATGTATTGAGGAGCGCTTGATCGATTGTCGGCGCTTGCGCGGCGACGGAAGGAATGTGTCCGGCGAAACCGATTGTGAGCGAAAATGCCGCGAGCGCAGCGCTGATGAAATAGCGAACGTGTGAGTGAAGCGTCATAGCCATGGCTTTGCAACCGCAGCTTATCATCCGGATCACGCGTCAGATCAAACTCTCGATTGTCGGCTGGCTGCTCGTCAGCGCCGTCACTGCGACGGCCGGCGCGATTCAAGGACCATCACCATCGGCGGCAGTAGTGCTCTTCGAAGGGGCCCGGCTCATCACCGGGAGTGGCGATGCGCCGATCGAGAACGCAGCATTTGTCGTGGACGGCACTTCCTTTTCTCGCGTCGGAAGGCGAGGCCAATTGGAGATCCCGCCGGGTGCCGTTCGTGTCGACCTGACAGGCAAGACAGTGATCCCTGCGCTCGTGGATGCGCACTCCCACATCGGGTATATGAGGGATCTGACGAGCGGTCCGCAAAACTACACGCGCGAAAACATCCTCGATCACCTGCGTCGCTTCGCCTATTTCGGCGTTGCGGCAACCCAGGCCATGGGGACGGACTTCGGCGAATTGCCGTTTCAGGTGAGAGACGAAACGTTGAAGGGGCAATATCCAGATGCCGCGCGGTTCCTCACCGCGGGGCGGGGCCTGGCGCCGCTGGCCGAAATCAGCGCCGCCAACATGCGGCACGCGGCTTATCCAGTGACGACCGAGGAGGGAGCACGCGCCGCTGTTCAAGAACTTGCGCTGCGTAAGGTCAGGCTTGTCAAGACGTGGGTCGACGCCCGCGGCGGCACGGTTCAGAAGCTGACTCCCACGTTGTATCGCGCGATCATCGACGAAGCGCACAAACAGAAGATGCGTGTGGCCGTTCATGCCACCGAACTTGAAGAGGCGAAGGATCTGCTGCGCGCCGGTGTCGACGTGTTCGCGCACATGATCAGCGATGTGGACGACGAGCTTGTGGCGCTCTTCAGACAGCACCCAAACACCGCGGTTCTGACAGCTCTCGGTGGACCGCGCCGGACGATTTACGCGCCGTGGCTGAATCCGCCCCACCCGTTAGTTGCTGCGACGATATCGTCTGCACAAATAACCCGGTTGCAGCAACGCCTCGCGAGCGCGAAGCCCGACGAACTCGACCGGGCGCGACAGGCTTGGACGCGCGTGGCTCGGGGGCTCGCACGGTTGAACGCGGCAGGCGTCAAGATCGGTGCCGCCACCGACGGCGGGGGACAAACCGGCGATCAATTCGTGGGCTGGACGATGCACACGGAAGTGGAGAACATGGTCGCCGCCGGCATGACGCCGGCGCAGGTGCTCGTCGCGGCGACGAAAACGCCGGCAGAGATTCTTGAGCTCGATGAGCTCGGCACGGTGGCGCCCGGAAAATCCGCTGATTTCGTGGTGCTCGATGGAAATCCACTCGAGGACATCACGAATACGAGGAAGATCAACCGGGTCTACCTGCACGGGCGAGAGGTCGACCGAGCGAAGTTGCAGGCCGGCTTCGTGCATGCGAGGACAGACAAAAGGTAAAGGCTGGAAATGATGACCACTCAATCCATCCAACGGTCGGTGATCGCGTCGCTTCCGCTCGCCGCTGCGCTCACGTGGTCGACAGTCGCGATTCAGAGCCAATCCGCCGCGGACCGCGCATCTGTGCGGCGTACCGCCGCCGATGGTGAGGAATGGCCGACCTATGGAGGTGACCTCGGTAACACGCGGTACGCTCCCCTCGATCAAATCAACGCCGAAAACTTCAGCAAGCTGGAAATCGCCTGGCGTTTCAAGACCGACAACCTCGGACCGCGGCCGGAGTTCAAATTGGAATCGACGCCGCTGATGGTCAACGGCCGCCTGTTTTCGACCGGCGGCACGCGGCGGGCCGTGGTTGCGTTGGACGCGGCCACCGGTGAGCTGCTCTGGATGCACAGCCAGGACGAAGGCGCTCGCGGGCAGGCCGCTCCCCGTCAGCTTTCGGGCCGCGGGCTCGCGTATTGGAGCGAGGGCAAGGAGGAACGCATTCTCTACGTGACGCCCGGCTATCGGCTCGTGTCACTCGATGCGCGAACAGGCCAACTGATTGCCACGTTCGGACGAAATGGCGTCGTCGATTTGAAACAGGATTTCGATCAGGAGATCGACCTGACGACGGCGCCGGTGGGCCTCCACGCCACGCCGCTGATTGCAAAGGATGTCGTCATCGTGGGCGCTGCGTTCGAAACTGGTGCCAATCCGAAAAGCAAAGCCAACGTGAAAGGGCACATCCGCGCCTTCGACGTGCGCACCGGCAAACGGTTGTGGACCTTCCACACGATTCCGCGACCGGGTGAGTTCGGCAACGACACGTGGCTGGACGATTCGTGGTCCTACACCGGCAACACCGGTGTGTGGGCGCAGATGTCCGCGGACGAAGAGCTTGGACTCGCGTACTTACCCACGGAGCTTCCGACCCACGACTACTACGGCGGTGCGCGTCCTGGCAACAATCTGTTCAGTGAAAGCATCGTCGCCGTTGACTTGCGAACCGGTCGGCGGAAGTGGCACTACCAGTTGGTGCACCACGGCATCTGGGACATGGATATTCCGGCGCCGCCGATCCTGGCCGACATCACAGTCGATGGCCGTGCGATCAAGGCTCTGGCGCAGCCAACCAAGCAGGCGTTTCTCTATGTGTTCAATCGAGAAACCGGCGAACCGGTCTGGCCGATAGAGGAGCGACCCGTTCCCCGGGGCGACACACCAGGCGAGTGGTACTCGCCAACGCAGCCATTCCCGACCAAGCCTCCGCCCTACGATGGACAGGGCCTTACGGTGGACGACTTGATCGACTTCACGCCGGAACTTCGGGCGGAAGCTGTGAAGATCGTCTCGCGCTATCGGCTCGGTCCGATTTTCACGCCGCCGTCGGTGAGCCGCGCCGAGGGTCCGATTGCGACGCTCACAATGGGCGCGCAAGCCGCGGCATCGAATTGGCCGGGCGGTTCCTACGATCCGGAAACGCATACGCTGTTCGTCGCGTCGCAAACCTCGATCGCCACGCTTGGTCTCATGCCGCCGCCTCCCGGACGTTCGGACATGCCGTACTTTCAAGGCACGGTTCTGTCGGGCGCACGGCTCACCGGCGGATCAGGTTCGGACGCCGGTGCAGGCCCGCGGCCGGCGGCTCCGGTTGCGGCGGCGCCAGCCGGTGGTGAGGGCGCGGGTACCAGTTTGACGATCCAGGGGCTGCCGCTGGTCAAGCCGCCTTACAGCCGCATCACAGCCATCGATCTCGACAAGGGCGAGTTCCGTTGGCAAGTGCCGTTTGGTGCAACGCCAGACAATATCCGGCAGCATCCACTATTAAAGGGGCTGAATCTCCCGCCGCTTGGGCGGCAAGGCAACAACTCCGGAACGCTCGTGACCAAGACCTTGCTGATCGCAGGTGAAAGCACGTTCGGTCCCACGCCCTCTGGCGCGCGAGGTGCGATGCTTCGTGCGTTCGAGAAGGCGACAGGCCGTGAGGTCGGCGCGCTCTACCTGCCCGCGCCGCAGAGTGGTTCGCCGATGACGTACCAGCTGAACGGGCGGCAATACATTGTGGTCGCGATCAGCGGCGGCACCTATTCGGGGGAGCTCGTGGCGTTCCGGCTGCCGTGACGCTGACAACGCGCGTCCGGCGCGGCGTCAGATGCGCGGAAACGCGGCGCGGCGACCTCCGGCCCCGCTAGCGACCTCCGTCCCGGCTAGGGACCTCCGTCCCTGCTAGCGACCTCCGTCCCGGCTGGCGACCTCCGTCCCGGCTGGCGACCTCCGTCCCGGCTGGCGACCTCCGTCCCGGCTGGCGACCTCCGTCCCGGCTGGCGACCTCCGTCCGCACTGGGGACCTCCGTCCCCGCTAGCGACGTCCTGTGAATAGCGGCCTGCATTTCGCTCAGCACCTGCGGCCGTTGGCCGCGGCGTGGCGAGCGGTCAATCCGCCATCCGCAGATAAAACCGCCTCATTACGCCGTGCCAGCTGCGTTTCCATCACGATTCGATCTTTGAGACAATCGCGCTATGCGTATCGTGCATGTCGTTCTTGCTAGTTCAATGGTTGT
Source organism: Acidobacteriota bacterium (assembly GCA_046727855.1). GTDB lineage: Bacteria > Acidobacteriota > Vicinamibacteria > Vicinamibacterales > UBA2999 > DASPWV01. The sequence continues at coordinate 11,641 of JBKPDL010000017.1, forward strand.
GACCGCAGGCTTCGGTTTTTCCGCTGTGCGAGCGCAGCAGACCCCTAAGGGCGGCACGTCGGTCGTCGTCTTCAAGTCGCCGACTTGAGGATGTTGCAGCGCATGGGCAGAGCATGTCCGTGCGGCAGGCTTCCAGGTGGAAGTGCAATCGGTGAGTGATGAGAAGTTGCGCGCGATCTTGCGCGATGGCGGTGTAACAAACGACCTCGCCTCCTGTCATACGGCAAAAGTCGGTGGTTACACAGTCGAGGGACATGTGCCGGCTGCGGACATTCAGAAGCTTCTTAAGGAGAAGCCGCCGGTGGCTGGCATCGCGGTGCCCGGTATGCCGATGGGGTCGCCCGGGATGGAGCAGGGTGGCAGAAAGGACCCCTTCAACACAATTGCGTTCTCGAAGGATGGCAAGAAAACCGTGTTCGCGAAACATTAGGCGCCCCGTCTGCAGGGACGGAGGTTGCTGGCGGGGACGGAGGTCCCTACCGGGGACGGAGGTCACTGGCAGGGACGGAGGTCACTGGCGGGGACGGAGGTCGCTAACAGGGACGGAGGTCGCCGAGCGACGCTGCGTGTCGATCAGCGTCGTTCGCGCGTAGCCCACTGGTAATGTGCGGCGGCGCGTCGCAGAATTCCAGGCATATCTTCCGCCAGCAAATACCGTCCATCCACGAGCGCGATCGCCGAGAGCGCGATCCGCCCGATGTAGTCTTCCAGGCTCGCGTAGCGCTCTTCGATCGAACGACGGCTGTCTTCCGATCGGTCCCTCTCCACGCGGGTTCGAGGCAGCGGCAGATACGATCCAATCTCGCTCGCCAGGCGGTCGGGCGCGCCGATGTCAGGACGCCGATAGTTCCATCCGGTGTTGGTGGCGAGCGGCACAGCCACGTCTGGCAGTCGAATGCCGGCGCGATCGTTGCCCGCTTCGTCGACGGCCGGCACGAGACTCACAAAAGCTTTGCCGATCTTCGGTGGTTCGATTGTTACCAGACCGTGCGACCAACCCGGTCCGAAGTCTAGCCGGTAGGTTGTCATCGGCGGTGGCAACGGAAATCCGGGAACCGTCGGCCATCCGGCCGAGGCGGGCGCCGTAAGGGTGCCATCGCCGAGTGTCGGATACCGGCTCGCCGGCGGCTCTCGATCGTCTGCCACCCACTCGTCGAGCGCACGAAACAACGCACGTACGACCGGTGCATAGACGATCGGGTTCATGTCCGCCCGACCGACGAAGTCGGGATCTTGAAATGGCGCGGGCGGAAACGCGCCAACGATGTGTGGGGCAGACGCGACGAAGTAAACACGGCTTGTCGGCGGCGGGTCGATGTCGTGCGTTCCACTCGGGTCGGTGAGCACAAGCGAACCGGCGCGGTTGAAGAACTCCGAGTTCGTGAGCAAGTGAAACAGTTTGGGCACGGTGCCGCTTTTGACCGCTCTGGCGAGCAGCGCATCGGTGACGCCTGTTTCCGGATCGACTTCGCCCGCGTCGGTAAACGGAAACATGTCGACGGGATAGAGGATGTTGAAATGTTGCAGCTGGTCGCGTGACTGTTGGCCAAAGCGATGGTTGAACGATCCGCGCCCCGCGCCGCCGACTTGATCAAAAACACCGTCGAAGACTCGGCGACCGCGTTCGTCTTCGTTGAATCCCTCGTAGATGAAATGACGGAGGAACCTGCCCGTTTGTGAGACGCCCCACGCGAGGGCGAACTTGGTACCTGGTAGGGGGTTGCCGGCTGACGCGTCAGCGTGCTTGAAGAAACTGATCAGATCCCGAGTGCCGGCGAGACCGCATCCGATGATCCGCGGGTCGCGCGCGCGATACACGACGTCGTAGATTCGGCCTGGTTCAAACCCGCCGTCCAGCGTCACCGCGCTCGGGCCAGTAAAGCGCCACCTGCTGCGCGGGATCAGCTGCGGGGCATCCAGCGGCAGTGTGCGGACGATCATCTTGTGCTCGTCGCTCGAGGGATCGACGACGGGATACGCATCATGGCCGCGATCGGCAATGGACGCAGTGGTTGCACCCGGCCCGGGAACGAAATTGCCTCGCACGAGTCCCGTGATCGGACGTCCATTGTCCGTCGCGATGGGAATCTCCATTCGCATGCGGCCCTGCGGAACGTCCCACTGCCATCCCATCCAGAGCAGCGAGAAGCCCTGTCGCATGAGCGCACCATCGCCAAAGTCCGCGGCGGTCGAGGGATCGCTGGCAGTCGTGCCGTTTTGAAACGTGGTGAGAATTCGCTTGGTGCCGCGATTACCAGCTTCGTAGAACAAGCGGCCATTGCCGCGCGCGGGATCGACTGGCTTCAGCAGGTAGAAATCGGCCGAGAACTCGACTTCGCCGCGGGCGTTTCGTGGGGCGAGCAGAAGATCGACGATGCCGCGGTTCTGAGGCAATGTCGGATCGAGCGCGAAATCCACTTTGCCAACGAGTTTTTCGTACGGGCCGGCTGCACCGAACGTCACGCCGTTGAGAACAAGCTCCCGCCGCTCGATGCGCAGTCGCGTGACACCGGCGGCAGCGATTGTCGGAACCAGGAAGACGCCGGCAACGAAGATCGCGAGGAGCTTCGACATGCGTCGGGCCTATTGGAGTTTCGCGTCCTTGATGCGCTCGGAGACCGTCTGGGCGATCGGATGCCCGAGGGTGCCGGTCGATCCCGCTCTCTGCGAATAGAAATTCGTTCGGATTGTATCTTTCGTGTCGACCACTTTGGCGCCGGAGCCGTCGGTCACGCGATAGCTAATATCGCTCGATTCGCGACCGTAGCCCATGCCAACGAAAATGCGCTTGGCCGCGTTACCAAGACGCCAGGCGACGATCTCCCCCTCTAGCAGGACGCTGAAAAAAGTGACCGAATGACTCACTACAGTGCTCCGAAATATGTTCCTATGCTGAGTTATCCTGGAGCGCGGCTCCCTCGCGGCCGGCCTATAGGCGCTTCAACCCGGTGGTTCATTGACACTACGCCGTTGCGAGCAGCGTCTGCATCCTGACGAGGTTGTATGCGGCGGCGTGAAGGTCAGGACCCAGTCCACCAACTCGCCCCGCGATGGCGCAGCTTCTGCAGGCGGCCGACCGTCTTCATCCACCCAAACACCTGCTCGACCAGCTTCCGCTTCCGTTGACTGATTTGAGAACCACCGTGCCGCGTCGTGCGACCGTCGATCGCGCTGCCGCTGTCCTTCTGAGCGATGTGCCGTGTGGTCGCCAGCTCACGTGCCGCGGCCACAAAGCTGGCGACATCGAAGTTCTGATCGCCGCCCACCGTCTTTGCTCGTGGTTCAGAGGTCAGCAACACCATGGCGGCCTCGCGCTCCGCAGTGCCCGTGGCCGCGGTCGCACAGACGTTGGCGACCAGGCCGTGCCGATTGTCCAATAGCACATGCCCGAGATACGCGAGCTTGGCTTCCTTACCCTTCCCTTTGCGGTACAGCAATGTGGTCGACGCGTGCGTGTCGTTCTTCCGGCGTTCGCCGTGGAAGTTGATCGTGGCTTCCCGGGACCGTCGGGCGTCGGCGTCGACGCTCCGTCGTCCTTGCGCCGGAAACTCTTGAGGCTGGCCCAGGCCTCCAGCATCGTGCCGTCGACGGTGAAGTGCTCATCGGACATCAAGCCAGCCGACTCGGCCCGCGCGCGGACTGCGTCAAAGAACGCCGCCGCGACATCGCCCTCGAGCAACCGATCACGGTTCTTCGTAAACGTCGTTGGCGACCAGATCGGCTCATCGAGCCTCAGGCCAATGAACCAATCGAAACAAGATACTGTAGTCGATCTCCTCCATCAGCAGCCGCTCGCTCCGAATCGTATAGAGCGACTGCAGCAGCAACGCCCGCAGCAACTGCTGCGGCGGAATCGATGGGCGGCCGATGCCGGAGTAAAGGCGGTCGAACCGGGGCGACAACCGCTTGAACACGTCATCCGTCATCCGGCGAACCTCGCGCAGCGGGTGATCGGGCCGCACCCGTGCCTCGGGGGAGAGATAGCTGAACATGTCCTGGGTCTGTTGTCGCGTCCGCGCACTCGCAGGCTCCTTTCAGAGTCGGTGCGAGCATGGTAGTACCTGGGGATCGATCTGTCGATCCCCTTCACTGACTTTTTCACTCTGCTAGAAAGAAGACATGAAATCAGACGTTGTCCTGTTTGGCACGGGCAGCCTTGCTCGGTCTGTCACTAGCGACCTCCGTCCCTGCCAGTGACCTCCGTCCCTGCCAGCGACCTCCGTCCCTGCCAGCGACCTCCGTCGCGGCAACACGTTTGCTATTCCCGACTCCGAGGTCGGACAGGAACAACGCAAGATGCCACGCAAACCCAGAGTGCTCGAGGAAGACATCGTGTATCACGTCTACAACCGGCGGACCGACTGTCAACTGCTGTTTCCGACTCCCCGCGGGTTTGATGACTTTTTGCATCTGATGGAAGAAGGACGCAAGCGATACCACGTCCGGATTTGCGCGTATTCCGTGATGGAAACGCATTGGCACCAAAGCATTTGGGTGCGCCGGACGAACCCCGCAACGAGAGTTACCGACGGCGCAACCGACGTAGCCAATTACCTTCGCTGGTTGTCAGCGAGTCACGCCATCCGCTTCAGGATCGTCTCTGACACGCGCGGGCATGGTCACGTTTATCAAGATCGCTACAAGTCAAAGCCGGTAATCACAGAAGACCACTACCTGACGCTCGTCCGCTATATCGAACGCAATCCGCTGGTGGCCGGTCTGGTCGACCGCGCCGAGCTCTGGCCCTGGTCAAGCCTCGCCGAACGATTGAATGGCCGCCGTAACATCCTCGACAGCGGTCCCGTGTCGCTGCCGTCCAATTGGTTAGACCGGGTGAACCAGCGCTCGACGCTCGAAGAAACAGAGGATTATTGCCTCGACTAACAACTTGTTTATCCGTTCCCGCGCAGGGACGGAGGTCCCTCGCGGGGACGGAGGTTCTTGACAGGGACGGAGGTCGCTAAGGGGGACGGAGGTTGCTACGCGGTCCTTTTGTGGACCGTGACCCCGCGGTGCCGGAATCGCACGGGCCGAGGCGCATCGCCGCTCGGATCGAACGTCCAGAGCTCGCGGACTGTCACCGCGTTCAGCGCGATCACTTTCATGGTCGGCGTGGTCGCATACAACACGCCGCCAACGACGATGGGATTGCTTTGTATTTCGCAGCCGGGGAACGCGTCGCCCGAATCGGAGGTCCACGTCACTTTCAGCCGGCTCACGTTGGATCCGTTGATCTGATCCAATGGCGAAAGCGACTGTCGCCCGGTCCGCCGTTGAGCTCCCAATCAACAGTGGTGGGCGGCGCCCGGGCCAATGCCACGGCCAAGACGAGCGCAATCCATTTCAGAAGTGTCGCGGCGTCCATTTCAGAACTGTCACCTTCGGGAAGTTGCGCGATCTTTCCCGTCGATGGGTTGACTAGGGTTCGTGACGACCCATAGACTCCGATCTTCCGATCGAAGGAGAGTCGTCAAGCCTCGCGGAACGGTTCCCCCGCATGACGAAAGAATTCATTTCGCTGGTGCTGTTGTGCTTTGTCGGCATCCAAAGGCCAGCGGCGCAATCGTCGGTCGCAAGAATCTTCTTCGTTGACATTGGCCAAGGCGCCGCCACGCTGATCGTCTCGCCCGCCGGCCGGACCCTGCTCGTGGACGGCGGCCCGCCGGGTGGCGGCACGACAAGGATCATTCCGCTGCTCAACTCGCTTGGCATCTCGACGATCGATTACACGGTCCTGACGCACTACCACATCGACCACATGGCCGGCATCGCTGAACTGCTCAACGCCGGACGCGTGGTGGGCATCGCGTACGACAACGGCGATGGACCAACGGTGGAGCCGCCGGGCACCTCGACGTCGCCCACGAGCACGCGCGGGGCGTATCTGAACTACAGAACTGCGACGAACCGTCCCGGCGTGACGCGTCAAACGATCGCGCCGGGCACGGTGATCGATCTCGGCGGGGGCATGACCGCGACCGCTGTCGCGGCTGCCGGAAGGCTTCTGAGCGGCGGTGCCATTGCCATCACGACTGCGGACCTGAATACCGAGAGCATCAGCCTGCTCGTCGAGTACAACGCCTTCGACTACCTCGTCTCTGGCGATCTCACCGGCGGTGGAAGCACGAGCACGGTCAAGACCCCGGACATCGAGACCTACGTTGGTCAGATGGTCGGCGACGTCGATGTCGTGCAGCTGGATCATCACGGCAGCACCACCGCGAACAACCAGCGGTTTTTGTCAGCCCTCAAAGCGGAAGTCGCCGTCGCCCAAATGGGCGAGACGAACACGTTTGGGCATCCGAATCGCGAGACGGTCAACAAGTACCTCAACACGACGACGTCGGCCGGCAACCACTACACGGACACTGGGGTGCCGACTCCTGGTGTCGGTCCCGTCTTTTATCAGCATGAAGACAGTCCCGACGACGACGATCGCGTGTCGCATCAGGGCATCAGCAGCACCGACACGCCGGGTAACGGCACCATCGTGCTGGAAACGGACGGCGTGACGAACTACACGCTGAAGAGCCACGACGACGGCGGAGGCAGGATCGATCCTTCGTTGAACACGTATGCCATCGACGGAGCATCCGCCGGCATCACGGCGGACTTTGCGCCAACGGTAGTGGTCAGCACGCAGCCGGTCGCGCCTTTGGCGACAGATGCCACAACGATTTCGGCCGAAGTGAACGATCGCGAATCGGCAATCTCCAGCGTGACGCTTCAGTACGCGATCAACGGCGTTCTTCAATCGCCCATTGCGATGACCTCCGCGGGTGCCGCGTATCAGGCCACCATTCCACCGCAGCCTGACGGCACACGCGTCGACTACGCCGTGACCGCCAACGCCGGCACCCAGACCACGACGTATGGGTCGGGGTACTTCTCGGGCGTTGTAACGATTGCAACGATTCGCACGCCGGCTCCGAATGGCGAGCCGCTGTTTGCGGGATACGCGGCTCGCATTCAGGGTGTCGTAAGCGCCGGATCCAACACATTTGGCGCGGGATCGAACGACGACTACGTACAGGACGCCACCGCTGGCATCGACGTGTATCGATCCAACGAAACCGCCACGCCGTTTACGTTTACCTCCGCCGGCCAGAACGTCGAAGTCATCGGCCGCATCGGCTTCAACGGCGGTCGCGTGCGTCTCGACATCACCGAGTCACTCGAGAAGACGACCTCGCCGTACGGAATCACAATTCTCCCGACGCCCGGCACGATCGATCCGCAGCCAGCCACGTTCGCATCGTTGGCTGCCACCGCAGAAGCGTTCGAAGGCCAGCTCGTCACCGTGACCCGTGTCTCAGTGGTCAGCGGCGGGTTTCCCATCACACCGCAACAGTTCGACACGTTTCTGACCGTGACCGACGGCAGGAGTAACTTCACCCTGAAGATCGACAAGGACACCGACATCGAAGGGTTCAACCCCGGTCCTGTGTTCACGATGGTCGGCGTTGTTCAGCAGGACGACTACCTGCGCCCGTTCGACTCCGGCTACAACATCGCGCCGCGCGGCCGGCCCGATCTGGGAGGCTCCGCGGCCGGCGCCACACTAATCACGATTGCAGAGGCGAAAGCCGACCTGATCAACAACGTCGACAGCACGCCTGGCGCAGACTTTGTTCCCGATTTGATCAACCAGATCGTCCGCATCCGCGGGGCGGTGACTTCGATCGACTTCAGAGGCGGAGCGGGCATCGAATACTACGTTCAGGACGCGACGGGCGGGATCGATCTCTTCAGCACGACCGCGGACGTCGGGCCGTTCTCAATCGGCGATAGCGTCGAGGCAGTGGGATCGGTCGCGCAGTTCAACGGCCTTACCGAGCTCGTGATCACGACGCCCGCGGGCGTCAGCGCGCTGCCGCCGGGCACGGTATCACCCGCCTCGCCACAGGTTGTGACCTTGTCACAGTTCGCAGCCGGTGGTATGGGCGAGGCGCTTGAAGGGCGGCTGATTCGCATCGACAACGTCACGATCACGCTAGGCGTTTTCCCGGCTTCCGGCGCCTCAGGCAACCTCACGATTTCCGACGCGACCGGATCGGCCACGCTGCGCATCGACAGCGATACGAATATCGACGGCGCCCCGACGCCCAATGGCATCCTGTCGATTGTCGGCATTGCGACGCAGTTTGATTCCGCGTCGCCTTTCGACAGCGGCTACCAGATCCTGCCCCGCAGCACCAGCGACATCTCTGCAACCGTTCCTGCGCTGTCGGCCAATCCGACGGCGGTGGTTTTCGGCAGCGCCACGATTGGGACGACTGTGCAGCGTCAGGTGACGCTGACAAACAACACCGCCGCGACGCTGACCCTGGTCACGCCGTTTGCGGTGACCGGTGCCGACGCCGGCCAGTTCTCCGTGGGCTCGCCGGGATCAACCACACTCGCCGGCGGCGAGTCGACGACGGTCAACGTCAACTTCGCACCGACATCGGCGGGGATGAAGAGCGCAACGCTCGTGGCGACGACAATCACCGGTCCATCCACGAGCGTTCTGTTGAGTGGCAACGCACTTTCGAGCGGTCTGACGACGCCGCTCGTGATTAGCGAGTTCAGAACACGCGGCCCGAGCGGCGGTAACGACGAGTTCGTGGAGTTGTACAACACGACCGACGCCCCGATCGCCATCGGCGGATACCTGCTGCGCGGGTCGAACGCGACCGGAACCGTGAGCACGCGTGCGACGATTCCCGCCGGAACAATCATTCCTGGGCGCGGCCATTATCTCTTCACCAACAGCGCCGCCGGCGGCTACAGCGGCAGCGTTCCCGGCAACCAGACCTACGCGACGGGCATCACCGACGATGGCGGCATCGCTGTCACGACCTCCGCGTTGGCGGTTCTCGATAGCGTTGGCATGAGTACGGGCTCGACGTTCAAGGAAGGCACCCCGCTCTTGCCACAAATGACCAACGTCAACCTCAGCTACGAGCGCAAGGTTGGCGGCGTCGAAGGCAGTCAGATCGACACCGATAACAACGCGAACGATTTCTTTCTGCAGACCACTTCGGATCCGCAGAATCTCAGTAGTCCTATTACGCCCGGCATCAGCGTGTCCCCAGCGTTGATCGATTTTGGATCGGTTGCGGTTGGGGCATCCGTGATAGCGAGTGTCACGATCACGAATGACGCGACAAACACCGCAACGCTCACGCCGCCGTTTGCCGTCACTGGACCGGGGTCCGCGGCGTTCAGCGTGGCTACACCCGCGACGCCGACGCTCGGACAAGGTGAATCGACGACCGTGCTCGTCACGTTCCAGCCGACCGCCGTTGGACCGCAGAACGCGACAGTGTCTCTTACGAGCGCGAGCGGCACGCGAATCGTCGAGTTGAACGGCATGGCAACAGCGGGCCTTACGGTCACGCCCGCGGCCGTCGACTTCGGCGAGGTCGCGGTCGGCGCTACAGCGTCCGTGCCGATCACGATCACCAACAGCGGCACGGTCGCTCTGACGCTTACGCCGCCATTCGCGATTACCGGCGCGGCGGCTTCTCAGTTCAGCGTCTCGGTGCCTGCTGCTGTATCCGTCGGCGCAAACGAGAGCACTACGGTCTCGGCGTCGTTTCATCCCATCGCCGCCGGCGACAAATCGGCGGCGTTGAGCATCACCAGCACGAACGGCGGCACTCGCACGGTCACGCTCGTTGGCTCGAGCAGTTGTCCCGCAATCACGATCGCGGGCGCGCTGCCGAACGGCACGATGGGCGTGCCGTACTCGCAAACGCTTGGCGCAAGCGGTGGTGTCGCGCCGTACGCGTTCAGCGTGTCGAGTGGCGCACCACCGACGGGCTTGGCGCTCGCGACAAGTGGCACGCTGTCGGGCATTCCGCTAGTTGCCGGTGCCTCTAATTTCACCGTGTCGGCGGCCGATGCCAATGGCTGTACTGGGTCGTCGCAGTACGTGGTAGGCATTGCACCTGGCATCGCCTCGCTGGGAGCAGATTCGACGCTGAACTTTGGTACGGTGACCGCGAATATTCCTGTCACGCAGAACCTCACGGTGACGAACAGCAGCGCGTTCGCCGTCGCACTGACTCCGCCGTTCAGCATCACCGGCGCTGATGCGTCGCAGTTTTCCGCAGGTGCGCCCGTGATCACGGCTCTGGCCGCTCATGCGTCGGCGACGATACCGGTCACGTTCCGAGGGTCGTTCCCCGGTGGCAAGAGCGCGACGCTGCAGATCACGAGCACCTTCAGCGGCGTGGCGGCGGTTACGCTCGCAGCAGAGGCCGTGCCTGCGCCACCGTCGACTGTGCTGATCAGCGAATTCAGATTCAGAGGGCCGACAGGCGCGAGCGACGAGTTCGTCGAGCTTTACAACAACAGCGACGCTCCGGTCGCGATCGGCGGATATGTCCTGCGCGCATCGAATGCGACGGGCACCACCAGCGCGCGTGCCACGGTTCCGCCGAACGTGACGATTCCATCGCGCGGCCACTACCTGTTCACCAACGTTGCGTACAGCGGTTCGGTTCCCGGCCAACCTTACGCCACTGCCATTACTGACGACGGCGGCGTCGGTATTTTCGATTCGTCGGTCGCGACGGCGCCGCTCGATCAGGTCGGCACGTCACCTGGCTCGGCATATCGAGAAGGGACGCCTCTCACGCCACTGACGAATACGGCGAACAGCTACGAGCGCCTGCCCGGCGGTGTCGAGGGGAACGGAGTGGATACGGACGACAACGCGGCGGATTTCCACGTCGCGGCGAGCAATCCGCAAAACCTGGCGAGCCCGAGTACGCCTGCGATTGCGGTATCGCCGCAAACGTTGAACTTTGCCGCCACCATCGCCGGCCAGTCGACCGCTCAGATCATCACGATTACGAACCTCAGCGTGACACTGGCGACCTTGACTCCGCCTTTTGCGATCACTGGTGCGAACGCCGCGGACTTTTCGGTCGGCGTTCCTGCGGAGGCGACGTTACCGGTGGGCGGGTCCACTACAGCATCGGTCGCGTTCCATCCGCTCACGATCGGCGCGAAGACGGCGCACCTCACGGTCACAAGCGCCAGCGGATCGCGCGTAGTTACGCTCTCAGGCGAGGCGACAGCAGCGACGCTTACGATTATCGAAGACTCGTTTACGCGCGAGTACGGCGCGGCGAATCCAACCTTCACCGGAACGCTCACGGGTCTTATTCCCTGCGACAACATCACCGCCACGTTCTTCTCGCCCGCGACGCTGACAAGTCCGCCCGGGGTCTATCCGATCGAATACGTATTGAACGACCCCGATGGACGTCTCTCCAATTACATCGTCAACGTGGTTCAAGGAACGCTGACGATTGTCGACACGACAGCGCCGGTGTTGACGTTTCCGTCTGACATCTCGACGCCGCAGATGTCAGCGCTGGGTGCGATCGTCACCTTTACCGCAAGCGCCCTCGATCTGCTCGATGGTCCGGTTCCGGTCACTTGCACCCCGCAATCAGGAGCGTTCTTCAGCGTTGGTGTCACCTTGGTGACGTGTTCCGCCACCGATGCTCGCGGAAACAGCGCCAGCGGATTGCTTACGGTGACGGTGACCGAGGTGAGCAACCCCGGCAAGATTGTCGGCGCCGGACAGATCGAGGACGGTTCGTGGGAGCACCGCTTTGAAATCCAGGTCACGGAACGAAACGACGTGGAAGACGGCAAGCTGCGATATCGTGCGCGATTGGCGATGCGCGGCCGCGACCACGTCCACGAGTTCATAGCCACTGGCATCACAGCGGTAGTCTTCACGTCGTCGAATTTTGTCAGCTTCGCCGGTAACGGTAGGTGGAACGGTCAGAGCGGTTACGTCTTCGAAGCGATGGCCGTCGACGCCGGCGAGCCTGGAAAAGCTAGGGATCGATTTGCGATCGTGATTCGCGATTCAGTCGGAGCCGTCATGTCTGCAACGGACGCTTTGCTGACGCACGGCAACATTCAGGCACCCGGGGTCAAGTGAGTTGATGATTAGAATGGCGGCTCATACACCATCCACGCGCTCGAGGACACCGCGTCCCACACGCACCAGTCGGGCGATGCCAGCCAGTTCTGACCGACATCGCCGATCGGCGCGCCCGGCGGCGCCGGTGCCGCCGGCAATATCTTCGCCGTTTCCGCCGGGCGCTCGAGGAAGCGCTTGATATCGGCGGCCAGCAGCGTGTGCTGCGCGACGTCGGCCTCGCTCCTGCCGACTTCCGCTCGCAGGCGCGCCGCAAGCTTCTGCAGCTTCATCGAAGCCATCGCACGCACCTGACCGTTAGGTGCAGTCGTGGCCAGCCACGTGACACGGTCCACCAAAACGCGTTCGGTTGCGCGGCGCACTTCCGCTTCGTACGGCGATGCCGTCACTGCGTCGAAGGTAGCCTTGGTCAAGCGATCGATGACTTCTTCGAGACCTGGCAGCGTGGGATCGACGGCGTGCTGCGCCACCATGCGGGCGGCACGATCGAGCTGCAGCACAAACCCGATGGTCACGTCCGACGCAATCGTCGCCGGACTCAACGGATCAAACCCCTCGCCGGTGGTGCGCGGGAACAGCTCGCGATGCATGCCGAAGCCGGGCAGACGCGGTGGAATGGCGTCGAGGATCTTCTTCGGAATCGCCAGCTCCGACGGCTTCAACGTCGCCGCCAGCGCCTCCAGCGCTTTGCGCTGATTGGCCGCCGACTCCCATTTCACCGGCGTGCGGCCATCACCGCGCATCGCATAGACGAAGTCCTGGCCCGCGATCATGGAGGCGCTGCTTTCCACGGCATAGCGGTGATACATGTAAATCGGGACGAGCGGCTCCTCGATGGTGATCATCGGCGCGCCCGTACGAATCGTGCGCTCGCCGATGCGATCGAGCGCAGCGCGGCGGACCTTCATGATCCGGTTGAGCTCATCCGCCTGGTTGACGCCGTTGGACCATTGCTCGGTGCGAGGATGGATGTCGGTGTCCTGATTGGTGAAGTAGCGCAGGTCCTCGGTCCACGCGTGGTCGATGATCTTCTTGAGTTCCGCGGCTTCGTTCGTCCCGCGGGCGAACTCACGATACCCGTAGTTGATGGCCGCCTTGTCCCAGTCGCCGATGCGGGCCTGATATGCGTTGGAGAGATCGATCGTTCCATCCGCCTTGAGCTCTTCGAGCGGATGGGGGTAGTCCATCACCGAGATCCAGCCCTTGGTGCTGTCGTAGTAGTTGTGACCGAGGCCGAGCGTATGGCCGACTTCGTGCGCAGCCAACTGCCGGATGCGTTTGAGGGCCGTCTCGTAGAGCACCGCAGGCCGCTCGTCGCCGTGGGTGTAGGGCGAGAGCAGGCCTTCGAAGATCAAGTAGTCCTGTCGATCGCGGAGTGAACCGAGCGTGACGGTCGCTTTGATGATTTCGCCGGTGCGTGGATCCGCGATCGTGCCGCCAGAGCTCCAGCCGCGCGTCGATCGGTGCACCCAGTTGATCATGTTGTAGCGGATGTCCATCGGGTCGGCGCCTTCCGGCAGCACGTCCACCTTGAACGCGTTGCGGAACCCTGCGGCTTCGAATGCCTGGCTCCACCAGCCGGCGCCTTCGAGCAGCGCCTTCTTCACGTCTTCGGGCGCACCTGAATCGACCCAGTACTGAATAGGCTTCACCGGCTCGCTCATCACGGCCGCCGGATCTTTCTTTTGCAGCCGATGACGCCGGATGAAGCGCATCACCATTGGCTCACCGATGGGCACGCTGTAGTCGACATACTGCAGGCCGCCGTATCCGGCGCGAGGATCATCTGCACGCGGCTGAAAATTGCTGTCGGGCAATTCCACAAACGACGCATGCTCGCGTAGCGTGACTGCATCCGGCGTGGGCGTGACGCTGCCGACGCTGCCGGAGAACAGCCCGCCGCCGCGTCCCCCGGCAATCGCCGCCTCGCTGCCACCCTGTCCGATCGCGGGCGGGCCTTGCGCAGGACCACCGCCGCCGCTGCGGCCACCACCCGCGCCTTCATTGACAAAGGTGAGCGTGACGTCAACTTCCGTGTTGTTGGGAAAGCCCTTGGTGTTGGGAAGGTAAAAGGCGCTGCGCGTCCGATCGACGCGGTAGTTGCCCGGTCGCAGCGAGTTGGCCGCGCCCGTCAAGTCACGAAGGAAGAAATCGGTGGCGTCCACCAGCAGCCGGCCGTTTGATTCGCCCGCAACGCTAAAGCCCCACAAGATCGATTTCGCAAACGAGTCTTCAACGGCTTTCCGCTCGAGCTGATTCTTGCTGCTCGATCGAAACGACTGGTTGGCCTGCACGAGCATCACGCGCGGGCCGACGCGTTGAAACTGCACCACGCGCCCGCCGCCGCCCTCGCCGCGATCGAGCCCGATGTCGTTCGAGCCGAGGCCCGCCGATAAGCCAAGCGCAAACAGGAAATCGCTATCGAGGCGCGGGATTTCCAGGAACATCGACCCGGTGCGCTCATCCCAGTAGAGAGGCAAGTAGCCGTCGATTTTCTTCATGCCGCTCGTCCGCTCGTCGATCGACGGCACCGGACCCGGGCGCTGTTGCTGCTGGGCGTGAAGAAAAACGGGCAGGGCTGCGACAAACATCAACGCAACGATCACCAGACTCCGCTTCATGTGGACGCTCCGTGGTTGAGATGCTGATTCTATACTTCGACGCTGGGAGGCCGCGGAAGGGACGCAGATACAAAATCAGATACAAACGCAGATACAAACGCAGATAAGAGGCAGATAAGACGCAGATGGAACACAGATAGGAAAGCCACTACGCATGAGCGGGAAGGCGTAATTTCCTGCGGCGCCCTAGGGCGACGGGCGTATCATGTCGCCCATGAAACACGCCATCATTGCGTTCTTCATCTGCGCCCTCGCGGTTTCGCCAACAGTTCATGGACAACGCGCCACGACGCCGGCCTGTGACCCGGGTAATGGCGGTTTGACCCTGCCACCAGGATTTTGCGCGCTCGTCATTGCCGAAGACCTCGGCTACGCGCGCAACCTCGTGGTCGCCCCCAACGGCGACCTGTTCGTCTCCATTCGCAACGTCCCCGGGCCGCAGGGTCAACCTCCCCAACCAGGCTTCATCGTCGCGCTGCGCGACACGAACGGCGACGGCAAGATGGACGTGCGCGAGAAGTTTGGCGAATGGGGTGGCACCGGCATCGCGCTGCGAAACGGCTATCTCTATCTCGCCACGACGACCTCCGTGGAGCGCTTCAAATTGAATCCAGGCGAGCTGAAACCATCGCGCCCCGCGGAAGTGCTTGTCGGTGCGTTCCCGAATCAGCGCGGCCACGCGGAGAAGGACATTGCCTTCGACGATAAAGGAAATATTTATGTGAGCGTAGGCCTGCCGTCCAACGCGTGCGCCGAGCCCGATCGGCAGAAGGGTGCGAAGGGTCTCGATCCCTGTCCGCAGCTCGAACAGCATGGCGGCATCTGGAAGTTCAGTGCTGACACGCCAGGGCAAACCTACTCTACGAAAAACCGTTATGCGACAGGCATGCGCCAGCCGGTGGCGATCACATGGCACAACGGACATCTCTATGCGGCCATGAACAGCCGCGATTCGCTCGATACCTTGTACCCGGAGCATTTCACCGCCGAAGACAACCAGGAACGCCCGCTCGAGCCGCTGCTGCAGGTGGATGAAGGTGACGTGTTCGGTTGGCCGTACTGCTTCTTCGACGGGAAGACAAACAAGATGATTCTTGCGCCAGAGTACGGTGGCGACGGAAAGGCAATCGGTCGGTGCGCGCAATTCGAGGCACCAGTAGCCGCGTTCCCGGCGCACTACGCACCGGTGGATTTGATGTTCTACACCGGCACGATGCTGCCGGCGCGTTACCGCGGCGGCGCCTTCATGGTGTCGCACGGATCATGGAACCGCGCGCCGGCGCCGATGGCGGGATACAACGTGATGTTCCAGGCGTTCGCGAAAGGAAAGCCGGAAGGCAAGCCGGAAGTGGTGATCGACGGCTTCAAAGGCAAGGAACCGCTGATGAGTCCGGCCGACGCCGTTGCGCGTCCCAATGGCATCGCCCAAGGACCGGACGGTTCGCTCTACATCACGGAAAGTGTCACCGGGAAGACGTGGCGAGTGATGTACTCGCCGACGGCGTCCCGCGACCGCTGAATCCGGAGATGTGGAGATCTCGAGATTTGGAGTTGATCTGGAGATTTGGTGATCTCCAGATCTGATTATTTCCGCATGTGGGATCACTAAATCACCAGATTGGCTCCAAATCTTCAGATCTCGAGAACTCCAAATTCACGCAGCGTCAGCGTACCCCCGGCAGGTAGTACCGGGGGTGCGCCGAGGCTCACCCTCCGACGTTCAACAACACGGCACCATAGACGCGGTGCCCGTAACGCGCTTCGGTGCCGAAGCCGAACGCCGAGACCTCGTCACGCGATGGAACCGCGACGAACCGATAGTCGGCGCGAAGCCCCCATCGGCCGGCGTACCATTTCACGCCCGCGCCGACGTTGCCGGTAAACAACGTCTCGGTGTCGTCGACGCCGAGCTCCTCGCGTTTGAAGAGACTGAGACCACCAGCTCCGCCCGCGACGTAGGGAACGACCGATCCCCCACTCGGCAACGACACCACCAGGTTCCCGCTGTAAGTCAGGATGTCGGGTGTCCGCACGCTATTCGAGTAGCCGAAATCCAGGCTCTGCGAGATCCCAAGAGAAGTGCCCACTTCGCCTTCGACGGCGACGAATCGATTGAAGTTGTACGCGACCGCGCCGCCAAGCTGATAGTTGCCGAAACTCGGCGCCGACGCATCCGTATTCTCGAGGAAAAGAAAACCGCCGCCCGGTATGAGCGTGATCTCCGCGCGGCCAGGACCTGGCGCCGTATCTTGAGCAAACGCTCGATCGACTGCAGCTAACGACAACACGACGACGAAAACCGAAACCCACCTTGCCATCGATGTCCTCCTTGGTTGGTCGTCGAGGACTGCAGGGCACATGCCACTTGCGTGCGACGCCGATCGACGTGCAACTGCGGTGACCTTTATCGAGGAGAATCGCGATCTGGGACGGCGAGTGGGACAGGGACCGATTGGTCGGTGTGCTTCGATCATCAAGTGCCAACGCCCACAGATTGGCGCGCTGCCAATTGGCGGGCAACGCGTTGGCGCTTCGAAGAGCCTCAGGCCGAGGTTCGGGCCATAACAATCGTGGCGAGGAAATTGCCTCTAACGTGCTCAGATGATGACCATTGTTCAAGACCGTATCGCTGAGACGGCAATCGTTGACGTTGAGGATTCGCTTCGCGCACCAGTCAGCACCACGCTGCGGCACAACGTCCGGGCTCTTCTCAGCCAGGGCAATCGGCGGATTTTGCTGAATCTCGTTCGCGTCTCACAGATCGATGCTGCCGGTGTCGGCGAATTGGTTCGCGTTTACAACATGGCGCTTGCCGCCAATGGGGTGCTACGGATCGGGCAAACGATCGCCAGTGTCCGTGAGGTTCTCACTCGTGTTGGGCTGTTCGATCTGCTGACCGTCGCCTGACAAATCGTTTGATTTCGTCCGCGCGTGCCTCAGCGGCCGACGTGCTGCTCGGCGCGGGTTGGCGTGTTCGAGTTCATCGATCTCTCCTGCACTGAGCTGAAATGACGCGGCTCCGATGATTTCGTCGATCTGATCGGGCCGGCGCGCGCCGACGAGCGTCGCGGTGATGGCGGGATTGTGCAACGTCCAGGCAATCGCGACCTCGGCGGGTGTTCGCATGTGGCGGGCGCCGATCGCCCGCAGTCGATCGACGAGCTTCACCGCCTCGCTGAACATCGGCTCCTGAAAGTGCGGACTTTTGCGCCGCCAGTCGTTGTGGGGCAGCAAGCTGATGCGATCGGGAGTCATCTTGCCCGCCAGCAGTCCCGATTGCAGCGGAGAGGACGCAAGGACACCTATTTCTCGAGTCTTGCAGAACGGCAACGTCCGCGCTTCGATTTCACGCCGCAGAAGCGAGTACCGCGCTTGCAGGCAGGTCACCCGCGCAATTCGACCGAGTCGCGTCAGCTGATCGAAATCGCAATTCGCCACGCCAATGAACCGTGCCTTCCCTTCTCGTTGCATTGCCGCCATCGTTTCCCACGCGTCCTCGAGCGAGCCAGGGTCATGACCGCGAGGGCTGTGCGGCCAGGTGGGCCAGCCTATTTGGTAGACGTCGATGCAATCAATGGCGAGCCGGCGCAGGCTCGCCTCGGCCTGCTTTCGGATCGACGCTGATTGGAGGCTATGTGAAACGTTCCCGAGATCGTCCCAGACCAGGCCGCACGCGGTGAAGATATAGGGCCGTTCGCGCCGCGGAATGTCACTTAGCGCGCGCGCGATGAGCGCCTCGGAGTGGCCCAACCCGTACACCGCTGCGGTATCGATCCAGTTGATGCCCCATTCGACAGCACGCCGGATGGTGGCGATTGAGTCGGCATCTGCTTGCGGTCCCCAACCCCACATCCAGTCGGCGCCGCCCAAGGCCCACGCGCCCAACCCCAAGCGAGTCAGGGCAAGGCTGGAATAACGAAGTGCTCGTCGGTCCACGACGTTGCGGAAAGCAATTTCCTGTCCGCGTCATGATCCGCGCGAATCGCCGGACAAAGATGGAGTGCGTAACAGACAGTGCCAAACAGTCGGCGTACGCCGACCGGTTGGCATCACCGTGCCGACGGTCGGGTGATCCCGAGCTTCGCCATTCTGGCCTGCAGCGTCGTGCGTTTCAGTCCGAGCTTGGCTGCGGCGCCCGAAGGGCCGCCCACCTGCCAGTTCGTTTCCTGCAACACGCGACGAATATGCTCTCGCTCGTTTTCTGCAAGCGTGGTTGTCGGCCGCTGAGCGTCGATAACCTCGAGCCGTCCGGTCTGTTTCAGTTCGGGCAGCGGGACGTCAAGGTCCGCGCCGCGCGACAAAATCACGGCGCGCTCGATGAGGTTTTCGAGTTCGCGGATGTTGCCCGGCCAGTGGTACCGCGACAACGCCGCCATCGTTTCCGTCGGAATGGTCTCAACGCGCTTGTTCATGCGCCTCGCAAATTTCGATGTGAAGTGGCGCACCAACGGTCCAATGTCGTCCTTTCGCTCGCGGAGCGGGGGACTGACGATGGGAAACACATTCAGACGGTAATAGAGGTCGCTGCGGAACTGTTTATCGGCGACCATCGCGATCAAATCGCGGTTGGTGGCAGCGATGAGCCGGATATTCACATGGATCGTCCGGGTGCCGCCGAGCCGTTCGAATTCCTGTTCCTGCAGCACGCGCAGCAGTTTGGTCTGCAGTTCGAGCGGAATGTCACCCACTTCGTCCAGAAAGAGCGTTCCGCCGTTGGCGAGCTCAAATCGCCCAATCCGTTGCGCGATCGCACCGGTAAACGCACCTTTTTCGTGGCCGAACAACTCGCTCTCCAGCAGACCGGTTGGGATCGCCGCGCAGTTGAGTTTGACGAACGTGCGTGCCCGCCGCTCGCTCAACTCATGAATCGCGCGGGCGATGAGCTCTTTGCCAGTGCCGGTTTCGCCTTGGATCAACACTGTCGAATCGGTCGGGGCGACGATCTCGACCTGTTTGAGAACCTGTGTGAGTGCGGCGCTCCTGCCGACAATGTGATCGAAATTCTGTTCGGTCCGGATTTCATCTTCGAGATAGAGCTTCTCCTTGTTCAGCTGCTCCGTCAGTTCGGCGATCCGTCGATACGCGAGTCCGTTCTCCACCGCGATGGCAATTTGCTGCGCAACCTGTCCCAGCTGCTCCACGTCTTCGCTAGTGAATCGCTGCGACGAGATACTGCCGACATTGAGCGTGCCGAGCAGGCGATCGTGCGACAACAGCGGCACGCAGCAGAACGATCTGACGCCTTCGTTCAGAAGGTGCTGGGCAACCTTCGATTCTGTCGCCAGATCCTTGAGCGCCTGTTCGTCGAACAGCGCGGTACGTCTCGTGGTGATCGCGACACTCGCCGGTGACTTGTCGAAGAGATCTGTTTGTCCTTCCTCGATGAAGCTGTCGTTTTTGGCGAAGCGCACGACGTGGATTCGATAGCGGTGCGTCTCGGGCTCGTACAGCAGCAGGCTGGATCCGTCATGCGGAATGACTCGGCGGAGACACGCGCTCACCGCCGTGAACACCGCATCGAGATCCAGGCTGGAGACGACGGCGTTGTTGACCTCGAGCAACAACCGTTGCCGATCGCGATCGCGCGTCAACTGCTCATGCGCCACCCGCGCACTCTCTTCGTGCAGCACGTTGTCCACCGCCACCGCAACCTGATTCGCTACCTGCTGCATGAAGTTGAGATCGGCCTCTTCATACACGCGTGGCGTCAGGCTGCCGAAACCCAGTGTGCCAAGACGGCGAAGCGCCGTAGTGAGCGGCAGCGCACAAAAAGACTTGATGCCCCGTTCCCGCATCATCGGGACAGTCAATGGGAACCGCTGTTCCGTCTCGAGGCGTTCCACCACGAGCGGCTGCTGTGTCTTCCATACGTGACCGGTCGCCGATCCATCGACCGGCAACTCGACGCCGGTGCGCAGCGTGGTCTCTGCTGGCGCGACGATGATGTGCAGGCGCATCACGTCGCGCGCCGCGTCGTGAAGCAGCAGATTGATGTAATCGAACGGCACCACGCGCGGCAGGCGCTCGGCGAGGTCGCGGAAGAGATCATCGAGGTTGCGATGCGACGCAATCGATTCCGACACCTCCAGCACCAGGCGCAGGCGGTCGCGCTCATGGCTCAACGCGGCCTGGGCGGCTGCGGCTCGTTCCGCGTGCAACACGTTCCCAACAGCGACTGCGACTTGCGTCACCACCAATTGCAGAAATTCGACGATTCCCTGATCGAAGGCGCGAGGGCGGGAGCTGCCAAACGCCATGGCGCCAAGCCGGCGCACGCTCGTGGTCAGCGGCAGCATGCAGAACGATTCGGCGCCGACCCGCTCCATGAGCGCGGCGGTGGCCTGAAAGCGCGCGGCCGCATCAGCAGGGCTTTCGACGATGACAGGCTGTTGCTGCGTAAAGACGAGCCCGCTGAAGGACTGGTCGATTGGCAGCTCCATTCCCGGCGGAATGCTATCGGCCGCCGCGGTCCCGAGCATGTCGATGCGCATGACGTTTTTCTCGGGATCATGCAGGATGAGCGCGATGAATTCGAACGGGACGATCGCGGGCAGCCGCTCGGCGAGATCGCGACAGAGCGCGGTGAGGTCCCGGTGGGTCGCGATCGCTTCCGATACCTGCATCAGCAGGCGCAATTGGTCACTGCTGCGAGTGGGCTCTCGGATGGATATGACGGAAGAGTGCTGATGCATGGTATGCAACCGCGGATCCGCTGTAGATACACGACGGCGGGCCCGGAGAATGCCACCTCGTCCGTGCGCGCTCCAATGAATTAAAAGGGATCTTCCTAATAAGACTGCCAGAGTCGCCTGGAGGTTCCATCTCCGCGGTTCGCCCGATTTTTGGGCTCCGTGCCATTTCGATCAAATCAAGTCCGGCTGAATTGCGCGGCGACGGCTACCCAACGCCCGTCGCGGCGAGCCCACACGTCGGTATAGCGGCCCGAGCCGGGACGCCCGTCGAGATGAGTGAACGCGGTTCGCGCGTGAACGATCGCAAACTCGCCCATCAACCGAACCTTGACGTCATGGGCCTCGAGGTTTCGGATCTGGACGGGTCGCGCCGTTCGCTGCAGGAAACGCTCGCGATCGATGAGCGACCCATCGGGAAGGGTACAAAGAAAGTCGTCGGCCAGAATTTCTCTAAATCGTTCGACGTCGCCGTCCTGGACCGCGCGGATGTAGTCTCGGTTGAGTGCAGCGAGCGCCTCGAGATCGCGTGTCGATTCGGTCTGTAACGGCATGGCTGTGGTCGTGCTCCCAGAGACGACCAGAGTGACAAGGCGCTCTGCAAACCGCTACCAGAATCTTTCGGTCGGTTTATGTTGGCTGGCGCCGTTCGCCTCACCCAGCTTTCCTTTTCGCGCGCGCCGGTCTCTGTCTGTTTCGCTGCCGACGGTAGAGAATTCAGCGCATCATCATCCAGCAAGCTCCGACTCGCTAAAACTATCGCGCACGCTCCGCGTGCAAACGCCCCGCCGATAACCCTGATTCGTCCTTGACACTCCTTGACGGCGGACAGATTATCCGCGCTGCGGCTCGGCCCCCACGCACGCAAGGAGGCAGCTATGGTGCGCTACTGTCTCGTTGGCCTCGCGTTTCTCGCTCTCGTCTACGCGGGACCGGCCGGAGCCTTCAACTACGTTGCCGACGCCAACGGCACCTGGTGGGGAATCCAGGACGCCGCTCCTCCACGCGTCGATACCGGCAGCATCCGCGCAACACAAGTCGCCCCGGGGCAAGCGCCCGGCTACAGCACATCGATCAACGGTTTCGCCGGCGTCAAGGTACTCGTGCAAACGACGCCCGCGCCCCGGTTCAACGGCGAGCTGATGCGCGGCTATGGTCTGACCTTCGACGGAGTGAACCGCTTCACGACCACGCAATCGATCGATCTCGGCGGCGTCACGATTTCACGATCGGTCTACATCAACAATGACGAGAACTGGGGCCGCTGGCTCGACAGCTTTACCAACACGACGAAATCGCCGATCACGATCAAGGTCGCGTTCGGGGGGCAATCGGGGATCGGCAGCGCCGGCGCCAATTCGAGCGCCATCGTCAATACCTCGAGCGGCGATGCCGTTGTCACCGCGGCCGACGCGTGGGTCGAAGTGGCGACACCGCTGGCGGAGAGCACGCTGGTCGGCGGGCCGCAGGTCACCGTGATCGGGACACCGAGCTCAGCGGCGGCGCCCTTCGGCGGCGCCATGACCTTCGCCGGCAGCTGGCTGTTCGACACGTTCAACAACCCGCTGTCGTACGTCGGTCACGAAGCGAATTTCCAGGCCTACGTGAACACCATCACGCTGCAGCCGGGGAGGACGCGATCGCTTTTACATTTTGTCGTGCTCGGGCAGATGGTGAACGCGGCTTCGTCGGCCGGGGTGCGCGCCGCGGTTGAGGCCACAGCCACCGGCCTTGCCGCTGCTCCGGAGATCGGCGATTTGACCCTGGCGGAGATCTGCTCGATCGACAACTTCAGCGTCGCGGCGCTCACCGCCAACGGCTTCAACTACGGCAGCTGCACGCCCACGCACCAGAACAGAAAGGCGCTCGAAGTGGTGCAGGCGCCCGTGCCGAAGGAAAAGAAGGCAAAGACCAACGTGAAATACGACGTGGTTGGCAAAACGATCGCTCAGCTGCGCGCTGACATGGAGTCCGGCGTCACGACGTCCAAGGAGATCACCGAGGCCTATCTCGATCGGGTCGAGTTCTACGACAAGGGTCAGTTCGGATTCAACTCGTACGAGATTGTTGCCAGCGACGCACTCGAACAAGCGAAAGCCGCCGACGCCGCCCGCAAGAGAGGCGCGAGCGGTGCCCTGCTCGGTATTCCCATTGCCGTCAAGAATCTGTTCGACACGTTCGACCTGCCCACCACCAACGGCAGCATGACGTTCGAAGGATTCCGTCCCGCGCGCGACGCGTTCCAGGTGGCGCGGCTGCGCGCGGCTGGCGCCGTGATCATCGGCAAGGCCGCGCTCGAGGAGTACGCGACGAGCGGCAACTACTCGAACGATGCGTGGGGACAGGTTTGGAACGTCTTCAATCCGTCGAAATCGCCAATCGCGTCGAGCGGCGGGTCGGCGAGCGCAATCGCGGCAAGCCTCGCCGCGGCCGCTATGGGATCGCAGACCGGCGACTCGCTCTACGGCCCGGCGAGCGCCGCGAGCCTCGTCACGCTACGCGGTACCGACGGTCTCGAGAGTGGCACGGGTGTGATGCCGCTCGTCTACCTCACTGATTTTGGCGGCGCCATGACGCGCTCCGTTTCGGATCTCGCCGATATGCTCAACGTCGTTGTCGCGGTCGATCCCGACGATCCGGAAACCTCCGCGCCTGGTCGACGTACTCCGGAGGACTGGCGGTCAGTGCTCAATCCGAACGCGCTGCAGGGTAAGCGGATTGGCTACATCCCATCGACGTGGCTGGATCCGTTGGGAACGACGAACACGATTGACGCCGAGACGGCGGCGCTGCAGTTCTTCGTGCAAGCCGGCGCGACGATCGTCGAGATGGGTGTCACGGTCGGCGGAACGGACACGCCGCCGGCGCCGCCTGCACCGCCGGGCGACATCCGATCCGAAGGCTGGGGGCTGTACATCGACAGTCATCCCGAGCTGATCGAGCAAGGCTTTCCGATCTTCACGGTCGTCGATGTGAACTGCTCGCAGAAGAAGGTCGCGTACGTGCGCGCCGATCCCAGCACGTGCTCCGATGCGCCGCCGCCGCGAATGACGGCCGCGGAGATTCAGGCGTTTCGTGACTATCGGCGAGGACGTCAGGCGACGGCCAAGATCTGGATGGACACTGCCGGCGCCGATCATCTCGGCGTCGACGCGGTGGTTTATCCCGGCTTGTTGAGCGACATCAGCCTGAACGACGGCGGGGGCAACCGCGCGAGCTTCGGGCGCCGCGATACGCCGGGCGCGGCAAACGGGATTCCTACTGTGGTGTTCCCGGTTGGATACAACAATCACGGACAACCGATCAACATTCAGCTGCTCGGACGCGCGTGGGACGACGACAAGTTGGTGGGGATGGCGTACGCGTTCGAGTTGCTGGCCAACGCGGCCGGCCGTGGCCATGTTGAAGCGACCACGGCGCCGGCGTTGCCGCACGATAACCGCCAGAAGTAGGAGACCCGCTATGTGGAACTTTCACTTCGCTCGGTTTGCCGAGGCGCACTAACGGCGGAGACAGCATGGGTCGGTCATTAGCCGCCGCGTTGATCCTTGCGTCGCTTTCCGCGCAGCCGCGGGACCGCGCCGAAGCCGTCCACGACCGCGTGGTCTTCGCCGACATCCACGCCCATCCGAGCCGCTTTCATCGCGCCAACGTGGATCGCATCGACAAAGAGGAAATCGAACGCTATCGCCGCGGCCTGATCGATGTCGTGGTCTGCAACGTCAGCTCGGACGCCGCGTATCAGGGTGGCTATACGCGGCCGGACGGTAGTGAGGTCAAGCGTCTGCAGGGCAACGACGCCTACCCGCTGAACCCCGGCGACGCGTTCGCGTTCACGCTCGATCGGCTCGAGCGGGTGCTCAAAACCATCGCGTCAGGCGATGCGGTGCTTGCCTCGAGCCCCGACGCCGTGCTCGCGGCCAAACGACAGGGCAAGCTGGCGTTGTTGCCGGCGCTCGAAGGCGCCGACGGTCTGGAAGGAAGTCTCGATAATCTGCGCGAGCTGCATCGCCTCGGCGTGCGCCTCGTGCAACTCGTGCACTTTCTCGACAACAACCTCGGATCGAATCAAACGCCGCCCCACGAGGACCGCGGCCTTACGCCCTTCGGCCGCGAGGTCATTCGCGAGGCGAATCGGTTGGGGATCATCATCGATCTCGCGCACGCGAACACGCGCACGATCATGGACGCGCTCGAGACATCCGCGCAGCCGATGCTCTTCAGCCATACCGGCGCCAAGACGCTGCACTCCGCGGATCGCTATCTCACCGACGAGGAGATGCGGGCAATTGCGGCAAAAGGGGGAGTGATCGGAATCTGGCCGGCGGCCGAATTCAAGACGCCGGAGGGAATGGTTCGCCACATCGATCACGTCAAGCGCCTCGTCGGCGTCGATCACATTGCGATTGGCAGCGACCTGCGCGGGATGAGTTACTTTCCGGCGTTCGGTGAGGAAGCGAATTTCCGCGCCATCACCGGCGGGCTCGTCAACGGCGGCTACACCGACGACGAGATCGGAAAGATCATGGGAGGCAACTTCGTTCGAACCTGGCAGCAGGTGACTCGCGCCGCAAAACCGTGACGGTGCTTCTGTGGATACTCGGCGGGGCGCTTGTGGCGATCGGCCTCGCTGGCATCGTGTTTCCGGCACTGCCCGGGACCGTTCTCATCTTTGCCGGGCTCCTCGTTGCGGCGTGGGCCGAAGGCTTTACGCGGGTGGGTGTGTGGACGTTGCTCTTGATTGGGCTGATGGGCGCGTTCAGCTACACCGTGGACTTCATTGCCGCAGCGCTCGGCGCGAAACACGTTGGCGCGAGCCCGCGCGCGGTCGTCGGCGCCGCCTTCGGGACGCTCCTCGGCATTCCATTCGGTCTGATCGGCGTGTTTTTAGGGCCGCTCCTTGGTGCGGTGCTCGGCGAACTGAGCGTTCATGGCGAGTTCCGCCGCGCAGCGGGCGTCGGCGCGGCGGCGTGGATTGGTTTCCTGATAGGCACCGCCGTCAAAGTAGCGCTCGCCTTTTGCATGATCGCCGTTTTCCTCGCGGCGCTGTGGTTCTGATCGGCTGCCGCGGCGACGAAGGTGTGAGGCGCCGCCTCGCGGCGCCATTTTTCTGTCTATCCGGCCATCCCGGACGCCGTCAACGACCTTACTTCCTCTCTTCGAGTGTGAGATTGTTCAAACGCACGGGCTCGCTCGAGTAGTTTTCAAGTTCTATGGTGTTCTTCTTCTTGTCGAAATTGATCTGTGTGGCGTACGCCATCCTGCCTTCGCCCTTGCCAGACTTGTCGAACCGCATCTCGAACAACGTGAACGGATAGTCGTACGTTCGCGGCTGGTTGCGCGCCTCACGGAAGCCGATCACTCGTGGTGTGATGATGACAATGCGCCGGCCGCCGTCTTCGCCCGGAAAGTTCATCGCATACCGGATATCCGTGCCGAGACGCATGACGTTGTTAGGGTCGGGACCCATGTATCCCGGAAAGTTGAACCGTCCGAGCTCGGGCTGTCTTTCGAGCTCGCGCAGCAAACCGTCCTGTTTCTTCTCCAGAAACGTGGTGATCAGATGCTCGCGCTGCTTGGGGTTGGACCATCGGTCGATGTTGATTCGAATCGACTGATTGGCGCCGGTCGCGATGTTGCTCATGTTCAGCGCCCACCCGTTGATGGTCACCTTATCCGTGGCACTCGGCGTCGTCTGCGCGTTTGCGGACAACATTGCCGTTGTTGTGAGCGCACTCGCTATGATCAACGCCAACAGAGTGGTCTTCATTCTGATGCTCCCTTCCAAGCGATGCGTCCAGGCTCGTGAACCTCGGACTGAAATCGGTTCTCTCATTGCGCGGCCTGTAGTCCCGTCGCAGGAGCCGGCTGTTTTCCGCCCCAGGCCGCGGACAGAGCCAGACTTTACGGGCCAAGCTACGTCAAGCTACGTCGGGACCAGGCGAAAAAGTACGTCCTCGTCAATGAAAATTTACGGTCCTGCAGGGTCACGTGCTTACCTGGCGGCCCGAATCGCAAATCGGGGACTCCATCGGAAGCTCTCGCGACTCGTCGGGGGAAGTGCACCAGCTCTTGCGCAAGAATCAGCATTCTCCATGGCGCATCAGCGGCGAGTTTTCGCCGGGTCGCGACGCCACAACTCGCTTCAGTTCGCGGGAGAAGCCGCGAGACGGGCTCGCCGACGCTCCTGTCCGACATCGCGGTAACGCGAAGGCCACAACGGTGCGAAGTACTCGGAGAAGACATGGCGCGCGCGGAACGGTTCCAATCGCATGTCGCGCATCAGTTCGTCGATGTAGTGCGCGAGAAACGGGCCGACGAAATAGCCTTCGGGGCGTGCAGGAAACACGTGCTCCGCCCATGCGTGCACACAGGAAATCTCGCGTTCCATCTGTGCGCTCCAGGTCGCACTGTCGAGCGCGGATTTGCCGGCACCTACCACCTCGAAGTCATCGTCGCGCAGCACCTTCGCGGTCACCAGTCCCGCGATTCCTGCGCCGATGACGCATACCCGCCGGCCGGTTCCGTTGAACAGGTCCATTCGGTCTTGCGACGATCATCGCATTCCGAAACGAAGCGTCAGCCCGTTTTCTATTGCGGACCGCGGTGGCTCCGAGGATTAGGGCACGGAGAAACATTCCTCCTACAACAGACCTTTTACGTCGATGCGTCATGAGATCTGGGGGAAGCAGCGTCCCGCTCAACTGCGCCCAGCTGGCGCCCGACGTACACCATGGGTCAACACGATCGCCAGCGACGATGGAAGGTCACGGCAGGAAAGTGGGAGTACGTGCCGGCACCCGACGGCCGAGGGGTTCCGAGCCGACATCGCGACGGTCGTCGCGCCCGCGGGCCGCATATCCGAATCGTCGTGTCGAATCCCGTCCGGTTCAGTACCCGGTGCACTTGTAAGGATCTGGCGCACGTCGGAAGGTACCAAAGGCGCCATCCTCGTCGATGACGAGCCGTGTTGCGCACAGGCCCTCACTCCGCGCGAGCTCGGACGTGAGTGAGTGAGCGTCACGACGAAGCCACGCTGGCGCCGGGCCCGGTGGCTGCGCCCGGAATACCGCCACAGCGTCCACACCGGTTTGTTTGAAGCATTCGGTGAGTTCTCGATATGTTCTCTCCCGCGAAAGATCGAGCTGCCACTGCTTCGATCGACACAGCTTCACATCTGATCCGTTTGCGCGGAGGTTCCACAC
>JBKPDL010000018.1:0-24054 GCA_046727855.1 Acidobacteriota bacterium
CTGTTTGCCTCTCCCCGATCTCTCTGATCTCCCTGTTTGCCTCTCCCGGATCTCTCTGATCTCCCTGTGCTCACACCACGTTGGCCTCGCCGCCCACCAGTTGGCCGGCGAAGCGGTCCGCCGAAAACGGCGACACGTCACAGCGCGGATCGCGGCCGGTGATCAGGTCGGCGAGGATTCGCCCCGCCGCGGGTGAGTGTTGAAAGCCATGGCCGCTGAATCCCGCGATCGTGAAGAAGCCGTCTACTTCCGACGAGGGCCCGATGATGGGGTTGTGATCGGGTGTCATTTCGTACAGCCCAGCCCAGGCGTGTGATACCGCGGCGTGTGCGAGCGCGGGCAGCCGCCGCATCGCCACCTCAATGACCTTCGGTAAGAAGTCCCATCGCACCGTCGTATCGAATCCTGCTTGTTCGTCCGGATCACCCATGCCGAACAGCAGCCCGGCGCCTTCGCGATGAAAGTAAAAGGTCGATTCGAAATCGATCACCATGATGCGATTCGACGGCAGGCGGCCACGATGCAGCGTGTCGTCCCATCCGCCGCCGCTCTCAGGTTGCGCGATGAAGATGTGCCGCCGCTCGGGTTGCACCGGTACGTCAATACCAGCCATTCGACCAATCTGCGACGCCCATGGTCCGGCAGCATTGACGACAATCGGTGTGGCGATGTCGCCGCCACTCGTGCGGACCTTCTGGACTCGTCCGTTGTGCAGCGCGATGCCGATCACTTCGGTCGCCCGCACGATTTCCACGCCACGCTCCTGCGCCGCGCGCGCTAATCCCATGGTCACGCCGTTGGGATCGGCAATGCCGTCCTGACTGCAGAACGTGGCGGCAAGGACGCCTTTTTCGGAAATTCCCGGCGCATGCCGGACGGCTTCGATCGGCTCGAGCCAGTCCACTGTCACACCATGTGCTTGCTGCACCGCGACATTCCGGCGGAACGCGGCAACGCTTTCCTCGGAGCAGAGCAGAAACAAATACCCGTCAGGCCAGAAGTCGATTGGCGAGCCGACGATCCGCTCAAAACCAGCGAAGAGCGCGATTGATTCTTTCGAGAGCTCGATATTGGCGGGATGCGAAAACTGGTGGCGAAATCCACCGGCGTTGCGACCCGTGGACATCGTGCCGAGCTGCGGCTCGCGTTCGACCAGGACGACATTGGTGGTGCCTGCGCGCGACAAGTGATATGCCACGCTCGCGCCCATGCAACCGCCGCCGACGATCACGACATCCGCGGTACTTCTGAGTGCCATGTAACCGCACTTTCCGTTCCATGTAGCGCGGACCTTCAGGTCCACGATCTGTCAATATATCCCGCGATGACTCGCTTCGCGCTGCTCGCGCTCGCCGCCGCACTCGTCGCGCAGGAATCCACCGTTGCCATCGCGCTCGTGCCCGATCGCGTGTTCGATGGGCAGACCGTGCATACCGGCTGGGTCGTTCTCGTTCGCGGCCAGCGCATTGAAGCGGCTGGTCCCACGGCGAGCGTATCCGTTCCCGCAGGCGCGCGAACGCTGAAGCTGGCCGGCACGACGTTGATGCCGGGGATGATCGAGGGCCACTCACACCTGCTGCTGCATCCGTACAACGAAACAACCTGGAACGATCAGGTCGCGCGTGAGCCGCTGGCGTACCGCGTGGCGCGCGCCGTCGTGCACGCGGAACGAACGTTGATGGCGGGCATCACCACGGTCCGCGATCTCGGCACCGAGGGCGCCGGCTATGCCGACGTTGGCCTGAAGCGCGCGATCGACGAAGGCCTTATTCCCGGCCCCCGCATGCTCGTGGCCGGTCCGGCGATGGTGGCGACGGGCAGTTACGGCCCCAAGGGCTTCGCGCCGGAATGGAAGGTGCCGCAGGGTGCGGAGGAAACGAGCGGGCTCGATGACGTCACGCGTGTGACCCGCGATCAGATCGGACACGGTGTGGATTGGATCAAGGTCTATGCCGACTACCGCTGGGGACCGAACGGCGAGACGCGGCCGACGTTCACGCTCGACGAACTGCGTCGCATTGTCGAAGTCGCCAGGAGCAGCGGGCGTCCAGTCGTGGCCCATGCGTCAACGCCGGAAGGGATGCGGCGTGCGATCGAGGCGGGCGTCGAGACCATCGAGCACGGCGATAACGGAACGCCCGAGATCTGGAAGCTGATGGTCGATCGCAAAGTCGGCTATTGCCCGACTGTGGCCGCGGGCGACGCCACGGCGCAATATGCCGGATGGAAAAAGGGCGTCGATCCGGAACCCGCCCGCATTGCTGCGAAGCGTCAGTCGTTCCAAGCGGCGATCGCCGCCGGGGTGACGCTGTGCTTTGGCGGCGATGTCGGCGTGTACGCGCACGGCGACAACGTGCGCGAGCTCGAGATCATGGTCGATTACGGGTTGCCCCTCGTGGACGCGATTCGCATCGCTACCTCAGGCAACGCGAAGATGTTTCACGTCGAGGATCGGGTGGGATCGGTCAGGCCAGGCATGCTGGCGGACTTAATCGCTGTCGACGGTGATCCGGCGCGCGATATCAAGGCGCTTCGGCGAGTCAAGTTGGTGATGAAGGCAGGAAAGATCTATCGGGAGCTTTCCTAGGCGGAGCTGCCTTCGACTCAGAAGACTCTGCATCGCTCAGGCCAGAGGTCCGCGGCAACGTGATCATCTGCGATAGACTTTGCCGCCTTTCATGACGAACCGCACGCGCTGGAGCGCCGTGATGTCGGTCAGCGGGTCGCCTTCGACGGCAATGAGATCCGCTTCGAGCCCCGGCGCGATGGCACCGATGGTGTCGCCCAGATTCATTGATTCGGCCGCCAGCGATGTGAGACCAACGATCGCCTCCATCGGCTTCTGACCGCTCTTCACACGCTCGATCGTTTCGCGCGCGTTCTGGCCGTGCGCGCCCGCAACGGCGTCGGTTCCCATCACGATCTTGAGGCGTGGCGTCTTAATGGCCATCGTGAACATCTGGTCCTTCAGGGTGAGCGCCTTCTCCATGGCGGCAAAGCCTTCCTCGGTGTAGCTGCCGATGCCGAGGAAGCGCTGTTTGTTTTCCAGATAGTTCTGCGTGACCAGACCGATGTTGGGATCGAAGTACACGCCCTTTTCCGCCAGCAGATTGAACGCCTCCTGCGTTGCAAGGGCGCCGTGTTCGACCACGGTGCAACTGGCCCGCGCGGCGCGCATCATCGCTTCGGCGCTGTGTGCGTGCACCATCGCACGCAGGCCTTGCGCGCGCGCTTCGCCGCAGGCGGCGTCGAGCTGTTCCTGCGACAGCGTTGGCGTACCGCCGGTCCGAATACTCTCCGAGGCAAAGATCTTGATCAGATCCGCGCCGTCGGCCTTTTTCTTCTTGATCTCATCGCGGATCTGCTGTGGCGTCCATTTCGCGTTGGTGATCTGACCGAGCGACGTGAGGATGCGTGGCCCGGGAAGGATTCCGCGTGCGATCGCGTCGCGGAGCGGTTTGTCGGACGCCGAGCCGACGCTTTGCACAGTAGTGAAGCCGGCCATCAGCGTCACGTATGCGTTTTCGGCGCCGTAAAGTGCGGCTTGGTCGGCTGGCTCCTGCCCGGCAGCGTAACGGCCGTTCGCATCGAAGTGCCAGCCGATGTGCACGTGCGTGTCGATGAAGCCGGGAAGGAGAGTGAGCGTGCCGAGATCGTGCGTGACGGGACCAGACGCGGCCGCGACGCGTTCGATTCTCGATCCACGAGTCGTGACCACGGTGTTGGGCTGAACGCCGCCCCTGCCGTCGAGCACGCGCGCGGCCCGGATCGTGATCGGGCTTGGTGGCTGCTGTGCGGCGAGCGCCGCCACCCCGGCGATCAGAAAGAGCGCACAGATGGTTTTCATAGCGTCAGTTGAGGATCGTCGCGGCGCGGAACAAGTCGTCGGCCGCCTGCAGAATGATATTCCGCAAACGTCGCGGATACGACGGCGGCAGCCGCTCGAGAAACGTTTCGACGGTCCTGGCGACGTCGGCGGAATTGTGGCCTGCCAAGGTCGAATTCATCCAGCGCGTGGGAAAAAAGATGTCGCCGGTCTGCTGGATCTCGAGCAGCAGCTCCAGGCTCGGCTGCACATATTTGGCCGACGCTGCCGCGCGCAGCGGATGATGAAGATTGCCGAGTCCTTCGAGCACCCACGGTTCGCGTCGGCGCTTGTTGACGTCCTTGAGTGAGGTAAACCAGCGATCGCGTTCGTCTGGGTCGGCCGACAGTGACGGCATCACAAACGCGAAGCGCGCCTTGCGATCCGGATTCTGCATGCGTTCCAGCTGCGTTTTGAGGATGTCGCTCCAACCGGGCAGCTCGCGGACGGCGAGATCCTGCGCCAGTGCGGCGTAATCGGCCTCGGCGAGCGGCAGCCCTGGAATCTGCTCCTTCTGCGCCCAAATCCGCTGCAGCCATGCGACGGCGTCGCTGCTCATCGCCACATCGCGAAGCGCGCTGAACCACGCCGACTTCTGGCTGGTCGTCTTGGCAGTGTCAAGCCCGGTTCGAAGAAGCGCTTCCACGGCTGCGAGTCGTGCGTTCCGTTCCTGCGGGCGGAGAAAACGCCACCACGCGCCGCGCAAATATCCGAGCACGCGAGCGGTCAGTTGTTCGTCGCTCTCGCGGGGCAGCGCAGCGATCGCGAGGTCGGCAAACTTCGCCGGCGGCAGCGTCCGTTCCAGCATGGCGTCCCACAGCGTGACCCACGCTGCACCGCGCGTCAGCGGGTCGGTGATGTCCGGCAGCGACGTGGACAAGTACGCAAGCGACGCCTTGTCGAGCGCGATTGCGCCGTATGCCCACCCGCCGCCGTTTGGCAGCACGTAGAGCGGCGCCGGCTTGTCGCCCGCCTGTGGCACGGTGACTCGCGCATCGTTGAGCGGCACGTTCAGCTGCTCGACGCGATCCTTGAAGCCCAATGTGACGCGCAGTTGTTGCGGCCAGGTCAGCTTGCGGCCCCAGATGTCGGCCTGCGTGAACGCGAGAGTGTGAATGCGGCCATCGTCGACCGCGAGTTCAGTGGAGATGACCGGCCGGCCGGACTCTTCCACCCACACATGACTCCACGCCTCGAGGTCTTGCGGCGTGCGTTTGTCGAGCACTGCAATCAGATCAGTCCACGTGGCGTTCCCGAACGGGTGCGCCTTCAGATACTCACGCAGTCCATCGCGGAACGCGTCTTCACCCATCAGCGCCTCGAGGTGGCGCATGACGATCGGCGCCTTCTGATAAATGATGGCGCCATAGAGTGAGCCCGCTTCGTTGAGATTATCGAGTGGCTGTCTGATCGGATTGGCTCCCGGCGTGCGATCAACTTCGTACGCCGCGGGGTAATGCGCGAGCAGAAATCGCAGGTCGTGGTTCACCTCGGGAAACGACGGATTCACGATTTTCGCCGCCATGAAGTTGGCGAAGACTTCCTTCATCCACACGTCGTTGAACCACTTCATGGTGACGAGATCGCCAAACCACATGTGCGCGGTTTCGTGCGCGATCGTCGAGGCACGTCCGAGATACTGATTCTGCGTGGCCGACTCGTCCAGCAGCATGCCGGGCGCGTTGTAGAGGATCTTGGCGGCATGCTCCATGCCGCCGAACTGCAAGGCAGGAATCATGACGAAGTCGAACTTGCCGAACGCGTAGGGAATGCCGGTGTAGCGCTCCATGTAGTCGATCGCGCGCGCATGCAGATCGAAGATCGCGTCTTTGTTGCGCGCGACCTTTGCTGCATCAGTTTCGCGGTGAAACATTCGCATGACGCGGCCATTGCGCTCGGCGGTTTCGACTTTGAAGTCGCCGGCGATGAACGCTACGAGATAGGTTGGGAGGGGAGCCGTGTCCGCGAAGCGCACTGTCACGCGAGCGCCGTCCGTCCGCCGATCGATCTCCACACCGTTGGCAGCCAGCTGCCATTTCTCGGGCGCAGTCAGCGTCATGGTCCACTTGCCTTTGAGATTTGGCTGATCGAACACAGGAAAAGCCAGGTGCGCGCGCGCCGGCACGAACAACGTGTACATGAAATCGGTGCTGCGGTTGAGCGACGCGTCGCCCGCGGTAAAGGCAATCGTGATCGTGTTCTCACCCTTCCGCAGCGACGCGGCCGGTACCACGATGTGACCGTTCACGAACTCGAACGCCGATGCTCCGTTGGCATCGAGCGACTTGACGTGTTCGCGGCTGGTGGCGAAATCAATCACGAGCGGCACACTCGCGTCGCGCAGCTCAAACCGGATCGTGTTGCTGCCTGTGAGTGGCTCGGTCAGCTTCTCTGGTATCGACACCGTGAGCGCGTAACGGAGATTGGCGATGAGAGCCGCGCGACGTTCGGCGACGTCGAGCGGAATACCTGCCGCTGGATGGGCGGTTTGAGCTGAGGCGCTCACCGGAATCACGATGAGAAGGGCTACATGCACCAAGCGCATGCTTCAGTTTAGAACTAGCCAAGGGCGCTGCCCTTGATATCCGGCTAACTCCGCGGCCCTTGGCTAGTTCTTGTTGTTGGCTTGGCGCGCTCCGCGCGCCGTCGTCCGTTATGCGGGTCCACAACGCGGACAAAATTCACGTCTGTGGCCGCATAACGGTCTAAGGGCGGAGGAACAGGAACGAAGAACGAAGAACGGGAACGAAGAAACATAGAACAGGGATCGGACGGTTATTCATAGCGCAATGCGAAAACAGGTTCCACGGCTGCCGCGCGGCGGGCTGGAATGTAACCCGCAAGCAATCCAACGATCGCCAGCGTTCCGGCCGCGACGACGAGTGTCAGCGGATCGGTGGGCTGGATGCCGAACAACTGCGACTTGACCAACTGGCTCAAGCCGAGCGCACCGGGAATCCCCACCCCAATGCCGATCAGCGTCAGCAGCGCCACCTCGCGCAGGACCAGCCACAGCACGCTCCTGCGCTCGGCGCCAAGCGCAATGCGAATGCCGATTTCGCGCGTGCGCCGCGACACGGTGTACGACATCACGCCGTACAGTCCGACGGCCGCGAGAACCGTCGCGAGCAAGCCAAACGAAGCCGACAGCAGCGCGAGCATACGCTCGTTGAACAGTGCCTCGTCTATCGTGCGATCCATCGTCTGCATTGCAAAGACGGGGAGCGATGCGTCGGCACGCCGCACGGCCTGCCGAAGCTGCTCCGGCATGCTGTCGACGGCCGCAACCGTCGAGCGGACGTACATCGTGACCTCGCCGAGTTCGTCGCTTTGTTGATATGGGACGTACACGAAGCGCGGCGTCTTGTTGTCGGCAGTTGAGCCTTGTCGCATGCTGACGTAAAGCGCGTCCTTGACGACCCCCACCACTTCGATCGCGCCCGGATCCTTGATCGACCGCCATCCGAAACGGCGACCGATTGGGTTCTCATTGCCGAAGAAATACTTCGCGAACGATTCGTTCACGACGGCGACGCGCGGCGCGCCGGCGACGTCTCGTTCGTCGAACTCACGTCCCATCACGAGCGGCATGGCAAGAGTGCGGAAGTAATCCGGGGCGACCTCGTTGGTCCACGGGTTCATGTCCTCGTCCGGTTTTGGTTGATATCCCTGGACTTCGACGGTGCGGCTCGACACGCTGTCGGTCAGCGCCGCGAGCTGCGCCAACGACACCGACTCCATGCCGGGCAAGCGTTTCAGATCCTCCAGCAGCGTGGCATAGAAGCGTTTGATGCGCGTCTGGTCGTACCCATTCAGCGAGGGATCGACGTGGAACGTCATCAAATCGTTCGTTCTGAAGCCTGGATCGAGCTCCTTCAAGTTGTAGAGGCTACGCGCAAACAGTCCCGCACCCGCAACGAGCAGCATCGACAGCGCCACTTGCGCAACAACCAAGCCCTTGCGGAAGCGTGCCTGGTGCCCGGCGGCCGAGACGGAGCCGGCCTCTTCTCGCAGCGTCCGATTGAGCTCGAATCGCGCCGATTGCAATGCGGGAATCACACCAAACACGATGGCCGTTGCAAACGACAGGGCTGCCGTAAAGAGCGCCACCCTCACGTCGGGCGCGGTCGATAACGATCTCGTCACCGCCTCTGACGGCATCACGCTGACGAGCACGTCGCCAACCCAGATGGACAACACCAGGCCGACGATGCCGCCCGCACCGGCGAGAACGAGGCTTTCCGTGAGTGTCTGGCGGATCAAGCGCCGGCGTCCTGCGCCAAGCGCCAGGCGCACAGCGATTTCACGCTGACGTGCAGTCGCGCGCGTGAGCAACAAGTTAGCGACGTTGGCGCAGGCGATGAGCAGCACGAGGCCGACCATGGCCATGAGTACGAAAAGTGGCGTGCTCACGCCGGTGCGCAGGCCGGAGAGCCCGCGCGAGGCGGGATGAAGCGTGAGCGTCTTGGCGCGATAGCGCTCCTTGAACAGCGCCGAACCGCCGGCAAACGCCGGCACTTGCTGCAATTCGTATTCGTTGATCTGCCGGTAGAGCACATCGAGCTGTGCTTTCGCGGTTTCGTTGGTAAGGCCGGGCTTCAAGCGACCGATGACGTTCACCCAGCGGCTCCGGCGGTTGTCGAGATCGTTCCACGTCGGCGTCAGCTGCCCCTTCATCATCAACGGCATGAAGAGATCGGGAACCTGCGTTGCGACGACACCGGCGAAACCGGACGGCGCCACGCCGACGATGGTCACGGGGGTGCTGTTGATATTCACGATTTGATTGAGTGCTGTCGGCGATCCGGCGAACCGCCGCTGCCAGTAGCTGTAGCTGATCACGGCAACCGGATGCGCTCCCGGAGTGCGGTCATCGTCCGGCGTAATCGCGCGTCCAAGCACCGGCGAGACGCCGAGCAGCTCGAACGTATTGCCGGAGATCGCTTCTACGTCCACGCGCTCGGCTTGGCCGCGATACGTCAGCGTCACGCTCGTGGGAAACCGCGCGATCAACCCGTCGAACACCGTGTTGCGGTCACGCATGTCCACGTACATCGGGTAGGAGAAGGTTCGATCGTTAAAGGTGCGTCCGCTGAATGCGCCAGGACCGTCGAGCTGTACGAGGGCGCGCGGATCCTTGACAGGCAGGAATCGCAACAACACCTGATCCATCAATGAGAAGATCGCGGTGTTGGCGCCGATGCCCAGACCGAGCGTGAGGACGACGATAAAGGCAAAGCCGGGGGCGCGACGCAGCGTGCGGATGGCGTATCGGAGGTCCTGCATGAACGTCGACATGTGCGATAGATGATCGCCAAGCTCGTGCCACCGGTCCGGATGAGCGCACC
Source organism: Acidobacteriota bacterium (assembly GCA_046727855.1). Lineage (GTDB taxonomy): Bacteria > Acidobacteriota > Vicinamibacteria > Vicinamibacterales > UBA2999 > DASPWV01. The sequence continues at coordinate 9,214 of JBKPDL010000018.1, forward strand.
GCGGAATTCGGGCCTGTTTTGTACTTCGGGCGCTCCGAAAACCGAGAGCAAGTGACCGCTCGTGGGACGTTCGGACACCGACAGCGTACGGCCGCGGCAACAACGAACGCGTCTATCCTCTTAGAGAGCGGAATCGCTTTAGACCGTTATGCGGCCACAGACGTGAATTTTGTACGCGTTGTGGACCCGCATAACGGTCTAGGCGCGCGGAGCGCGCCAAGCCAACAACAAGAACTAGCCAAGGGCCCCGAGTTAGCCGGATATCAAGGGCTGGGCCCTTGGCTAGTTCTTCAGAGATGCCAGCCGAAGGAGGATCCATGTTGTCGCGACGCGAGGTGCTTGCGGGAGGAGTGGTGGGAAGTCTCACTGGCAGTGCGGCGGACCATAGCGAAGAACAGGAAGCCAACCGGGAAGGGCAGCGCGAGATTCAACGTGCGATCCGCGATCTGCAGCACTCGCTGGATACGGCGTTCAATACGTTGTCTCTGGCGACGGCGCCGTCGATTACCACGCTGCGGCGAAGTTTTGAAGTCTTCCTGCGGGCGAACACGAAATTCCCGGATTTCTGCGACATCGGGATTGGCGTCTTTTACGACGTGTACGACTGGCACATCCGCACCCGTCAGCAGATAGTGGTCACCCGTCAGCAGGACGCCCGTTACACGATTCAGTTCATGTTGACGACGTTGATTTTGCGCTACGAACAGGAACCCAGCTTCATCGGCGTGCCGTTTGACAAGGCCTAGGCGGGGAAAAAGGGGTCTGACGCCTTTTCCGCGCGGCGCCCGCGGAAAAGGGGTCAGACCCCTTTTCCCCCCAACCGCGCAAGAATCTCATCGTGCAGCGCGCCGTTCGTGCTCACGGCATCGCCACCGTCGATCGTCACGCGCCCGGTCCAGTCCGTGAACCGCCCACCGGCTTCCTGAATGATCGGCACGATCGCGGCGCAGTCCCACGGATTCATCCGCGGGTCGATCATCACATCGGCGCGGCCGGTGGAAACCAGGCAGTAGCCGTAGCAATCGCCCCATCCGCGCGCGATAGCCACGTCCTGTTGCAGGCGGATCCATCCGTCGCCGATTCGCTCGAACACACCACGGCTGTCGGTATATGCGACGCATGCTTCCGCTAGCGTCGTGACACCAGAAACCCGGGCGCGGCGGCCGTTCCACCGGCAGCCAAGGCCGCGCGCCGCCGAATACATTTCGTCGAGTCCAGGGAAGTACGCGACGCCGACGATCGGTTCGCCCTCGACCTCGAGTCCGATGAGCACGCCGAAGAGCGGCACTCCGCGGACAAACGAATTCGTGCCGTCGATCGGATCGAGGATCCAGCGATGAGTGGCGTAACGGGTGTCACCGCCGAATTCCTCACCGACGATTGCGTGATCAGGAAAGCGCTGTTCGATGAGACGGCGCAACAGCTTCTCGGCATCGCGGTCAGCGATAGTGACAGCGGAACGATCTGGCTTCCGTTCGACCGTGACGCCAGTCTGATAGTGGGCGAGAGTCAGCCGGCCTGCCTGCCATGCTGCATCGACCGCGAAATCAAGAAAGGTCAAAAGGTCGGTCGTCACGCTCGCATCCATCGGCCAAGGCGCGACAAGCCCTCGCGAATCCTGCTGGTGTCCAACACGAGCGGGCCGTAGCTGATGCGGACGGCGTTGGTGAGCGAGGCGCCAAACCCGCACCCGGGCACAACGAGCACGCCGGTCGCCTGCAACGCGCGCGGCACAAACGCGTCCGCGTCGCTGCCGATATCGACGACCGCGTAAAGGCCGCCCATCGATGTCAGACGCGGCCGCTGAAGGAATTCGTCCACCGCCTCGGCGGTGACGCGCGCCGCCTCGCCGTACTGACGGTTCCACTCGTCCACATATCGGCGGAGCGATCCGTCGGCGATCGACCGGGTCACGAACCGTGTCATCGCCATCTGTGACAGCGTGTCGGCGCACAACAAGCTGCATTGCTGCACGCGCTCGAGCGCGTCGATCAATTCAGGCGCTGCTTGAATCCAGCCGAGCCGCCGGCCGAGTCCGCGGCCCCACTTGGAGTTGGAGTGAATACCGACCACTCGCGGATGATCGACGGGCGACCACGCGTAGTAGTCGGGCGGCGTGACGAAGAACTGGCATTTGTACGCGAAGTCGATGGCGAGCCATGAGTCGGATTGCTCCGTGCGCTCCAGCATCGCGTCGGCGATCGCTTGCGGAAGAATCTGGCTGGTCGGATTGTCGGGCGCGCCGAAGATCACGAGCTTCGGGCGATAGGTGTCAAACAGCCGCCGGAATTCGGCGATCGTGCGCTCCGGCGCGGCCGCCGGTAGATACGTCCACGTCTCGGGATCGATCACGCGTAAGCGGACGATTTTGACGTCAGGGGCAGCAAAGGCGAGCTGCCCTTCGTAGTTGGCATAGGTGGGATCGAGCAGCATCACCGTGTCGCCCGGATCGAGGACGGCACGGAACAGATCGTGAGTGAGCTGCGTGCTTCCGGCGCCGATCGCAACATGCTCCGGCCCGAGCTTCTTGACCCCGAACAGATGACCGTCGAACTGGGCGAGTGCGGCGCGGCACTCCGTGTCGCCGAGTGTGGCCGTGTAGCCGCCGCTCTTGTGAAACAGCGCAGGATCGGACGCGATGTCGACGTAGGCTTCGCGCAGCGCCTCCGGCGCGGGGTGATTCACCCAGCCGCCGCCAAACGAAATCACCTCATTGGGGTCGAGCCCCATCGCCAGGATGTTCTGCCGCTCAGCCATCTTCATGATCTGGCGGATAGGTGAGGGGCGCGCGACCTGTTCGCGGACGAGAGTAGAAAGCATCGGCCGCGATCATACTCTTGCAACCCGAATGGCCGTTTCGACGTCCAAATGCGCATGCCTCAGGACCTCAAGTTCGCCATCCGCGGTCTGTTGAAGTCTCCCGGTTTTGCAGCCGCCGCGCTGATCACGCTTGCTCTCGGCATCGGCGCCACCTCGGCCATCTTCAGTGTGGTCAAAGCGGTGCTGCTCACACCGCTGCCATATGCACAACCAGAAAAGCGCGTGCTGATCTGGAGCCGCTGGGTGAGCTTCGACAAGACGTGGGTGTCCACCCAGGAGATCGTCGACTACCGGACGATGAGCAAGACGATGACGGCCGTGGCGGGGTGGTCGTCGGGGCAGCAGAATCTCACCGGCGACGGCGAGCCGATTCGCGTCGGCGTGGGCTTCGTAACGGCCAACACGTTCGACGTTCTCGGCGCCCGTCCGCTCATTGGCCGCACGTTTAGCGACGCAGAAGATCGGCCGCAAGGACCACGGGCCGTGATCCTCGGTTATCAACTCTGGCAAGCGCGTTACGGCGGGGATCCGTCGGTGATTGGCAAGAAGCTCCTTCTGAATGACGTGCCTGTCGAAGTCGTGGGCGTGATGCCCGACGGTTTCCGCTTGCCCACTGATTTCACCGTGGCGGCCGCCGAGCCTTCGCAATTGTGGCGGCCACTTCAAATCGACATGCAGAATCTGGAGCGTGGCAGCCACGGTTATTACGCCGCTGCCGTCCTTGCGCCCGGGCAAACAGCAGCGACAGCCTCGGAGGAATTGCGCGCCATCACGCAACGGCTCACTGAGCAGGGCGGTTATCCGGTGGCGATGAAGTTCACTGCCTTCGCCGTGAGTGTCGACGACGAAATCCGCGGCGACATGCGACCTGCGATGTGGCTGTTGATGGGCGCGGTTGGTTTCCTCCTGCTCATCGCCTGCGTCAACGTTGCCAATCTGCTGCTGGTTCGCGGCGACGCGCGGCTGCGCGAAATGGCGGTGCGAACCGCGATGGGCGCCGCGCCCAATCGCTTGCTGCGACAGCTGTTCACGGAAAGTCTCGTGCTCGCGGTTGTAGGGGCCGCGCTAGGTCTGGCACTAGCCGCGGGCGCGCTGCGAGCGCTGGTGAGCATCGATCCCACGAGCCTTCCACCTCTGGCGCCCGTGCGATTGGACCTCACGGTTGTCGTGTTCACGCTCGTGCTCGCTGTCGTCACCACGCTTCTCTTCGGGCTGGCGCCGGCGCTGCGATCGCTGCACCTGAACCTGGTGGAATCGCTGCGTGAGGGCGGCCAGCAGGCCACGCTTGGCGGGCGCCGGCAGCGGCTCCGCAACGGTCTTGTCGCCGCGGAAGTGGCATTGGCGGTGATTCTCGTGATCGGCGCCGGCTTGATGATTCGCACACTCTCGGCACTTGGTCGGATCGATCTCGGCTTTGAGCCGGAGCACGTCCTCACGTTGCGGCTCTCGGTACCCGCCCCGCGCTATGACACACCCGAGAAAGTCGTCGGGTTCTATCGGCAGATGCTGGAGCGGGTACGCGGCGTGAGCGGCGTCGAAAGAGCCGGCATCGTTCGCGCGCTGCCGCTTGCGACCACCATCGGCGACTGGGGCCTGGACATCGAAGGATTCGAAGAGAGCCCTGGCCGGAACGCGAAAGGTGACTGGCAGATTGTTTCAGACGAAGCGTTTGAAGCCATGGGAACGCGGCTCACGCGCGGTCGCTGGTTCACAGCGGCCGAGCGGAGTGACTCGGAGCTGGTTGCGGTCATCAACGACACGATGGCGCGCACGTACTGGAGGGACGGCAACGCGATCGACGGCCGCATTCGTCTTGGCAACCAGAAGAATCCCTGGGTACGCGTTGTCGGCATCGTCGCCGACGAGCGGCACAACGGCGTCACCGGGATCGTGAAAGAGAAGTTCTACATTCCGCATAGCCAGTGGCACGTGGTGACTGGTGGCAACATCATTCGCAACGTCTTCGTCGTTGCGCGGACATCGGGAGATCCGCTTGCGGTGGCAGGCGCCGTGCGCAACGAGATCCGGCAGATCGATCCGGCGCTGCCGGTCGCCAATGTGAGGCCGATGCGCGATGTGGTGACGACGGCGCTCGCAACGCCGCGGCTCACCGGCTTTCTGCTTGGGGTGTTTGCCGCGATTGCTTTGGCGCTTGCCGCGGTCGGGATTTACGGCGTCTTGTCGTATCTCGTCTCGCAGCGGACGCATGAGATCGGCATTCGTCTCGCCGTCGGCGCCGATCGCGGTCAGGTGCTGCGCATGGTGTTGCGTCAGGGCGTCACGCTTGCCGCAATCGGCATTGCCATCGGCGTTGCCGGCGCGTTCGGGCTGACGAGATTGATGCAAACGTTGCTGTATCAGGTGAAGCCCAGCGATCCGGCGACGTTCGTATCGGTACCAATGGCACTGGTCGTGGTCGCGATCGTGGCGAGCTACGTACCAGCGTTGCGGGCCACCCGCGTGTCGCCAAGCAGGGCGCTGCGGATGGAGTAGTCGGTCGACGGCGATGGCCAGCGCTACGCCAGCGATTCACTTCCTTCGCAAACACGGCGTCACGTTCACCGAGCACGAGTATCGTTACGAAGACCGCGGCGGCACGCGTGTGTCAGCGCGCGAGCTCGGTGTGGACGAACACGCGGTGATCAAGACGCTGGTCATGGAAGACGAGCGCAAGCACCCGCTCATTGTGTTGATGCACGGCGATCGCGAAGTGTCCATCAAGGAACTCGCGCGGCAGATCGATCGCAAAAAGGTCGTGCCGTGTGCGCCAGAGGTCGCCGAGCGGCATACCGGCTATCAGGTGGGCGGCACGTCTCCGTTCGGCACGCGCAAGCCACTGCCTGTCTACATGGAGCAGTCGATCAGGGATTTACCACGCGTGTACATCAACGGCGGCCGCCGCGGATTTCTCGTTGGGCTGAAGCCGGCCGAAATCGAGCGGGTGTTGCAGCCGATTGCCGTGAGGGCCGCGATGAGCTCCGGGAGCTGAGCCACCGCTCGGACTGGAAGCCAATGACCCCCTCGTAATAGCGTGTGCGAGAGGTGGTCGTCAAGTGAATCCCAATCCAATTACCAGGCAGCCAGTGTTTTACTCCTTGCCCGGCGCCGAGGCCGCGCAGGTCGAGCGAGACGTCGCGTTCCCTGGAGCTGACGGAGAAGTTCTGGCGCTCGATGTGTATCGCCCGGCCGAGAGTGACGCACATCCGCGGCTGCCTGTCGTGGTCATGGTGCACGGTTATCCCGATCCCGGCTTCGAAAAGATGCTCGCGTGCCGATTCAAAGAAATGCAGTCGATCGTCTCATGGGGACGATTGATGGCAGCCTCCGGGATGGCAGCAATCGCGTATACAACTCGTGAGCCAGCCGCGGATCTGCGTGCGTTGCTCGGGTGGCTTCGCCACCACTCGGCAGACGCTGGCGTTTCTACAGCGGCATCTCGGATAATCCGAGGATGACCGGTCATCCCGAGCGAACTGAAGCCGCCGAGTACTACTTCAGGTATATCGATCAGGTGCCCAGCGGCGACATCTGCGCCATTCTGGCTGCTCAGCATCAGGAAACGCTCGCCGAGTTGCGCGGCATCTCCGAGGATCGATCCCGCCACCGCTACGCGCCCGACAAGTGGAGCATTCGCGAAGTGCTCGGCCACATCAACGACACCGAGCGGCTGTTCGTCGCGCGCGCGTTCTGGTTTGCGCGCGGCTTTGCGACGCCGCTCCCGAGCTTCGATCAGAACGTCGCGGTTGCCGCCGCCGCTGCCGATGAACGGTCGTGGAACAGCCACCTCGAGGAGTTCGATGCCGTTCGCGGCGCGACGCTCTCGTTTTTCCGGAATCTGCCTGGCGACGCGTGGACGCGCCGCGGCATCGCGAGCGACAACCCGTTCACCGTACGCGCGCTCGCATACCTCGCGGCCGGGCACGTCGTCCATCACATGTCGATTCTGCGCAGTCGCTACCGTTAACACCTTCGGCAACGGACGTGTGACTGCATCAGCGGCGTTTTTTGAAACGATGAGACAGTTTCATCCGCGAGCGCGGTGAATGCTCGTATGCTCGTCGGATGCACTACGTCGCTGAACTGAGGGAGGCGGTCAACTGCGCGACGCCCAAACTGCTGGCGCTTGGCGATCGCAGCGCAACGCGCGCGGCGCCGGGCAAGTGGTCGGCGCGCGAAGTCCTGGGACACCTCGTTGATTCGGCCGCCAACAATCACCAGCGTTTCGTGCGCGGTCAGTTGCAGGACGATCTGATCTTCCCCGGCTACGCGCAGGAGGACTGGGTGCGCATCGGGCGTTACCAGGACGCGGCGTGGGAGGAGCTGGTGACGCTGTGGCGCACGTTCAATCTGCAGATTGCCCGGGTGATGGAGGGGACGCCGGAGGAAGTGCGACGACGCCCGCGGGCACGCCACAGCTTCGATCAAATCGGCGTGCCCGTGTCGCACGGGGAGCCGGCGACGTTAGAGCTCGTGATGGTGGATTACGTGAAGCACCTGAAGCACCACCTCTCACAGATCCTGTAGGTTTGACCTTCGCTGCGTTCGTTCAGGGCGTGCAGGAATCAGGTGCGCGCGGCAATCTTCGCCCACCTGTCCTTCAGTGACACCGTGCGGTTGAACACTGGCCGCCCACCGCTCGAATCGCGATCGAGTGCGAAATAGCCGAGACGCTCGAACTGGAATCTCGCGCCGGGCGCCGCGGTTGCGAGCATTGGTTCCACCTGGCACTCGCGCAACACGAGCAGCGATTCCGGGTTCAGAAATTCCGTAACTTCCGTGCCTGACTTCGTCGCCGCGCCATCGGGATCGTCGACGGCGAACAGGCGATCGTAGAGGCGCACCTCAGCGTTGACCGCGTGTGCCGCCGACACCCAGTGCAAGGTCGCCTTGACCTTCCGTCCATCGGGCGCGTCGCCGCCGCGGGTTGCGGGATCGTAGGTGCAGCGCAATTCGACAACAGCCCCTCGCGCATCCTTGATGACCTTGGTGCAGGTGATGAGGTAGGCGTTTCGCAGCCGCACTTCGCGGCCCGGCGCCAGACGGAAAAACTTCTTCGGCGGATCCTCCATAAAGTCATCCGCTTCGATGAAGAACTCGCGCGAAAAGGGAACCAGTCGCGTGCCCGCGGACGGGTCCTCCGGATTGTTCACCACGCGCATCTGCTCGGTCTGACCCTCGGGATAATTGGTCAACACGACTTTGAGTGGACGGAGCACGCCCATCGCCCGCGGCGCGCGGCGATTCAGGTCCTCTCGCACGCAGTACTCGAGCAGCCCGATATCGATGACGTTTTCCTTCTTCGCCACGCCGATCCGCTGGCAGAAGTCGCGGATCGCCTCCGGCGTGTACCCGCGCCGCCGCATGCCCGACAAGGTTGGCATGCGCGGATCGTCCCATCCCGAAACGTGCTCCTGTTCGACCAGCTGCAGCAGCTTGCGCTTGCTCATCACCGTGTAATTCAGATTGAGCCGCGCGAACTCGTACTGGCGCGGGCGATGACGCACGCTCACATTTTCGATACACCAGTCGTAGAGCGGACGGTGATCCTCGTATTCGAGCGTGCACAGCGAGTGCGTGACGCCTTCGATGGCATCCGACAGCGGATGCGCGAAGTCGTACATCGGGTAGATACACCACGCGTTGCCGCTGCGATGGTGCTCCGCGTGACGGATGCGATAGAGCACCGGGTCACGCATGTTGATGTTGGGTGACGCCATGTCGATCTTGGCGCGCAGCACGTGCGCGCCGTCGGGAAACTCTCCTGCGCGCATGCGGCGAAACAGATCGAGGTTCTCGTCCACGCTGCGCGTCCGGAACGGAGAGTCCTTGCCCGGTTCGGTCAGCGTGCCCCGATAAGCGCGCATCTCGTCGGCCGAGAGCGAGTCGACGTACGCCAACCCTTTCTGAATCAGTTCTTCGGCGGATTCGTAAAGGCTTTCGTAGTAGTCCGAGGCGTAGTACTCGCGGTCGTCCCAGTCGAATCCAAGCCAGCGGACGTCTTCCCTGATCGAATCGACGTACTCGATGTCTTCCTTGACCGGATTGGTGTCGTCGAAGCGCAGATTGCAGATACCGCCAAATTCAGCCGCCACACCGAAATTGAGGCTCACCGCCTTGGCATGTCCGATATGAAGATAGCCGTTCGGTTCGGGCGGGAAGCGCGTGACCACACGTCCCCCGTGCTTGTGCGCCGCCACATCGGCGGCCACGATCTCGCGGATGAAGTCCTGGGCGGGGGGGGTACGGGTCTCCTTTTCCGTGGCCATCTGAAACGTACAGATTACATCACGGGCTGCACGGATCGCCGGCCAGCGTCCCGAGCACGAACAGTGGATTGCGGCCGCGCCGCGTGAAGCCATAGGTGGTACCGCGCGGCACCGACACGAACGTGCCGGCCTGGAGCGGCACGTCGCTGCCGCCCATCTTGAGCGTGCCTTCGCCGCCAACGACGTAGATCATGGCGTCGGCGGTGGCGTGCTGGCGGTTGTCCCAAGGCTCGCGAATCTGCCACAACACCGTTTGCACCAGGCCGCTGCACGCGATGGGCGAGACCTTCTGCGGCTCCGTGCCGCCGATGAAATTGCGCTCGATGAAATCCGGAACCACCACAGTCACGGCTTTGCCGGGAGGAGGAAGCTCAGGCTTCGCGGGCGCCGCTGGTGTTGGCGCAGGAGGAGGCTCAGGAGGCTTCTCGGCCGCTGACAGGACGACATGCTGATCGAGCGCACGCTGTCCGGCCGGGACCGTGACGTCACGCTCCAGCGTGACGAATCCCTCGCACGTAAACCGAAGGCGATATGTGCCGCTGCGCAGCCCTTCGAACCTGAGCGAGCCGGCAGACTCAGTGATGCCTTCGCGTTCAATTGGTCCGGACGCTCTTACGGCGACACCCGTCAAGGGCGCGCCTCTGCCATCCGTCACGGTGATGGACAGTGCGGTTGTCACAGTGGGGGAGGCTGCGCGCGGTTTCGTCGTCTGCGCATCGGCGCCGGCGGAATAGCCAAGGAAAGTGACGAGTAGCACGAGGGTCATACAAGCACATCGTAGTTCAACCCAACGGATGAGGTTGGAAGAACTAAGAACGAAGAACGAAGGGCGAAGAATGAAGAACCAAGAACGAAGCTTGCTCGCAGAAGCTCGCGGAAGCGGCGGCGGGCGAAGCAGGAAGCCCCTCTATTCTTTGTAGTTGAGAATCCCGTGACCGAAGCGATCCTACGACGCGGCGCGGCCGGGCAGTGTAACATCGGCGGCTGCGCATGACCCTGAGCCGGCTCAGCGAGCATTGCAAAACGTTTCCCGGGGTCGCGGAGCAGATCCAGTGGGGGAAAGATCTCGTGTTCAAGGTCGGCGGCAAGATGTTTTGCGTCGCCAATACCGATCCGGTGGGTGAAGAGATCGCGATGTCGTTCAAGTGCGACGCCGAGACGTTCGCCGATCTGTGCGAGCGTGACGGATGCAGACCGGCGCCATATATGGCGCGTGCGCAGTGGGTGGGCGTGGAACGATTCGACACATTGCCGGACCGCGAGCTCAAGCCGCTGGTCGCGCGTGCCTACGAGTTGATTCGAGCGAAGTTGCCGAAGAAAACGCAAGCAGCGCTTGCGAAGAAGGAGAAGCGAGGATGAAGCGTGTACGATTGGTTCCGATGACGACGGCGCTGGTGCTTGTGTTGGCGGGCATTGCCGCGGCGCAGGGATCCGAGCCGCCGACGGCGCCTCCGGCGGACTGGGGTCCGATGAGCATCAATCTCGAAGACGTGCCCTATCCGCACCCGGTCAAATACATGCCGTTCAGCCTCGAAGGGCAGGACGTGCGCATGGCGTATATGGACGTCGCACCCACAGGCACGGCGAACGGCAAGTCCGTGATTCTCCTTCACGGCATGAATTTCTTTGCCGAGGCGTGGACCGAAACCATCGAGATCCTGCGCAAAGAGGGGTATCGCGTGATCGCGATCGATCAAATCGGCTACGGCCGCTCATCGAAGCCGATCGTGCATTACTCGATCAGCACGCACGCCATGAATACCAAGCGGCTGCTCGATCATCTCGGCATCAAAGTGACCGACATCGTCACGCACTCGATGGGCGGCATGGTGGCGAGCCGCTTCTCGGCGCTCTACCCGGATGCGGTGGGCAATCTCGCGATGATCAACCAGATTGGTCTCTCCGACACGCGCGCCGGGCGTCCCGCGCGCGACATCATGGAGAGCTACAAGGGTGTGCTCGGACGCGACTATCCGGAGATCGTGCGCGGCATGCGCAACTACTACGTGAACTGGAAGCCGGAGTACATGAAATACGTGAAGATCCATTACGGCTGGACTCAGAGCGGCGACTGGCCGCGCATGGCGATGGTGCGCGCGTGGCAGCAGTATGCGATCGCCAACGATCCGGTGGTGTACGACTGGCCGCACATCAAGGCACGCACGCTTGTGATTGGCGGCGAGAAGGATGGTCCGAACTATCCCGAACTGGCCAAGCGCGTTGCCGACACGGTGCCGAACGGTCAGCTCTACATCATTCCGGGCGTCGGCCATAACCCGCAGTTCGAAGCACCCGACAAGCTGTATCCGGTCCTGCTGAGATTCCTCAAAGGCGAGGACGTGGGGAAGAGGAAGGCGACTTCCAGTCAGTGAATTTGGAGATTTGGAAATTTGGAGATTTGGAGATTTGGAGTCGATTTGGTGATCTCGAAATCTCCAGATCTCCACATTGGGAATCTGCGGCGGTTACATTTTGCGAAGAATCCGGAATACCGCCGTGTGGTCGTCCGGCTTTCCATTCGACCAGCTCTGCCACGTAGGCGAACCTCGTTCGCTGAGATGAACTCGATCTTCGTCGCGTATCCGAATTCAGCGCGGCGGCGCCTTCGGAAACACCTTCTTCTTGCCGCTCGTTCCCTTGTAGTCGCCAAGCCCGCAGAACGCCATCACCTTGTAGCCCCTCGCTTCGAGCAACGCCGCGGCACGCGCGGCGCGTCCACCGGCGTTTCAAGCGGTGATGATGGCTTCGTCTTTGGGGATCTCGTTCAGCCGTTTCTCGATCTGCCCGAGCGGGATGTTGACGTATCCCTCGAAAGTGCCGAGCTCCTCGAGTTCCTTGGGCTCGCCACAACACCCGGCTCATTCGCACCTCCATGCAAAATGCGCCTGCGCTACGCAAACGGTTCGTCGGCCGGCTGTTTGGTCGCGAAGCTTGCGATCGCCTGCGATTCGGAATCGAACGATTCGAAAATGGTGAGCAGTCTGGTCACGTCGAGGACTCGGAAGCTGCGGTGGTGCAGTTTGCACAATTTGAGTTTTCCGTCGCGTTTATCGAGCGTGATGAACTTGCTCACCAGCATGCCGAGGCCGGCACTGTCCATATACGTGACCTCGTCGAGGTTGAGCAGCATCTTGCGACAGCCGAGCCGCACCAATCGATCGACCGTGTCACGAAAGTCGTTTTGACGCTCCTCGACGAACCGGCCTCTCAGGTCGAGGATGGTCACGTCGCCAACGACTCGCTCCGAAATCTGCATAAGACAGTCACTGAAGATTGAAGTCTACGGTTACCGTCATAATGACAGGTACCGCGACACCGTTGAGTACCGTTGGAGTGAATTCCCACTGCCGAACGGCATCGATTGCCGCTTGATCGAGCAGCGGGATGGAGCGCAGCACGTTGGCGCTCGTGACTTTACCGTCCGCGTCGACGACGACTTCCAGAATCACGACGCCTTTGACGCCCGCCTGTTGCGCCTCAGGCGGGTACTGCGGGCGTACGTCTTTGATTTTTTGCGGCTGCCTGATGCCTCCTCCGACGCGAACCGGGCTGCCAAGTGACGGCGGCGGCGGGGGTGGCGCAGCGGGCGCGCCGCCGGTGATCTCACCGACGATCGTCCGCGGCGGCTGCGTCGTGCGCGAGCGTGACTTCTGCATCAGTTCCTCGGACTGCTGCAGCAGCCGCGCACGCTCTGCCGGGTCGGTCTCCAATTCCGCTTTCATCCGCAGCGCGCCGGCATGCGCGGAGTCCACGGTAGGATCGTCCGCCGCGATGATGCGTGCATCCTCCACTGCGCGAAGCGCCTGCTCGACGTGCAGGGCAGCCTCCTGGAACTGCGTCATGCGCAGACGCTTCGCAAATTCGACATGAGCGGTGATGGTGAACCAGACCGGCCGCACATTGGCCGGCGACGCGCGCCGCCATTCGTCGGCGATCGACAGCACCTGTTCCGGGTTATACATCGGCGGATACAGGCCGATCAGTGCCGCGTAGACGGGATCGACCTGGGAGGTCGCCGCGAGCGCCGCACGCAGCGTGGTTTCGGCCTCGTGCGGGCGGCTGTTCAGGCGATAGATCTGTGCGAGTTCGAGATAGGCGCGCACGCCACCTGGCTGCGCCGCGATCTCGGCTTTCAACTCTGCCTCGCTCCGCATCGAACGCGACCCAGCGGGTGCGGACAATTCTCCGCGGACATCTTGCGCCGCCGCGTTCGTCGCGGTTGATAGCCCACATGCCAACACGAGAGCCGTCAGCTTGTTTGCCATGAATGAAATGTTACCGCTGTGCAAGCCATATTAACGGGTTAAAAGCCAGACTCCGAGCGCCCCCACCGCGACTCCCACGACCTTTCGATATCGCTCAGGTGACAACCCAAGAAACAACCTTTCGCCCACTACGGTGCCAATGACACACCCAAGCGAAGCGACCGCGATCGGCAACATCAGTGCCAGCAACTCGCCGCCGGCACGCGCAAGATACACAGGGGTTCGCGCGGCATCGACTAGCAACGCCACCGCCGTGCCGCTGGCGAGATAGGCGCGGGGGGCAAGATTGAAGGCGAGAAGGCCAGCCGCGCGGAGTCCCCCTTGATTGCCGACCAGGCCGCCAAAGAGTCCCGACAAAAACCCAAGCACGATCGCGACCGGCGCCGGCGGCTTCCATCCTCCGAAGCCGCGAGTCAGGTTCGTGATCGCGGTCGCGATGAGGAGGATGCCCAATACGACGAACAGCCACCGCTCGCCGAACACGTTTTGCAGCCACGCCCCGATGAGTCCGCCGACCGCGCTCGGCACGCCAAAGCGTAGAATCACACTTCGATCGATGGCGCGGCGATGTTGAAAAAAGCGTATCGCGGTTGCAACCAGGTGCGGAATCGCGACGGCCGCGACCGCGATGGCCGGCGCAAGCCGCGTCAGAAGGAGCGGTGTGAGAAGGCTGCCTATGCCAAAGCCGACAATCGCAGCTGTTGCGCCGGACACGACGCCAAGCGCAAAGAGCACGACGAGAAACACGTGCCGATGGTGGCACAATGCCGCCACACTGCGAAAGAGTGGCTAGATCAGGCCCTGGATACAGTTTTCGGGACGCAGATGGACGCAGATACGTTTGGGACGCAGATGGACGCAGATATTCTGGGACGCAGATGGACGCAGATACGTTTGGGACGCAGATGGACGCAGATACGTTTGGGACGCAGATGGACGCAGATATTTTCGAACGCAGATAAACGCAGATACGTTGGGAACGCAGATATCCGCAGATATCCGCAGATACGATCCGCCTACGACGGGCGGCGCGCGATGGTGATAAAGAATCCACCTTCGCGGTGGCCAGTTACGATCTCGCCGAGGTTGACGATCAATCGCTCGGCGAGCGAGCCCAGGCGTTCGGGCTTGAAGAGTTTCTCGTCTTCCCCCAGCTCTGTGAACGGGACCGTCTTCGGGATCGCGTGCACGAATTCGAAGTCGATCGCCTTGAGCCAACCGATCACTTCGCCGACGGTGTGTTTCGACTCGTGCGGGTTCTTGTACTGGTCCATGAACCATGCCCGCCGCTTCTGCGCGCTGACGTTCGTGTCGGAGGCGTGGCGATCGAGAAACAGCATCGAGTCGTTGGTTGCGTTGAAGACGAATCGCCGGATGTCGGTCGCGAGCCGCCCATACTTGTGGTAGAGCCCAATCAGGATGTAGCCGCCAGGCCGCACGAGTTGCGCGATTGTTTTGAAGCCGAGGAACGGATCGCTCGTGTGGTGCAG
>JBKPDL010000019.1:0-37630 GCA_046727855.1 Acidobacteriota bacterium
GCGGCCACAGACGTGAATGTTGTACGCGTTGTGGACCCGCATAACGGTCTACGGCGCGCGGAGCGCGCCAAGCCAACAACAAGAACTAGCCAAGGGCCGCGGAGTTAGCCGGATATCAAGGGCAGGGCCCTTGGCTAGTTCTTCGAATCCATCCGCAGCGAGCCGTCGCGAGGCTCGAGAAATATCGTGACACTCCCCTGGGCCGGTTGACGGCCATCGGCAAAGCGCGTCATGTTCAGCTTTCGTGCGTAGGGACGGCCCGCCTGCCAGATCCAGTTGCTTGAGAGCACGGTATCCCAAGGCAGCTGATAACTGCCCTGCAGCTTCCACATGAAGTTGCGATCGAGACCCAACAAGCCGAACGCGTTGATCAACTCATTGGGGTCGTCACCAAACGTACCAGCAGCCGACGATTGACCACTCGACGAACCTGAATGCAGTCCGTCGACTTTGGCAAGCGTCAGCGACGCGACCGCCTGCCAGCGGTTCGACATCCGCTTGGTGAGCGATAGCAGAAGGCCGTTGTATCGCTGCCGGAAGGCTTCGGTGCAGTACACGCACGTCTCCGGATTCGGATTGGTCAACAGGACGCGAATGTCTTGAGCCGTGGCGGTGGCTGTGGCCCTGATCAGATTTGGTGGACGGGTTAACTAACTTCGCGATCACTACATTCATTCGTTCTTTGTCAGCGGTCGCAGACAGTCGTGCCCCCTCGAGTCCGGCAAATAGTTTGCCGCACAAATGAGCAGCCGCGTGCGGCCTCATTGAACATCCCAGGGTGTTGCAGCGTGGTGCGATCACCTGCCGTTCGAAGGCGGCGGGACTCACGTACCCGATAGTCGAGTGACGTCATCGCTGGTTCTAGAACACCTCGATGTAGTCGAACAACTGCATCTGGGCCTCGCCGCAGCTCTCGAATCGATCGGCAAGCTCCGTCTTCACCGTCGAGAAGAACGCGATGCCAGCCCGCTCCGCCGCCAAGGCAACAGTTCGCTCTGACAAGAGCGCCAGAATGGCCCGCGCGTGGACGGCGATGGTTCGAGCCGTGTCGTCAGTCGTCTCGCTGATCGGTTTTCGA
Organism: Acidobacteriota bacterium; assembly: GCA_046727855.1. GTDB lineage: Bacteria > Acidobacteriota > Vicinamibacteria > Vicinamibacterales > UBA2999 > DASPWV01. Next base: position 1,079 of record JBKPDL010000019.1, read on the forward strand.
GCACTTGCCAGAACTGATGAGCTAGTATAGGATGAGCTGGCTCGTAGGTTTCGCATTGGTGAAGCCCATTTACGGGTGCTTCCTGCATCGCTGGTAGTCGTGGTCGGAGTCCGGCGCGTTTGCGAAATCACCCACTCTCCTTTGGCGGAGGATCGAATGCGATTCGCAATCGGCTCAATCTCTCGACGGGCTGGAATGGTGCTGCTGGCCTGCGGAGGATGAAGGCGGTCTACCACCGGTCAACTCAGCGCCTCCGGCGCGCTCGACCTGACTGGGGTGCCGGTTCAATTCTCTTTCTGCTGTGGGTCCTGTGCGCACCGACTGGCTCCGGCCAATCGCTGAAACCGGTTCCGGGTGGAGCGCCCGTTTTTACGAGCCTCCCTGGGGCCAGCAGCGTCGGGTTCCCGTCTGGCCCCGCACGTGATGTGAACCCGCTGTCAGGCCCACCCTCCAACCTGGAGATTCCGGACACGATGAAGCCGATGGTCGCGCGCATGTGGGGGGCGTCACCAACCTTCCGGCGACAATGCGCGCGACTAACAGAGGCGTCGCTCACGGTAACCGTCCGGCTGGGGCTCCCGAAGGAGTCTGCTGGCGCGAACGCAGTGACTCGGATCCAGGTCGTGCGCGGGGCGCCGCACTCCGTGGAAGCACGCCTTCAGGTTGCAGAACCAGAGTACCTGGCGCACGAGATCGAGCATGTTCTGGAGCACATCGACGGCGTCAACTTGCGATGGGCGGTCGAGCAACGGCTCGACGGGGTGCGTCTGACCGCAGGAGACCGCTTCGAGACGACGCGCGCCGTGGCAGTTGGACGACTCGTTGCGGACGAAGTCCGCAGGAAGGGCAAGTGACCGATGTCCCGCCTGCCTTGTGAGGGCTCGCTGGCGCTCGTCATCGCGGCCTCAGTCGTCGCAGGACAGAGTACGCATTCACCTTACGTCGTTCTTCGCCAGGGGTTCTCGCAGTTCGAGGACCTATCTCGGACTGGCTGTGTCAGTAAGGATGGTCGCTTCGTGGCCTTCGTGTCGGGAGAACGGCTGCTGTCCGCGGACTCGAACCGTGTCCACGACATATACGTGTTCGATCGCGAGCGTAAGACGCTGACGCTGGAGACGCAGGCATTCGATGGCTCTCCGGCAAACGGCGGCTCCGGAAGCCCAGGACTGAGCGCCGACGGCCAGTACCTCGTCTTCGACTCTGACGCGACGAACCTGACCACGGTCTCGGACGACAACATGGCCCGGGATGTTTTCGTTCGCGATCGGCTGGCCGGAACGACGCGCCGCATCAGCGTAAGCGCCGTTGGGCACGAAGCGAACGCGATGAGCGCGAATCCCACCATCAGCGGCGATGGTCGCGTCGCCGCGTACGTCTCGATGGCCAGTAACCTCGTCACAGGCCCGGATGCCGATGTGCGTCACGCCGGCGTCTACGTCGTCCGCCTGAACACCGGCGGCGTCAACCGGGCGCCCGCCGCGGGCCTGGGTTACGCGCCGAGTCTGAGCGACGACGGGCGCTTCGTGGCGTTCACGTCGTGCACCGCGTTCAGTCCGGCCGCGCGAGGGTCGCCTGAGAGCTCGGCCTGCGGTGTTTTCGTGAGCGACGGCGCCGCCGGCGTCACAAGCTGCGTCAGTTGCGGTTCCGTTGAGCGAGCCCTCGAGCCCGACCTGAGTGGTGACGGACGGGTGGTCGTGTTCACACGGCTAGCCGGCAGTGACCCACTGTCGCGCCGGACTGACGTGGTCCTCTATGACAGGTCCTCGTCGGTCGCCAGCGTCGTCACTCGCCGCGCGAATGCGAACAGCGGACGACCAAAGATTGCCGCCGACGGCCGGTTCATTGTGTTCCAGTCCCAGGCCTCCAACCTGGAGTGTCACTCCTGCCCGCCACAGATCGCGGACAAGAACCTCCTGTCCGATATCTACCTGTTTGACCGGGAAGCGCAGACGTTCAGGCGGATCAGCGGCCCGGAGCCGTGGTGGGTGCCAAGCGTCTCCCCCTGGCTCGATCGTCGCGGCCGGGTCATCGTTTTCTCGTCGAGTCAACCGCTGGGCCCTGGAGATCCGACAACCGATTTCGATCTGTTCGTCTGGTCGGTCGACCATATCGCGCCTGCGGCGCGCTTTCCCAGGTGAGGGCTCGTGTCGAGCGCGGTCAGTACAGCGTGAATGCGTACAACGTATTGCCGGGCCGCGACGAGAAGATACTGGCGCCCCTCGAGCAGGTACGTCTGAGGCGGAATGGTCACGTCACCAATGCGCGAGTGGCGGACCCCACAACACGTTCGGCCATGCCACCGGCGATGCGATGAACCGTCTGCACGCGGCAGGAGTCCAGACGTATTTTTGAGCCTCCCTCTTCGACGTCTTCGTTTCTCAGGCGGTGCACGTCATGGACGCGCACCCAACACCAATCGAGGCTGCTCATTCGCAGTTTCCGGCACACCGCCAAATCACTCGTCGGTTGACGCTGTTCTACTGGCCCTGATCTGATTTGGTGGACGGGTTAACTAACTTCGCGATCACTACATTCATTCGTTCTTTGTCAGCGGTCGCAGACAGTCGTGCAGGCGCTCGGCGGCCTGCGCGAGGGACAACGGTGCCGGGGCAAGGAGGCCGCCGAGCGCCCCCTCGAGTCCAGCAAATAGTTTGCCGCACAAATGAGCAGCCGCGTGCGGCCTCATTGACCATCCCAGGGTGTTGCAGCGTGTGCGATCACCTGCCGTTCGAAGGCGGCGGGACTCACGTACCCGATAGTCGAGTGACGTCGTCGCTGGTTATAGAACACCTCGATGTAGTCGAACAACTGCATCTGGGCCTCGCCGCAGCTCTCGAATCGATCGGCAAGCTCCGTCTTCACCCATCGAGAAGAACGCTTCCATGACGGCATTGTCGTAGCAATCGCCTTTGCGACTCATACTGCAGGTGATGCCGTGCGCGTCGAAGCATCCGTTGGTACGCCTCGCTCGCGTAGGTGCAGCCCTGGTCGGAGTGATGCACCAGCCCGCCCTGCGGACAGCGACGCTTCAGCGCCATGCTCAGGGCCCTGAGCGTGAGATGCCGGTCGTTGACGGCGCTGACAGCCCATCCGGCGACGTAGCGCGAGAACAGATCGAGGATCACCGCCAGATACAGCTTGCCGCTCTCGCCAATAACGAACTCGGTCGTGTCGCCGACCCACCGGTGATTCGCCGCTTCCGCGGTGAACTGCCGCTCGAGCAGATTCGCCGCGACCGGCTGGTCGTGATCGCTCATCGTCGTGCATTTGAACCGCTTGCGGACGCGCGCCTGCAGGCCGTCTTCCTGCATCAGCCGGATCACGCGCTTCCGACTGACGCGCTCCTTCTGCTCGAGTAGATCGCGGTGAATCCGCGGGCTCCCATACCGCTGTTTGCTGGCCGCAAACGCCGTGTGGATGAGGACCTTCAACTGCCGGTCGCGTTTGGCCCGCGCCGACTCGGGCCGTCGCTGCCAGGCAGAGAACCCGCTCCGCGTAACGCGTAGGCAGCGGCACAGGCGGTTGAGCGAATGGTGCACCTTCTCCGCGGCGATGAATCGGAACCTCACCGCCGCTCGTTCGCGAAGAAGGCTGCCGCCTTTTTTAGGATCTCCCGCTCCTCGCGGAGAATGCGATTCTCTTTGCGGAGCCGCGCGAGCTCCTCGCGCTCGGCGGTCGTGATGCCGGTCCGGCCCTGTGTCCGCTCCGCTTGCGCCCGTTTCACCCAGTCGCGCAGCGCCGTTTCCGTCAAATCGAGGTCGCGCGCGACCGCGCCGACCGTCTTGCCTTCGTCGAGCACCAGAGGCACAGTCTGCTGCTTAAAGTCATCATCAAATCGTCGCCGCGGCCGGCGGTTCTTCGGAATATGTGCCATCGGTCTGGACATCGTATCCACCTTTCGGAAGATGTCCACGAAACCGGATCAAGCGCACTGCGCTGTATTTTCCATGTCGCTGGTTTGCTGCCGTCAAGGCTCGTGGACAACACCGATGGCTGCGATTTGTCTAAGTTCGTCTCGGCTAACCGCCTTCGCCAAGGCTACTGCGCGTCAAGAAGCCGAGGCCTTCCAACAACCCGAAAAAACGACCTCGTGCTACGCTCGGTGCGGCGACACGATGTCCTCGCGTCATCTGCTCGCGGTCTCCGCAGTCGTCATCGCAACGTGTTCTGCGTTCGTTCCAGTCTTCGGGAACGGATTCGTCAACTGGGACGATCCATGGACGCTGCAGAACAACCAGCACCTCGGCGCAGCGGGCGTTCTCCAGTGGGCGTTTACCACACGCGAGATGGGACACTATCAGCCGCTTGCGTGGCTGGTGTGGTCTGGGACGAAAGCGATCTTCGGCCTCGACCCTGCGGTGTTCCACGGACTGAGCCTGATCGGTCACCTGCTCAATGTTGGCCTGGTGTATTTCCTGTGCGTCCGGCTTGCAGCAGCGGCCGGACTCGGCGGAACGAATCTCGTTGCGATCGGTGTGGTCGGATCGTTTGTCTTCGGCGTGCACCCGATTCGAGTCGAAGCGGTTGCGTGGGCAAGTGCTTTTCCGTACGTCCTGTCGCTCGCATTCCTGCTGGCATCGCTCCACGCCTATTTGAGCTATTGCCGCAGTGACGCCGGCCGCGGCCGCTGGTTATCGCTGTCGGGTGCGAGCTACGCGTTGTCGCAATTGACGCGTGCGAGCGCCCTGGCATTTCCATTCGTGTTGCTCCTCATCGATTGGTATCCGTTGAGGCGGCGGCATCTCCTCGACAAGGTCCCATTCTTCGCGATCGCGTTGGGCGCCGCGATCGCCGAATCGAACGCCCGGGAGCTGGCGACGCTGCAGGACGTAGGACTCGGCGCGCGGCTGACGATGGCCGCGGTAGCGCCTTTCGTTTATCTGAAGAGAACACTGCTTCCATTGAATGTCTCGCCGCTCGACCCGCTGCCGATCGCGCCGCGTGTCGACTGGACAATGTTGGTGCTCGGTCTTGCGGGACTGGCCCTCATTACCGGGCTTCTCTGGAGAAGAGTGCGCAACAAATGGCCGGCGCTGACGGTGGCCTGGGCAAGCTACCTGCTGCTCTTGGCGCCCGCCGTGGGCTTGACCCCGAGCGGGCAACAGGCAACCGCCGACCGCTACATGTACGTGCCGGGCGTCGTCGGATCGCTGGTGATTGGTGTCGTCGCGATGTACGCGCTGCGAGACGCACGTGCTCGCTCGCGATTGCGGTGGCTTGCGACGCTGGCCGTGGGAGCAGCCACCGGACTCACCGTGGCTACGTGGCAGCAAACGATGTGGTGGCACGACTCGATCGCGTTGTGGACGCGCGCCGCCGATCTCAACCCGCGGAATGACATCGCGACCTACAATCTGGCGATCGCGCTGGCCGAGTCCGGACGTGAAGAGGACGCAATAGCTCGTTACGAGCAGACGCTGCGGTTGGTGCCCGACCACGAGTTTGCCAGCCACAACCTCAACCTGATTCGCGCCACACAGGCTGAACGAGAGGGCGACCGTTTGACCGAAACCGGCAATCTCGACGCGGCGATCGACGCGTATGCGCGGGCGCTCGCTGCCGATGCGACGCGGCTGCACGCACGGGCGGCCCGTGGCCTCGTATTGGTGCAGCGCGGCCGCTTCGCGGAGGCGGCCTCCGATCTGCGCGTCGCGTTCAACGCCAGGATGAAGCCCGACGCCGCGAAGACCGTTGGCAGTCCAAAAGAAGACGTGGGCGTGGCCAATGCGCTGGCGTTTGCTCTTCTGCAAACAGGACGTGATGCCGAGGCGGCATCGACGCTCATAGCGGCAATGAGGCGGTATCCCGACGACGACGAGCTGGCTCACAACCTGGCGCGACTGCTGGCGACGACGTCCGACGCGGCAGTGCGCAACGGGACTCTGGCGTTGCGACTGGCGCTGGCCGTTCGCGATCGAACCGGCGGACGCGACCCGCGGGTGCTCGATACGCTGGCCGCCGCCTATGCGGTGAATGGGCAAATCGAGCTTGCGCGCGTGACGCTAGATGAAGCCGCTCAAATCGCGAGGCAGCGGGGCGATCTCGAAATGGCGAGCGAGATTGAAGCGCACGCGCGGCGGTACGATCCGCCGCGCGTGCGCAGGTAATCAGGAGTTGGCCTGACCGCGCGTCTCTACCACTGCACAGTTTTGGTGACCGTCATGCGCCGCGGTCCAAATGTCACCGACGGAGATCGACTCGAGTGTCGTGCACCAAGCGCCAGCACCGTGCCGCCGGCGAATGCCGTGATGAGACCCGCGGCGCCGAGACCCTTATTCGTCGAAGTAGCCTCACCAAACTCCGGGAATTCGCCGTTCTTGTTGTTGAGGAATCCGTACAGACCGACCGTCATTCCTCCCACGAACAGGGCGGCTCCGGTCCACAGGTAGGCTTTCGGTATCGGGCCGCGCGACTCGGTCGGAGCGGTCTGCTCGTTGGCTGCCTTGGCCGCGCTTGCGCGCAGATCGCCGGCCAGAGCTGGAGTGCTGAGGCCCGCGATCAATAGAGAAACGAGACCGACGCGCATGTAATTCATACCAATGTCTCCTTCACCAGAGCAGCTTGGTACCCAACTGCAGCCGGCGTGGCAGGTACAGGCGCGCCGGCAGGCCAAACGTTGTCGTTGCCGTGCCCAGCTGTGACACGACGGTCTCGTTGTGATTGCTGTTGGTCAGGTTCAGCGCATCGATGAAGATGCCGAGCCTCATTGGCGAGTCCGCCAGCCGGAACTCTTTGTGAATGCGCAAGTCGACGATGTCGACGTCTTCGACGCGCCGTTCCCCGGTGTTGGACTCCATGTTGATGGTGGGCGCGGACGGGAACCCGAGCCCGGCGGGTCGAACCTGCCGCGACCAGAGACGGCCGGTCTGGTGCTGCGCGTTGACCGCCCCCATGATGCCCCACGGGAAGCGGTAGACGAGCTGTACCTTGGCGACCACTGGCTTGTCGCCAATCAATTTGCCGTCCGTATTGACCCAATCGTTGGGACCCGCCGCAGTTTGCCCGAACTGGGGGGCGCCCGCGCTGGTCTGGGCGCTGGCGGGCCCGGTGCGCGCACTCGACGCGATGCGGCCCTCGGCTTTGGACAGCACGAGCGACACCACGCCCTGCCAGTTGTTCGACATCCGTTTCGTGAGCATGAACGTCGCGCCGTTGTAGCGCGTGTACAGCCCCCTGCCATCGGGGCCCCGCGGCGTTGTCAGAAGGAAGGCGCGGTCACTGGCAGGCGAGGCCAGCCGCCAGACCATCACTGTCTGGCCCGTCGCGTCGACGCCCGCGTTGTCGATGTACGGCACCTGCACGTACTGCCCCGCGATGTCTTCCCACGCCGGATAATCGTCGCCCCGCTTGTGGACGTAGTTCACCTGCAAGCCGAGGTTTCTCATCACCTCATGTTCGACCTGAACGATGAACTGATCGGAGTACGGCGCCTTCCGATTCGGGTCGACGGAGAGGTTCGTCGGACGCGTCGACGTGAAGTTCGTCCGATTGCCGGCTGGATCGAGCGTGAACGAGAACAACGTTGTGGTCGACGGGACGATGGCCGCGTAGTCTCGTTCGATCGCGCTGTAATACCGTCCATAATGACCCTTCACGACCGTCTCCCCGAAAAGCCTGTAATTGACGCCAACGCGCGGCGAGAAAACGCTGTAGTCGTACACGTGATCGTTGGCTTCTGACATCTGTCCCGTCGGGTTTCCAGACGCATCGAGGAACGGGTACGAGGGATACCACGCGAGGCTATAGTCGTAGCGCACGCCCAGATTGATGGCTGTCCGGTCGCCAAGGCGGTAGGTGTCGTCGAAATAGGTTCCCCACCACTTTGCCTCGGTTCCTCGATAGAAGGGCAGCTGTGTGGTGCCGGTCGAAGGTCTGCCAGTCTGGCTGTAGGTCAGAATCGTGTCGTTGTTGCCGGTGAGGTTCTTAGCGCCATGAGTGTGGTACTGCAAACCGACCTTGATGTCGTGACTGCCCCGAGCGAAGTCGTCGACGTAATGAGAGAGCTTGCCCTGCGCGCCCCACCGCCAGCTTCGGTTCTCACCCCAGGAACTGATGGCGCCGGTAATCTGGCTCGTATCCTGATCTTCATAGCGAATGCCGATGATCGGCGAGCCCTCGTCGTTGGCATCGTCTGAGGCCTGGAGCCAGAAGCCCGAAAACCTTCCCTCGATGAGCGTCTTCGGCGTCAGGACGCCGGTGTACACCACGTTGGGCGTCGGGTTGTGTCCGTGGCTCATCGACACCGCGCTGGGCGCCGTGAACTGATTCGGAATCCCGGGAATCCAGTAGAAGTCGTCGTGGTATCCATGCAGGATCCGATGATTGGCGTTGATGTTGTAGTTGAACTTCCAGAAAACGCGGCGCGCGTCCGACTTCGAGGGATAGGTCGGATCCACGCCGGGCTGTGTGTCGTAGATGCGGTGATTCTGGAACGAGCCGAAGAACCAGAACTTGTCTTTGAGAAACGGACCCGAAACCTGCACCGTGGTGTCGCGATGATCGGCAAGGTGATACGGCCGTCCCTGATCGAAATCCGCTGTGGTGTTGCGGGCGGTCAGGTTGTCATGCTGGAAATAGACGTTCACGTCGCCGTGCAGCGTGTTGCTGCCCTGCCGCGTCACGATGTTGAAGACGGCGCCCTGCACGTTGCCGTATTCCGCCGACGCGCCAAGCTGCAGCACCTCGACCTCTTCGACCGCATCGGTGTTTGGCCACGGCGTCGCGCTGATGTCGGTGCCATCTATCTGGTACTGGTTTTCGTTCGTGCTCGACCCGAGCGATGTCGCCGACGTCGTCGATCCCACCTGCGACGTCTGACTGATGCCGGGCGCGGACATGATGAGGTCGAAGTACGAGAACCGTCTCAGAGGCGCGTTCGCCACCCATTCCTTGTTGTAGGACGTGCTTACCTGAGCCGTTGTGACGTTTACAACAGGCGACTCACCAGTTACCGTGACAGATTCTTGAAGAGAACCGATCGACAACTTCACGTCGAGTTCGACAGTGCTGCCCACGGCGACGGGAATGCCCTCGCGTTTGAGCGGCGCAAACCCCGGTAGGGTGAACTCGACGTCGTAAGTGCCCGGGGGCAGGACCAGGAATCGGTACACGCCTGCTTCGGAAGTGACCGCAGTCGGCGCCCCCGCTACACCCGCCCCGCGGAGCGTCACCGTGACGCCAGGCAGGAAGGCGCCGGATTCATCGGTGACCTTGCCGATGATTTCGCCTGTCGTGCGCTGGGCCAGGACAGGCGCAGACACGAACACGAGAAGGGAGAAACACAATAGCCCGCGAAGAAACCGGTGACGCATCGGAGATCCTCCTGTTCACACGGGGGCCGTTCAGATGGAAGCTGTGGGCGTAACCTACGCCGTCCACCATGCGGTGTCAAGATTGGATCCCATTATCCGTACACGAATGGCGCACAAGGATAGAGCGCCGCGGGAAAGCCTCAAGGCGCCGGCCACGCGCGTTCGCCGGGATTCTGGCGACCCGGGAGGCGGCGGCTACTCGGCTCGGAGTGCGCTGGTGGGATCGATCGATGCCGCGCGGCGCGCAGGGAAATAGTCGCAATCACGGCCGCGGCGATCATCACGCCACAGGCGAGGGATAGCAGTAGCGGATTGTCTTGGCGAGGTTCGCACACGCGATCAAGAGCACGACGCCGACGGCTCCCCATCAGGACGAGCAGCGCCTTTCGTATATCGCCGACAGGGCGATCCAGCTCCGGCCGGAGATAGATACACTCCTTTTTCTCCGCCCGACGGAAAGCGCGCTTGTGTTCTTGCAGCATTTGGGACGCGGTCTGCGGCTCGCCGATGGCAAGGTCTGCGTGACCGTGCTGGATTTCATCGGGGAGGCGAACCGGCGTTTCCGTTTCAACGCAAGAAGTTCCGGGGTTCCCAACTTCGGACCCCGGAACTATGGAACCTAGACTCCGAACCTCGGAACCCCGGAAGCTCCGGAACGGGAAACTTCCGAAGCCCGGAGCTTCGGAACACCGGAAGGTCGTTATTGCTGTGTCGCGGCCGCGACTGCCGTGGTGGGCACGCGGCTGACGTCGTAGCCGTAAACGTATTTCTTGAATTCCGGATGCAGGAAGTCGGCGCCGAAGTCGTACTTCTTCATCTCGGCAAACGCCTTATCCGGGGTCCAGCCGTCGTACGACATCCGGTAAGCCGCGGTCATCACGCCGGTGCGATGACGGCCACCCTTGCAGTGCACGTAAACCGGCTTGGTCGGATCGCTCACAAGCTTGAAGAACAGCGCGAGTTGCTCTGCGGTGGGCGGACGATGCGTGGACATCGGGATCCGGTGGTACTCGATGCCTGCTGCCCGCGCCAGGCTTGGTTCGCTGGGGTCGCCGTCGGCTTCCTGCAGATCGATGATGGTTGTCACGCCCAAGGCCGCCAGGTCCGCATAGTCACGACCGGAAGGCTGCGCGCCGCGGAAGTAGGTTGCAGTGACCTGTCCGAAATTCTCGATGCCAACGTTCGAAACTGCAGTGCTGGTATTCGCGCCCTGTCCGTCATTGGTCGAGCGAGCTGCGGCGGGGAGGGCCGAAGAAATCGCGATCGCAAACGCGAGCGCAGCACGCAACAGTGCTGTCCTGGAAGCCATTGGTCTTTCCTTTGTATTAAATGGGGTGACCGCGAAAAACGCGGTATTCCCGAAACAGCAAGTCGGATGCCACCGTTGCCGGTCGTTAGTCGCCCAGTACCGTCTGAATTGAGGATTTCGACCCGGGGCAGCCTGGCCCCTATTAAAGACGCTCGCTGTGGACGGTTGGCCGTCGTTAACCGAAGGTAAAAAGCAGACGATGATAGAGCAGCGCTCGAGATCACGATGGCCTATGTACAGACGCGGTTGGCTGCGACTTTGACGGCCGGGCTTCTGCTGCAGGGCTGTGCGACGACCCCATCAGGGCCGCCGGCCGATGTACCGCTCCCGCCTGGACCACGAAGCCTGAAGAAACTCACCATCGAGGAACGCCGGCGGCTGCTCGAGCGCGCAATGGTATGGCAGCAGATAGACACGGCTTCGCTCGATCTGGTGGCGGGCTCGCCCCAACCCCCGGCGCTGCGGATTGAAGCTGACGCCGCATGCACCTTCGTGTTCCCGGACAAGCCGCTCAGCGGAAACACACCGAAATTCGATTGCGCGTTGAGCCCTGGCGACGTGGTGAAGGTGAAATACGGGCCTGAAAACGGCGAGGTGTACGCGGAGGTGGCGGCAACGCGCTTGTTCTGGGCACTTGGATTCCAAACCGACGCAATGTATCCGGCGCGCGTCACGTGTGCCGCGTGTCCGCCCGACCCGTTCGCCGCGAGCAAACGCGACTGGAAGCGGGGGCGCCCGTCGAACGTAGCGACAGGTGTGTTCGATCCCGCCGCAATCGAGCGCGAAATCCCCGGCGAGGCCATCGAGGTGCCCGGCTTCGAGGGGTGGGCCTGGCCGGAGCTGGATATTGTGAGCGAGGCCGCTGGCGGCGCTTCGCGGGCGCAGATCGACGCGCTCAAACTGCTCGCGGTGTTCGTGCAGCATTCGGACTCCAAGCCAGAGCAGCAGAAGCTGTTTTGCCAGGGTGAGGTGGCCAAGGACGCCGACGGGAATGAAACGTGTACCTCTCCCTGGCTGTTTGTGAAGGACCTGGGCACCTCATTTGGCAAGGCGACGCGGCGCAACATCAGCAAGATGCGGCTCGCCGACTGGTCCGAGCCACCGGTCTGGAAAAACGGCGAGCCGTGTGTCGGTAATCTCCCGCGATCGTTCACGGGCACTCTCGATAATCCGCGGATCAGCGAAGCCGGCCGCGGGTTTCTCGCCGATCGTCTGATGCTCTTGAGCGATCGGCAGATTGGCGATCTCTTTCGTGCGTCGCGCGTCGAACTGCGTGAGGAAGTGATGACCGGCGAAGACGGCCGCCGGCGACCCGTTAGGGTCGACGACTGGGTGCGTGTGTTCAAGGCCAAACGCGACGAGGTTGTGCGAGCGCGATGCTCTGCATGAACGAGCCGGCTCGCAAGGAAAACAGGCGACCCCGCGCTGAAAACTCGATTCTTTTCATCCTCCTGTGGCAGATTCGCCCGCAGGACTTCGACCACTATCACACCTGGCAAGTGACAGGACGTCGTGAGTCCCAAGGGAGCCGGTGGCAAATTCAGTTTCGACGTGCCGGTGCCAAGCAAGCAGGGGCTCCCTGCATTCCCGCGTCTGTACGTCGATCTTCCGGACTATGAACCGCTGACGCTGTCACTTGCCGCAGATGATCAGGACCGAGATGGGCAACGACATCAAGATGCAGCGCAACGACAAGACGCGCGAGATACGGCTTGGAAAGGAGGTGTCGGACTCCTACGTTTTTGCTTCGCTGTCGAGCGATGCCATCTGCGCGGGCGCGTAGCGATCGCCTGCTGCGGCCTCGGCAGGCATCGTGCGCTCGATTTGTTTCAGATCGTCGTCATTCAGGCGCAGCTTCAGCGCGCCGAGCGCCTCGCTCAGACGCTCTCGCCGTCTTGCGCCGACGAGCGGGACGATGTCGGAGCCGCGCGAAAGCACCCATGCGATCGCAACTTGTGCGACGGTTGCACCTTTCGACTCTGCCACCCGGCGGAGATCCTCGACGAGCCGCAGATTGTGTTCGATATTTCCGGCGGCGAATCGAGGGCTGTGGCTTCTGAAGTCGCTGGGCGCCGTTGAACGATCTGTTGTCCAGTGGCCGCTGATCAGACCGCGGCTGAGGACGCCGTATGCGGTTATGCCGATGCCGAGCTCGCGGCACGTGGGCAGGATCTCGCGCTCTATGCCGCGCGAGATCAATGAGTACTCGATCTGCACGTCGCTGATCGGATGAACCGACCGTGCCCGGCGTATGGTGGCGGCCCCCGCTTCGGACAGACCGATGTATTTCAGATATCCGGCCTTGATCATCTCCGCCATCGCGCCGACGGTCTCTTCGATCGGCACTGCCGGATCGACGCGCCCAAGGCGATAGATATCAACCCAATCGGTTCCGAGCCGGCGCAACGTGTAAGCGAGAAAGTTCTTCATCGCCGCGGGGCGGCCGTCGATCCCGAGCCAGTTCCCCTTGACGTCGCGCAGTGCGCCAAATTTCACGCTGATCACCACCTGGTTGCGATTGCGGCTCTTCAACGCCTCGCGGATCAGCAACTCATTGTGACCCATACCGTAGTAGTCGCCCGTATCGAGCAGCGTGATGCCGGCATCGAATGCGGCATGAATGGTCGCAATGCTTTCGGTTTCGTCCGCCGGACCGTAGAGATCGGACATGCCCATGCAGCCAAGTCCGATATCGAATACCGACGGTCCGTTTGTTCCCAGTGCTCGCATGGTTGTCGCTCAGCGCTCTTCTTACTCGCGAGCCGGAGGGCTCGCGTCGCCGTCGAACTCCGATCGGACGCCGTGCTGATCGCGCCCGACACGCCCAATCGTGATCTTGGCGCGCGCATAACTTTCCGGACGAACAGGCGCACCCGCCATGCCTCGCATCATCGTGAGTTGGCCGACGTGGGTCAACGCGTCGGCGACAGGACCCTGAAAAATCGTGTCGTGGTGAGCGCTCTGCGATGGCATGTCGGTCAGCGCGGCGTCCAGTGCGGCCAAAGCGCGAAAGAAACGATCGATTGCCGCACTCCACGACGTCTGCGGCATGGCCTGCCAGCGTGCCTCGCCGCGTGCCATCCGCTCGCCCCACTCCATCAAATCGCCGAGGTGCGCGACCAGCGCCAGCGCCGAACGGCTGCGCGACGAAGGGCGGAAGTCCGCGAAGTCCGGCGGCGCATCGCGCAGCGCTTTTTCAGCGCGATACGCGAGCGTCGCAAGGGTGTGGCGGAGCCACAGCTCCGATGACGTTGATGACGCCATGTGTTCCTTCGTGCGCGGATTGAGCGGGATGGATCGGGCGCGCACGTTCATGCGGTGCATGCACAACCCGCAATCTCGTCTGCTTGGTTTCGTCAGATTGTACTCGAGGGGCAGGCAGGCCGCATCATGCAGTGGCCGCGCATGGCAGTCACCTGATCGCCGTCGAGCGATTCGCCGATATCGAACTCCCGAGTTCCTCAGGCGGCACGACTGTCCTCCAGACATTCAAATTCGGGGCTGCGTGCCGAGGCAAGAGTCGTCAACAATAAGCGTGCAATTGGCGACCTGGTGGTGGCGCGCTGCGAGTACAAGAGTGATCGAGGAAACGATGGTCGGACAACAAGCGTTTGGCTGGTGGCTCACCAACGATAGTCTCGGGCTTCACGAAGCCACCGTTCAGGTGGATCACCGCGATACGTTCGCCGAGGTCGCATTGACTCGCCTCAACGACATTTCGGAGGGCGATGGGATCTGGGGGCAGATTGGCATCATCCGTGTCGTGAGCGATTCCGGAGTTGAAGACTTCGATCCGGTGCGCCAGGCAATTTTCCGTCGCGGCGTCACGAGCATCCGGGTCTACATGGTTGTGTTGAACGGCTTTGCGCGGGGACGCTTGATGTTGAATTTCTGGTCTTAGAGGAAGCGATGAACGAATTCGAGTCCACGTTGAAAGGGGACGCACCTACTTCGCAAACCGTCGCCGTGTACGACGTGCGAGACGGCCGCATCGTCTACACGCACGAATTCATTGGCGACGGCAAAGATCTCTTCGGTCCCGAAGGACGAGCGGAACGCGAGCGGACGGCGCTCGAAGCAGCCGAGCGGCATGGGCAACGCCCCGATCGGCTCCGCGTATTGCATCTTCCGACCGGGTTCCGTTTCGAGAACAACAAGTTCTATTCGGTCGATCTCAATGCGGGCACGGTGATCGTTTCCGCCGACGTGTCGCATGGGGAAAGATTTCGCAAGAGTTAGCACGCGCAACACTCGCAGACTCGAAAGTCGGAGCGGGGCATGTCCTCGCGCACCATCAAGCGACCGCGGCCAGGGTGAACGGACGTTCCGCTGTCGCAAATTAGACCGTTATGCGGCCACAGACGTGAATTTTGTACGCGTTGTGGACCCGCATAACGGTCTACGGCGCGCGGAGCGCGCCAAGCCAACAACAAGAAACTAGCCAAGGGCCGCGGAGTTAGCCGGATATCAAGGGCAGGGCCCTTGGCTAGTTCCGTCTTGGTGATGAGGGCCGCTTGTCGAGCGGCCACTGCGCGTTGACGTGAGCGCCTGGGCGCAGTGGAATAAGGCGATGGACACCAACCGCCCTTCGGGTGAGCTCTATAGCTGGACACAGGCAATCTACGCGCTGCACGCCTTTAGCCTGTTGACGGGTATCCTCGGCGCCGCCACCGTCGTTGGGGCCTTTCTCACCGGCTGGCCGTCCTTGATTGCGGTAATTCTGAATTACCTGAAGCGCAGCGATGTTCGCGGCACGTGGCTCGAGTCGCACTTCCGATGGCAGATTCGCACCTTCTGGTACGGATTGCTGTGGGTCAGTCTCTGCATCCTGTTCGTGGTTCTGACGCTCGGTCTCGGGATTCTGATCGCCTGGCTGCCGCTTGCCATCGTCAGCCTCTGGTTCATGTACCGGATTGCGCGCGGCTGGCTGGCGCTGAGGGACGGGCGTCCGATGTACGCGTGAGCTGCGCAAGCGGATTCGCTGTGGGAACCACGCCATGACGCGGGCGGACGAGCCCATGGACCGGCCGCCGTGTTGTCCGCGTCCCGCGGGCGACTGATAACGCCTCACGACGGCCCGCCCATTCTCTCTGACGGATACTTTCGCGGCACCGATAGGTCTATGATGTCGCCCTCAATCATGGTGCGTGTGTTTAGCGTCGTGGTCTGGGCCGTCATGCTGCTGCCTGCTGGCGCAGCCGCCCAGGAATATGTTCGTGTTCCCGAGCGTCAGACGCACACGGATGTCAAAGCCGAGGCGTCATCCGGTTCGATCGTGCTCGTGCTGATTCCGAGCGGGACGACGCTGCCGGTGGTAAAGCGTGAAGGCGAGTGGATTCAGGTGAAGCTCTCGCCGGAACTGCGCCAGACCGGAATTCCAATGCGGTGGTACGAGAACGAGACGCTCGGCTTCGTGCACGACTCCACCGTCGACGTGATAAAGGGGCAGCTTCCGCCGGCGAAGCCGCTGGTGCAGGAGCCTCCGTCGAGTCAGCCGCCACGCGAGTACGTGCGCGTTCCCGCACGACAGACCCACACCAATGTGCACCTCGGGCCAGGATCGGAGTCGATCGTGATCGTGCTCGCACCGAGCGGCGCGATTCTGCCGGTGACGGGACGTCGAGGCGAATGGATTCAAGTGCGGCTCTCGCCGGAGCTGCGTCGCATCGGCATCCCGATGCGCTGGTACAAGAATGAAGACGGCGGGTTCGTCCACGAATCGACGATTGAGGTGTTCAAGAAGTGACTCGCAAAACATTCGCGTTGTCCGCACTGGCCGCGGCACTGCTCGTCTCGATCAACAGCGAGACCGTCGACGCACAGAGGCGTCGTCTCGCGACCGGAGAACGCGCCGGCCGCATGGGCGGATATGAAGTGGTGCCGAACTGGCCAAAGCCGCTGCCCGACACCGATCTCTCGCACAACGGATGGACGTGGGGATCGGGCTGCGGCGCCTGGGCCGAGAGTCCCGACAAAGTATGGATTTGCCAGCGTGGGGAGATCGAACTACCACCTGGCGCGGCACCGTGGACCTTTGCCGGCCTGCTGAAGCCTCCGCGCACGAACACCGGACGCTGGCCGTATTCTGGCAACGACCCCGGATACAAACTCCGTCGCCATCATGTGATCTTCGCCGTCGATCGCGAGGGAAAAACCATCGTCGAATGGCTGCAGCACGACAAGTATCTGGCGCCGCCGCAGGACTCAGGGCCTGGATCGGTGTCACGCGGTCCGCACAAGATACTGATGAATCCGTACGATCCCGCGAAGCACCTGTGGATCGTCGACGACGACATGCACGAAATCAACGTGTTCACCAACGACGGCAAGCTCGTGAAGACGATGGGTGTGCGGGGCGTGCCTGGCCGCGGGCCGAACAACTTCAACCGCGTCACCGACATCGCATGGCTGCCCGATGGAACGTTTTTCGTCGCCGACGGTTATGCCGGTGTGCGCGTCGCGAAGTACGACAAGGATGGCAAGTTCCTGTTCGACTGGGGGCAGGCACCTTATAACCCCGACAACCCTGGGCCGAACGAATTCTTCTCGGTGCACAGTATCGGCATCAGCCGCGATCGCCGTCTCTTCGTCGCCGACCGCGAGCATCACCGCATGCAGGTGTTCGACGAGAACGGCCGCTTCCTCGACATGTGGCCCACCGGTCACAATTCAGCGGTGCTGGCGCACATCGTCACGGAGGACGACTACGTCTGGGTCGCAGACTGGACGACGGATCGACTGGTGAAGTACGACTTGAACGGCCGCTACATCCTCGACATCGGAGGGCCCGGCGCGTTGCCAGGGCAGTTCGACGGCGTGCACCAGATTCATGTCGATCAGGAAGGCAACTTGTACGTCACGGAGGTGTCGAACGATCGATCGCAGAAGTTCCGGCCGCGGCCCGATGCGGACCCGGCGCAGCTGATCAAGCCGATGGTGGGCGCGCGAACGCACTGGAAGTAATGTCATGCGCGTCATCGCCGCTGCCGCGATTGCGACACTTTTCGCGCCTATGGCGCCCGCGTCGGATCAAGGTCGCGCGAAGACCCTCGTAGCTGTCTGGGCGCACGCCGACGACGAGGGACCCGTTGGCCCCATACTTGCGCGATATGCGCGCGAAGGCGTGCAGGTCTACCTGATCATCGCGACCGACGGCGCACAGGGGGCAGCGAATACGACTGTCCCGCGCGGGCCAGAGATCGCCAAGCTCCGCGTCGAAGAAGCCCGCTGTTCCGCGCAGGCGCTTGGTATCAACTCTCCGACCCTGCTTAGCTTTCCCGACGGGGCGTTAGGCAACTACTCTGCAGATCCGGCGATGCTGTACCGGTTGACCGAGCGTATTCACACAGAGTTGCAGCGCTTGCGACCAGACGTATTGATCACGTGGGGACCGGACGGCGGTTACGGCCATCCCGATCATCGGATCGTGAGCAGTATCGTTACGCAGCTGGCGCGAGCCGGTGCGCCTGGCGTGCCGCAGCGTGTGTTCTACGCATCGATTCCAGCGGAAGGTATTCGCGCGATGTGTCCCGCGCGAGGCGAGCCTCCGCTGTTGATCCCGCAATCAGCTCTGTTCACGATGCGTGTGCCATTTACCGACGCCGATTTCGAGGCGGCACGGCGATCGATGGCCTGTCACAAGACACAGTTTTCGGACGAATCCGTCGAACGGGTCACCAAGGCGATGAAAGAGATTTTGAAAGGGGAAATCGCGCTGTCGTCGATGGTGCCGCAGCCGCTCTCGAACGACCTCTTCAAATAGCCGCGTCACGAGCGATTGCGGACTCGGGTCTGACGGCGTTATTTCGTAACCACGCCGCACGCGATCCGTGCACCGGCGTTGCCGTCAGGATCGGTCTTCATGTCATCCGCCGCCGCGTGAATCATCAGGGCGGTGCCGCCGTTCGAGTACAACGAGTTCGCGTCCGTCCCCAGTGACACGTTGGCGTTGCTGACGGTCGTCTTCGCCGTGCCATCCTTGGAGACGGTGAAGTTGTTCATGTCACCGGCGTGAGGTCCCTCGGGATTCTGCATTCCATGCTTCTTCCCGTCGGATTGAAGTGGCCGCCGGCCGAGGTAAAGTCGGGGCCTTCGCATTTGGCGGTCTGGTGGAAATGCAGCGCGTGTTCGCCGGGTGGAAGCGCTTTGAGGTCGAGCGCGATCTCCACGCCACCGGCCTTGTTGGCAGTGATGGTGGCGACGCCAACTGATTCGCCTTTTGCGCTCTTCAACTCGACTTTCTTCGCCATCTGAGCCAGAGCCACGCCGCCCATCAACATCATGGCGAAGCCGACAATCACAGTCCTGTCCATTGCTGGTTTCATCGTTGCCCCCGTTCTGACTGTCGCGAAGAACAGATGATATCGCCGACGCGTGCGATGGAACTGCTCGAGGGCGAGACGCTCGCGGAAGCAGCTCGGCCAATGCCTCGCGAGCGCGCCTGGCGATGCGCGATGTCGCTGTTGATTTCTTTGCTGCAGGTGGCGGCGAGAGACAAGTGTGACCACTCCAGTGAATTGCGACTAGAACTGCGCAGTCTCTGTCGATCCCTCCAGAGCCTTCGTCGAGGCAGCGCCGCCCGTAATGACGTCCGTGACGCGATCGAAATAGCCCGTGCCCACCTCACGCTGATGCCTGGTCGCGGTGTAGCCCTCCCGCTCCGCCGCGAACTCACGCTCCTGGAGCTCCGAATACGCCGCCATCCCGCGCTCGCGATAGCTGCGGGCGAGATCGAACATGCCGTAGTTGAGCGCGTGAAACCCCGCGAGCGTGACGAACTGGAATCGGTATCCCATGGCGCCGAGCTCGCGCTGGAATTTCGCAAGGGTCGTTGCGTCCAGGAACTTGCCCCAGTTGAATGACGGCGAACAGTTGTACGCGAGCAACTTGCCCGGAAACTCCCGCCGCACGGCCTCGGCGAAGCGCTTCGCCTCGTCGAGATCGGGCGTGGCCGTCTCGCACCACAGCATGTCGGCGTAGGGCGCATAGGCCACCGCTCGCGCGATCGCGCAATCAAGGCCGCAGCGAAGCGGATAGAAGCCTTCGGGCGTCCGCTCGCCTGACGCGATGAACGCATGGTCGCGCGGATCGACGTCAGAGGTCAGCAGCTTGGCGCTGTTGGCATCCGTACGCGCGATCACAATCGTGGGCACACCCATGACATCCGCCGCGAGGCGGGCGGCCACCAGCGTGCGGATGAAATGAGCCGTTGGCACGAGCACCTTGCCGCCGAGGTGACCGCACTTTTTCTCCGAAGCGAGCTGATCCTCGAAGTGGACGCCTGCCGCGCCGGCTTCGATCATCGCCTTCATCAGCTCGAACGCGTTGAGCGGGCCTCCGAAACCCGCTTCCGCATCGGCGACAATCGGAACGAACCAGTCACGTCCCTGCTTTCCTTCCGCGCACTCGATTTGGTCGGCGCGGTGCAGCGCCCGGTTGATGCGCCGCACCGCGGACGGCACGCTGTCGACCGGATACAGACTTTGATCCGGGTAGGTATGGCCCGACGTGTTGGCATCGGCGGCAACCTGCCAACCCGACACGTAGATGGCTTGCAGCCCGGCTCGCGCCATCTGGACCGCCTGGCTGCCGGTGAGCGCGCCGAGGGCATTGACGGAGTTCTCAGTGTGGAGGGCTGCCCAAAGCCGTCGAGCGCCGCGCTCCGCGAGCGTGTAGTGGATGCGCACGGAGCCGCGCAGCCGCTGCACATCGGCCTGGGTGTACGGACGCTTGATGCCGGCCCAGCGATCACTCTCGCCGATCGTAGCTATCACAGTGCGTTCAGTAAGCATGATGGAACACCTCTAGAAACTAAGCTTTGCGGCAAGCTGCATTTGCCGCGGTGGCGCCGCTTGCGTGAAGCGGCCGTACGTCACGCGTCCAAGGGGGTCGCGTGCGGGGTCATCGGGAAACGCGCCCGTTCCGAAGACGTTGTTCACGTCGATGTAGTTCGTTCGGTTGAACAGGTTGAACACTTCGAAGAATGCTTCGAGATGCACGTTGCCGCCCAGGACAAATCGCCGGCTCACACGCGTGTCGACGGTGAACTGGCTCGGGAGATTTTCGCTGTTGCGTCCGACGCTGCTGGCGATGTCAGCTGGACTGCGCCGCGCGCGATCCGGCGGCGCCGCCGCCCCGTTCCCATCGCCGTTCAAATCTGCGCCCGCGAGCGGCGTGAATGGCCTGCCCGACGCCAGCGTGGCAATCGCCGATGCCTGCACGGCCGCGGGGAACTGGTACAGCCCCGAGAGAACGAAGCGATGGCGCTGATCCCACACCGCGGGGCCACGCTCGAGATCGGGATCGAATCCGGTCGGCAGCCCAGTGGGGTCGGCCGGATTGCGCCCCGAGCCGAAGCTCTGTGGCACGAACGCGCTTTGAAAATCGGTGGAGTTGTCTTCGGATTTCCCCAGCGTGTATGAGGCGAGAAACATGTTGCGGTGGCTGTAGCGCTTCTGCAGCGTCACCGTAAGACCGCGATACCACGTCTCGCCGAAATCCGTGTACTGAAGAACTGAGGCGGACGTTCCGGGTACCCCGCCGATATCGTTGGGCCGCCTGGCGGGATTCCCCAGCGCCGGAATCCGCGGGTTGTAATCGATCGTGCCGAGTTGATGCTTGCCGCGCGCATACAGCAGGTTTGCCGACATCGAAACGTCGCCGGTAATCGCGTGCTCGAAGCCGACTGACGCCTGATGTGCGAACGGCGTTTCAAGACTGGGGTCCATCGAGATCACGACGCTCGGAAATGGACCGCCGAGCATTGCCAGCGCCTGGGCCTCGGTGAGGCGCCGATCCGGCGCATTCCACGCCGCCTGCGCAATCGCCCCTCCAGCCTGCAGCGTCCGCACGCCGTCTGCCGAGCCATCGATCGCGTCGGTGACGAGCACGATCGCGGTGAGATGGTTGTCGTAAAACAAGCCGTACGACCCGTGGATGGCGGTGCGGCCGTTCCCCCGGGGATCGAACGAGATTGCCAGACGCGGCGCGATGTTGTTGGTGTCCTGACGGAACCCGTAGCGGAAGCGGGCGCCGTTCAGGTCCGAGACGTCATACTGCACCGCGGGGAAGAACTGTCGTTGATAGCGTACGCCTGGCCTGAGCGTCAGCCGGCTTGACATCCGCCATTCGTCCTGCACGAACAGCGACACATCCTCGTAGGTGAACGACACTCGGTCGTTGCCGTAGCCCTGAATGTACGCCGCCGGCGTCCCCGCTGTCACCGCCGCCAGGCTCGTGAAAATATAGCGTCCGCCGAAATGCAGCGGCAGCGCATCGCGGCTCTTGATCCAGTTGAAGTCGAACCCCGTTTTGAGTTGATGGTTGCCCGCGAACATACTCAGGGTGTCGACGAGCTGAACCCGATCGCTCAAACGCGGTTGCGGCGTGAAGCGTTGACGTCCGACGCTAGCCACACCGGAAATCTCGAGGGTTGGACCGCCGTCGCTCGTGCCGAGACAATAGCCAGCGCACTGCGGATCGAGCGAGTTGATCTCCTGGTCCTGACGCGCGTACTGCACTCGTGCCTCGTTGACCCACTTTGCCGAAAACACATTGTTCTGCGAGGCGGAGAACGAGTAGTCGGTCGCCAGCCGCACGGCCCCGCGGCTCCTGGCCACCAGGCCGCCGAACGGCTCGATGTTCTCGTTGGTCGCATCCGAGTAGTTGGCGCGGATCACCATGCTCGAGTTCGGGTTCCACTGCTGATCGATCTTGCCGAGCACTTGTGTCTGGCGGACGTCATAAGGGTTCGCGCCAGTCGTCACCGGGAACCCGGCGTTGGTGAGCACGGCCGCCGCGGCTTCAGTGATGGTGACGAGATTGCTGGCGTTGGTCTCGAGCCCTTCGAACGACAAGAAGAAGAACGTCTTCTCCTTCTTGACCGGCCCACCGGTCGTCGCACCGTATTGGTACTGCCGGAACGGCGACTTGTCGCGATCGATCGCGTTGCCGAAGATATCGAACTGCTCGAAATGGTCTTTCGCGTTCAGGCTCTTGTCTCTGAAATAGCCGAATGCGTTGCCATGGAACTCGTTGGTGCCGCTTTTCGTGATGATGTTGACCACGCCGCCGGACGCCTTCCCGAACTCGGCCGAGTAGGAGTTGGTCAGCACCTGGAATTCGCGGATCGCCTCCTGACTGAAGACCGCGCGCACTGAACCAACCGACGGGTCGTTGTTGTCGAGGCCGTCGACCATGATGTTGTTGGAGCGCGCACGCTGGCCGGCAAAGGACAGACCAGACGTCGCGGAGGCGCCCTGCTGCGGCGTGTTGTCCTGCGTGACGCCGGGCGTGATCACGGCAAAGCTGATGAAGTTCCGTCCGTTAATCGGCAGGCTCTCGATCTGCTGCCCGCCGATGACGTGCGACACCGACGCGTCGTGCGTATCGACGATTGGCGAGGCCGCTGTCACGGTCACCGTCTCCGCCAGCTTCGCGGGAGCAAGCGTGAAATCTGTCTGCACCGATTGTCCGAGCTGCAGCACTACTTCGCGGGTCGCGGTCGCGAACCCGTCGAGCTCGGCCGAGAGCCGGTAGCGTCCCGGTGGAAGCGCAGGGATGACAAAGCGCCCCTGCGCCGATGTCACGACGGTGCGGACCAGATTCGTCTCGACGTTGGTGACGGTGACGGTCACGCCGGGCATGACGCCGCCGGTGTCGTCGTGGACGACGCCATCAAGGTCAGCGCCAGTCAAGCGGGCTTGACCGGCAACGCCGGAGGGAATCAACAGCAGCAAGGCGATGACGGAAGCGGCGAATCGAGACATCGTGACCTCCTTAACGCCGCACACCGTATCGTGCACCCGCCTCCCACAACACCTAGCGAAAGGCGGGATCACGCGAAATTTTGTCGTCCCATCGAAAGTTAGGGCTTGCCCGCCGAAGCTGCGCGCGGAGCAAGCGCTTAGCGAAGGCGGGGCTGCTCGACACGCATCAGGCGGGTCGCCAGATCGTTTTTGCGCGAGTCGTCATTGCGCCAGAGATCCTGGAACAGCCGGCGAACCCGGCGCCGCGACTCACGGCAGAAGAGGTCCGCGCACTCGATCTCATTCAGGCGATGGGCTCGGCTCACCGACGCCGCCATCGCGAACAGGTCCATCGAGACGTCGACCGAGCGGAACAGAAACGCCTGCCGCCGCTCGAGCGCCGCACGGTGAACGACCATGCCGTGAAACGTTTCGCGCGCGAGCTTGCGGCAACTTCGCTCGATGAACCGCAGGTGGGTCGCGAGGCGGCCGAATTCGCGGTAACGCACGGGGGTAAGCACGCCGCGGAGCCACAGAGACGGATACCATCGCAGATAGAAGATCGCGATGCGCGGCAAGGCGACGAGCCGCTCGCGAACGCTCTTGCCCGGAGCAATCAAGGCGCCCGCAACCTGCAGATGGCGGTCCACGGCCTCTCGCGCCATGAACAGGTGCATGATTTCGCTCGACCCCTCGAAGATGCGGTTGATGCGGGCGTCGCGCAGCATGCGCTCGACACCAATGGGTGTATCGCCCCGCTGCCGCAGCGACGCCTCGGTTTCGAAGCCGCGCCCGCCGCGAATCTGCAGCGTGCGATCGACGATCTCCCACTGGCGGGCGCTGTTCCACTCCTTCGCCGCCGCTGCCTCCAAACGAATGTCGTATCCTCCGCGGTCCGCCAACTGGCTGGTCAGCGCTGACACCGATTCCATGGCGAACGACGTCGCCGCCATGTCTGCGATCTGGTGCGCGATGGCTTCGTGCTTCCAGATCGGTGCGCCCCACTGGACGCGCGTTCGGCTCCAGTCGCGCACGATGGCCAGGCACCGCTTCACCGAGCCGCACGCACCGGCGGGGATCGTGAGCCGCCCGGTGTTCAGCGTGGTGAGCGCGATCTTGAGCCCCTGGCCCTCGCGGCCGATGAGGTTTTCACGTGGGACGTGCACGTCGCGGAAAGCGATCACGCCATTGGCGAGCGCACGCAGCCCCATGAAACGGCAGCGATGTTCAACCCTCACGCCGCGCCAGGCTGTCTCCACGATGAACGCGCTAATTTTCTGGCTCTGTGGATCGCGCGCCATCACCACGAGGAGCTCGGCAAGCGTGCCGTTTGTGCACCACAGCTTTTCGCCGTTCAGCACGTAATACTCGCCATTCCATTCGGCGGTCGTCGTCAGGTTCGACGGATCTGAACCTACAGTCGTCTCGGTGAGCGCGAACGCGGAGATCGCTCCTGCTGCACAGCGCGGGAGGTACTTCGCCTTTTGCGCGGGAGTGCCAAACAGTTTGAGCGGTTGAGGGACGCCAATCGACTGATGCGCGGACAGCATCGCAAGAATGTTTGCGTCGTAGGCGCCAATCGTTTCCATGACCCGGCAGTATTCAGAGACACTCAGCCCTTTGCCGCCGTACTCCTTGGGAATCTTCATGCCGAAGGCGCCGAGCCGCCGCAAGCCGTCGATCACGTGAGGCGGATATTCGCCGGTTTCATCGATCTCCGCGGGGTTGACCTGGTGAATCAGGAAGCGCTCGACTTCGCGATGGAAGGCCGCGAACTCCGGTCGCTCTTCGCTGACCGGAAAGGGGTGAATGAATGGCAGCTGGAGCTGTCCCAACCACAGGTCGCGCAGAAATCCCTTGCCTGCCCACTCTGTCTGACGCGCCTCTTCGGCAACCTGGCGGGACTGATCCACACCTGATGCTGGACGTTCGAGCAATGCGACGTTGTTGGTAGCCATGACGTGAGGCTAGGAGACGCCTCACGGCTTGTCACCTATCGATCGATAGGTGCCAGCGAGTGGAGCGGCGCTTACAGGAGATTGACGCGGCGGGCGTAAGCCACGGCCTGGGTGCGGCTGGAGACACCAAGCTTTCCGTAGATCTGATTCAAATGCCACTTGGTCGTGCCGAGCGTGATGGCGAGCTTGTCGGCGATCTCCTGGTTCGAATGGCCGTCGGCGACCAGGCGAAGAATCGCCAACTGGGTGTCGCCAAGCGGCTCGACGAGCGACCGGTTCGCGGCGACAGCCGACGAACCGTTTCCACGAGGTGTGATGCGCGTCGTTGTTGGGAGCGCAGCCAGCAAGTCATCCACGAAATCGGCCGCAACATGGCGGCACTTGACCAGCAGCGGCGCAATCGCCTGCCCTTCGTCGAGAAACGAGCGGCGGTACCCGAGCTCTGCCGCAAGGGGGAGCGCCTGACGCATTCGTTCGAGCGCCGCGGCATGACGGTTCAGCGCCTGTTCGTTCAACGCCTGCAGGACATGGACGACGATGAGCGTGCCGAGGCGTCCTTGCGCGTGCGCCGTGCGCTCGACCTGTTCGAGCAGGCGATGGGCGTCGTTCGTGTGCTTTTGTGCATGGAGCAGGCGAGCCATCGTGATGTGCTCGTACTGCGAGCGCGTGTCCGGGCGCTCGACGAGTTCGGCCAACGTTCGCGCGGCCGCGTCAACCTGCCCCTCGCGCAACTGCAGTTCGGCTGTCGCGGCGTTGAGCGGCCGGCTACGACGGTCGCTCTTGGACTGCGCCGCGAGGTGGCAGGCGGCAGCGAGCGTCTCCCAGGCGGCTTCAGTTGCACCACGCGCGTGCAGCAGTTTCGCCAGCGTGCGCTGCCCGACGAGCGTGTAGTACACCATGCCCAACTGCTGGGAGAGAGCGATCCCGGTCTTTAGGTCCTGCTCGGCTCGATCGAGGTCGTTGATCTCAAAATACAACGCGCCCAGCGGAATGAGCGCCAGGCCAGCCATCGGCAGGGGATTCCCACGATCGTCGTTGTAGCGGCTGGCAGCCTCCTGGCACAAGAGGATCGCCTCTCGTAACTGCCCTTGCTGATAGAGAAGCGCCGTCAGATAGCCGAGGGCTTCCAGCGTGATCAGGTGATTGCCAAACAGCTGCCCAGCCGTCACCGCCTGGCGCAGCGTCTGTATCGCCGCCTGCCGATCACCGGTCAGGCGCTGAGCCTGGCCAAGGTGACTGAGCGCGGTTGTGCGGAAGAACGATCGCGTGTCGCCAAGCAGCGTGAGCGCCTCGCGACCGAGCTCCACGGCACGCGCCGGGTCGCCGCGAGTGAGCGCCAGGTAGCACTGAAATCCCAGCAACGTGCCTCGCTGAACGGGTGGTGCATCGGGTCGCTGCGTCTGTGCCGCGGCGGCGGCGTATTCCTCTGCTTCCGCGATTTCCCAGCGCAAGTAATGGATCCACGCCTTGTACGTGGAAAGGTCACTCCGCGCGCGCACGACGTCATCCGGAAGCGCGTTCAGCCATGCGAGCAGTGTGGAGAATCCGCCCGCGCTGAGCGTTTCGTCAACGCTGCGGCTAATCAATCGTTCCGCCGTCGCAACGTCGCCGGCAGCCAGTGCATGCTTAATTGCCTCGGGCGTCAATCCGTGCGCCTCGAACCATGCGCTGGCCCGCCGGTGCAGCACCTGCTGCTCGGCGTCGGTCAGCTCGCTGCGCAGGAAGTCTGCGAACAACGCGTGGTAACGAAACCACCGCCGCTGGTCGTCGAGCGGAATCAGAAAGAGATTGGCTTGCGCGAGCTGCCCCAGAAATTCCCGGCTCCGCTGCTGCTCGGTCACGGCGTCGCAGAGCGGAGCGCTGAAACGATCGAGGATGGACGTCTGACGAAGGAACGCGCGCATTTCGTCCGGCTGCTGTCGCAGTACCTCCGCCCCCAGGTAATCGATGATGTAGCCGTGGCCGCCGAAGAAGTCGATCGTCAGTGCCAAATCGTCAGGCTTCTGCCCGCGCCCGCGCAGCGACAACGCCGCCATCTGCAGCCCCGCGATCCATCCCTCGGTGCGGCTCTCGAGCACTTCGACGGTCCGCGCGTTGAGTGACAGGCCCATCGTTTGATCGAGAAACGCCGACGCCTCGTCGCGGGTGAAGCGCAGATCGTCCAGACGAATCTCTGCCACCTGCCGTCGTACGCGCAAACGCGCCAGCGGCAGGTTCGGTTCCTCGCGGGTCGCGACGATCAGGTGCGCATGCGGCGGGAGATGCTCGAGGAGAAACGCCACGGCGCCGTGAACGTTCTCATCCTTGATGACGTGACAGTCGTCGAGCACGACGACGCTCTCGTCTGCCAACTCGGCGAGGTCGTTGATGAGCAGCGTGATTACCTCGTTGATCGCGGGCGTGCGAGGTTTCTCGAGGAGCGAGACGACGGTCTGTCCGATCCCTTCGTCAAGCCTTTGCAGCGCCGCGGTGAGATAGGCGATGAAGCGCAGCGGCGAGTCGTCGTCTTCCTCGAGGGCCAGCCAGGCGAGCCGAGGTGTATGACCGAGGCGCTCCTCCAGGCTGTGCAGCCACGAGGTGATGAGCGTCGTCTTGCCGAAGCCCACAGGCGCGCACACGAGCGTCAGCTTGTGGGTGAGACTCTGATCGAGTCGGTCAATCAGCCGCGGTCGCACCACCCAGTCGCGCCGTAACGGCGGGACGGTGAGCTTCGTCGTGAGAATCGTCGTGCGCATCCGACACTAGCTCGGGCTGTGGGAAGTGCCTGGCCGCACGGGCCAGTGCTTGCGTAACTCGTTGCGGTACTGCCCGGGCGAAAGCTCGAACCAGCGCTTGCAGGCACGGGAGAAACTGCTTTGGTCGGCAAATCCCAGGAGATAGGCGGCCTCTGCCAGGGAAAGGTGCAGCCGGCCCAGGTACTGTTCGGCCAACTCGCGACGTGTCTCGTCGAGCAAATCATGAAAGGACGTGCCCTCGTCTTCCAGCCGCCGTTGCAGCGTGCGCTCGCTCATGCACAAGGCACGCGCCGTTTCGTCGCGCCGCGGCTCGCCATCGGGCAGTTGCTGGATGATGAGTTGGCGCGCCCGGTGGCTCACTCGAGCCTGATCGAAATGCTGCAGGTAGTCGCCGGCGAACTGTTCGTGCAACGCGGCAAGCAACGGATTCGATGTGGGCAAGGGGGCGGTCACGTCGGCGAGAGGAAACAGGACGCTGTTGCGCGCGGCCTCGAACACCAGCCGGCATTGAAACGCATCGGCGTACGGCCGCAGGTCGGAAGGCCCTGGATACGCCAGCTCCACCTCCAGCAACCGGATGTTGCGGCCAGTGACCCAGCGACAAAAGTTCGCCAGCGTGACCAGGATGAATTCAATGCGCTGCCGCGGGATCGGCCGACTGCCGCTCTCCAGCAGATCGACGACCACGCGATACCCGCCGCTCTCTTGACGCATATCGATCGTGATCCCGTCGCTCAGAATGCGCAGGTAGCGCAACAGGCGCTCGAATCCGGCAAGCAGGGTCGAACACGACATCATGGTGTAGCCCACGACGTCGAAGTTCGCAGGCCTGACCACGTGCGACTGCGCGAGGCCGATGGCGGGATTGCGCGAGTGCTCGACGGCAAGCTCCCACAAGCGGCTGATTTTCTCGGTTGCGACGCGCGCGCCCGCGGCGTCGAGCGCGGACACATCGATGCCGGCCGCGTGACACAAGGCACCGACGTCCAGACCCTCAGCGGCAAGCGTCTCCATAATGCCCCGCACCCAGGAGGCGGACGTCGTCGGTCTGCTCATTCATCAGCCTCGTGCGAAAGCCTGGCCGCGCCGGGTCAAGAAATTGGCCGCCTCGGTCACTGACACCCCGCGACGAGAGCGTTAGCGTATACCCGGTCATCACCCGAGCAAAGGAGAACTCACCATGCGCCAGGGGGCCACGCCCAACTATTTTTCGTTCGTTTCCGAGCTGATGGATCAGTTCAGGTTTCCCGAACTGGACTATGCGGCCATGCTCGAAGCGCGCCGCAAGGACTTCGACGCGCTCACTGAAATCAACCGTATCGGGTTGAAGGGACTCGAGACGGTCGCGGTCAAGCAGGCAGAAGTGGTGCGCACCTCGCTCGAAGACTTGCGGCTCGTGATGAAGCAACTGCGGCCGTCCGGCGGCAGCGGGAAAGGCGCCAGTTCGAACAAGGCGATTCAGGAGACGCTGCAGAGGGCGTTCAAGAACATCCGCGAGCTTGCCAATGCCGCGCAGAAACCTCAGTCGGAGATGTTCGAGGTCGTGACCACGCGCGTACAGGAGAACATCGGACAACTGAAGGAGCTGGTGCGGCCAAGAGAGTAGGTAAGTGAGATGTCCAGCAAACATTGGCTCGCCGCCTATGGCGGACGCATTCCAGCCGAAATCAATCCGAACGCCTATCGTTCGGTCGTCGATGTGCTGGATCTCGCGATTGAGCGTTATGCCGACAAAGCGGCGTTCCGGTGCTTCGATCAGACGCTGAGGTATGCCGACGTCGATCGTCTCTCGCGCGCGTTTGCGGCCTATCTGCAGCAGAAGCTGGGAATCAAAAAGGGCGATCGCATCGCCGTCATGATGCCGAACCTCCCGGCATTTCCGCTCGCGACGATCGGCATTCTGCGTGCGGGTGCCGCGCAGGTGAACGTCAATCCGCTCTACTCGCCGCGCGAGCTCGAATATCAACTCAACGACGCCGGCGTTGAGACCATCGTGATCTTCAATGGTGTCTCGGCCACGCTGGCCAGCGTCATCGGCAAGACGTCAGTGAAGCATGTGATCGGTGTGGGATTGGCAGACGGCAGCGAGGCCGCGTTGGCAAGCCCCGCGGTGGATGCCCGTCTGACTGACGCCATTGGGTTCGCGCAGGCGCTGGCCATTGGCGCGGAGCTTCGCTTCACGCCGGTGGCCTTGAATGGCGGCGATCTGCTGTTCTTGCAGTACACCGGCGGCACGACCGGCATCTCGAAGGGTGCAGCACTGTCGCACGGCAACCTAATCGCCAACACCGAGCAGTTCAAAGCCTTCGTGCCGGATGCCATTCGCCCCGGTCAGGAGGTTGTGGTCACCGCACTCCCGCTGTACCACATCTTTGCGTTGATGGTGAACTTGATCACGTACTTCTCGGTCGGTGCGGAGAACTGGCTGGTCCCGAATCCGCGCGACATGGAAGGCTTCATCGACATCCTCAAACAGTCGCGGCTCACCGTTCTTACCGGGGTCAACACCCTCTACGCCGGACTGGTCGCGCATGCGCGCATCAAGGAGGTGGACTTTTCGCACTTCCGCGTGGCCATTGGCGGTGGGGCCGCAGTGTTGCCGGTGACGTCGGCCAAGTGGAAGGCGGTGACCGGGACGGACATTCTCGAGGGCTACGGCCTGTCGGAAACATCGCCGGTGTTGACCCTCAACCCGATGACGAGCGACGGGTTCTCAGCCATGGCCGGTCTGCCGCTGCCCTCCACTGATATCAAGCTGGTCGACGAGCAGGACAATGAAGTGGCGATCGGTCAGCCGGGGGAAATCTGCGCGAAGGGGCCACAGGTCATGTGTGGCTACTGGCAGAAGCCGGACGCCAACGCCGCTGCCTTCACATCCGACGGGTACTTCCGTACCGGCGACATCGGGGTGTTCGACGCGGCGGGCTTTCTCAAGATTGTCGATCGCAGGAAGGACATGATTCTCGTCTCGGGCTTCAACGTGTATCCGAACGAAGTCGAAACGGTGGCCGCAGCGTGCCGCGGCGTGGCGGAGTGCGCGTGCGTCGGCGTGCCCGACGAGAAGACCGGAGAGGCCGTCAAGCTGTTTGTGATCACGGCAGCCGGCGCTCCGCTAAGTGCGGAAGACGTCATCGCGCACTGCCGGCGCGAGATGGCGCCGTACAAGGTGCCCAAGCAAGTGCATTTCCTCGAGACCCTGCCGAAGTCTGCCGTGGGCAAGATCCTGCGCAGGGAGCTGCGCGCTCACCAATCGCGCGACGCAGGAACGACCGGCTTTGGCGGAGCAGATTGAGAAGGAGACGAAATGAAGATGGCAACACCGAGCTACAGCATGTCGACCGCCGCTCAGTTCGTCGGCCTTGAACTGGGTCTCTCCGATTGGGGCGTGGTAGACCAGGATCAGATCAATCGATTCGCGGATTGCACCGGTGATCACCAATGGATTCACGTCGACCCGGAGCGGGCCATGCTCGTGGCCAAACGTGGTGGCAGTGTCGTGCAGATGGAGAGGCAGACATGACCCGCAAAACACGTGGAAGAGCGCGGTCCAAAGCTGCCACCGGACGAACATCGTCTTCCCGACCGCGCACCAAGGCCAATCCGGCGTCGCCGCCTAACCCTTGGATCGGCTTGCCGGTGCAGGGCGCCGTCAATTTCGCACAGGTCGCGGTCCGGCAAGTGATGGTGAGCCCGGGGCTGATGGCGGGGCAATACCTCTCTTTCCTCGACGAGCTCGGCAAGATCATGACCGGCCGGTCCGAGCTTGCGCCCGACCCCAACGACCGCAGGTTTGCTGATCCGGCATGGAAGGACAGCGCCGTCTACCGCGCGTTGGCGCAGTACTACCTGGCCTGGAGCGGCGCGCTCAATCGGTTGGTGGACGAGGCCAAGTTGGAAAAGCGCGATGCCGAGCGTGCCCGCTTCGTCGTCTCGCTGTTCGTGGATGCGATGGCGCCGACCAACACACTGGCAGGCAATCCCGCGGCGCTGAAGAAAGCCGTGGAGACCGGCGGTGAGAGCCTCATCCGCGGCCTCGAGAATTTTGTCAATGACCTGGCAAAGAACCGCGGCCTGCCGACCCAGGTTGACACGAGCAAGTTCGCGGTGGGCGGCAACGTCGCAACCACGTCAGGAGCAGTCGTCTATCGCAGTCCCGTGATGGAGGTCATCCAGTACCAGCCTCTCGGCAAACAGGTGCATCAGCGCCCGCTGCTCATCGCGCCGCCGCAGATCAACAAGTTCTATGTGTTCGACCTCGCACCGGACAAGAGCATCGTGCAAATGGCGCTCAAGGGCGGCCTGCAAACCTTTGCGATCAGTTGGAAGAACCCAACGTCTGCCGAAAGTCATTTCGGGCTCGATACCTATGTCGGCGCGCTCGATGAAGCCGTAGACGTCATGCGCGAGATCACCGGCAGCGCCGACGTGAGCATGTGGGGTTCGTGTTCGGGAGGCATCACCATGGCGGCCTACCTCGCGCACCTGGCAGCCCGCCGCAAGAAGAAGGTCCGAAGCGCAACGGTCGGCGTGTGTGTACTCGACATGGCAGTCGCGCAGAACACGACGCTTGGGGCATTTGTCACCGCCGAAACGATTTCCGCGGCGAAAGAAGCGTCGCGCCTGGTCGGCTTCGTCGACGGGCAGGAAATGTCGCGCATGTTCGCCTGGATGCGGCCCAACGATCTGATCTGGAACTACTGGGTGAACAACTATTTGATGGGCAACGCGCCGCCCGCATTCGACGTGCTCTATTGGAACAGTGACACGACGCGGCTGCCCGCGAAGCTGCACGCCGATTTTCTCGACTTGATCGTCACAGATCCGTTCATCAATCCCGGCAAACTCAAGGTGTGTGGCACGCCGCTCGACATGCGCAAAGTGACCATCGACAGCTATGTCATTGCCGGTGTCACCGACCACATTACGCCGTGGACGGGTTGCTACAACACGGCCCGACTTTTTGGCGAGCGCAGCACGTTCGTGTTGGCCAACAACGGGCATATCCAGAGCTTGTTGAATCCGCCGGGCAATCCGAAAGCCTTCTTCTGGTCAGGCGAGGCGCACGAGCGCAGCGCCGAGGTGTGGCAGGAGAAAGCGACGAAGCATGCGGGAAGCTGGTGGCCACATTGGCTCGAGTGGATCAAGAAGCGCTCCGGTGAGATGCATGATGCACCATCAACCCTTGGCAGTTCGGTCCATCGACCAGTCGCCGCTGCGCCGGGCCGATACGTCATGGACGAGTAGATGCAGATCAGCCTGCACGACATCCAAGGGCAGACGTTGCGCGTCGGCGTGCGTGCTGGCGACCAATCGCATCCGTCGCTGCTGCTCTTCAACGGCATTGGCGCGAATATCGAGTTAGTCGAGCCCTTTCTCGATGCACTGCCGGGCGTCGAAGCGGTCATCTTCGATGTGCCCGGCGTCGGAGGATCATCCACCCCCTGGTTGCCATACCGGCCGTGCCAATTGGCGCGGCTCGCCGCCCGGTTGCTCGACCGGCTTGGATACAAGCAGGTGGACGTGCTCGGTGTGTCATGGGGAGGAGCCATCGCGCAGCAATTCGCCTTCCAGTACCGGCGCCGCTGCCGCCGCCTGGTGCTGGCCGCGACATCGCCGGGACATTTGATGGTGCCCGGCAATCTCCGCGTCCTGCTCAAGTTGGCCACCCGCCGCCGCTACACCGACGCCGCCTACATGAAAAGGATTGCCGGCGAGATTTATGGCGGTCGATTTCGCGAATCGTCCGAGCCGGTGTGGAAACACCTGCGCCACTTTCGCGGATCGAGTGACTACGGCTACTTTTTGCAGCTGATCGCGGGTCTTGGCTGGAGCAGCCTCCCCTGGTTGAGATTGTTGCGGCAGCCAACCCTCGTCATGATGGGCCGCGACGACCCGCTGGTCCCGATCATCAATGGACAGATCCTGACGACGCTCATCCCGAACGCGCGTCTCGTGATCATCGACGACGGCCATCTGTTTCTCGTCACCAGCGCGCAGGAATCGGCAAAACGTGTCGCGGAGTTTTTGCGTTGAAGCGGGAGCACTGTACTGATGCGCTTTGCCGACTCGGTCCGCTGTCAGATGTGCCGCAACACCCCGCGGGGTGCGCGGCAGGCACCAGGACGCGCTCAAGAGTTACGCCGCCGCATTGCCGGAGCTGATGGCAAGGGAGCGCCTCAGCCCTGATGACTACCAGGTGCAGGCGGCTCTGGCCTTGACGACCCTCGGCATTCGACGGCCCGCGGATGCACTGCGGTACGCGAAGCGTGCCGCGGCGCTCCTGCCGGTAAGCAAAGACGCGGTGGAGGGCCCGCTGTATCTGTATCTGCTCGCGCAGGTACACGCGCAGACCGGGAATCCGGAGGCGGCGTTCGCCACGCTCGATCAGCTGTTCAAGGTACCGGGCTTCTACAACGAACACTGGCAAAAGAACTTCTGGCTGCATGGCGCAGCGGCGCGTCTGACGGTGCACTTGCAGCTGAGACGCCGCCTCGATTGCGCGACGCGCAGCGAGCCATCGCGCAGCAATACGGCTTCGACTCGTGGGACGCGCTGCGTGCGCACGTCGAGGCAATCTCAGGTGGATCAAACCACACGCAACGCAAGCTCAAAGAGGTGCTCCATTACGACGATCCCGTCCCCGACGTCGTCGAACTGAACGAGCCACTCACGGCTGATGTCGTGCAGCGGTTTATCGAGCGAGGCATCAGCGGCGTCAAGGTTGGGCCGAAGGTCCCGGCGGACAGCCTCGCGCGGCTGGCGGAGATCGCAACACTTCGGGCGATTGATCTCGCCTCGCGCGGCGACCTTCTCGACGCAGACGTGAAGTTCCTGCAAGCCATGCCGTGGCTGACGGCGCTGTCGCTGTCACGCTGCGGCCAGCTCACCGATCGCACCATAGAGCGGCTGCGGAATCACGAACACCTCGAACGCATCAACCTGCAGTGGACCGACACCGGCGACGCAGCGATCGCCGCGCTCACGCACAAGCCGTCGCTGTCGCGCGTCCTTGTCGGCGCCAGGCTGACCGATGCAGGTGCAGCGCGGCTGCGCGACTTTCCTGCCCTCGCAGAGCCCGGAGCGTCCGACGCGTTCCTCGCGGTCAGCTCCGCTCGCGCTCTCACGGACGAAGCGCTCGCCACGATTGGAGCGCTTAACGGCGTGGTCGCGCTCGACCTGCACATGTCCGCGTTTGGCAGCCCGCATTACACCGCGCGCGGTGTCGCGCACCTGCGGCGCATGGCATCGCTGCAGGAGCTGAACTTCCACGGCGCGCTCGCGACGGACGATGTCCTCACGGAGATTGCGACAATTCCGCGGCTCCGCCGGCTGCACTGTCAGGATCCCGTCTCAGGAGACGAAGGATTCATCGCGTTGGGACAGCGCACGACCCTCGAGAGTATTGGGTCACGCGTGTGCCGCCGGATGACCGACCGCGGCTTTGCGGCGATCGCGCGGTTGCCGCGTTTGCAGCGTCTCGGACTCGGCGGTCCGCGGATCTCGGACGCTGCAATGGCGCATCTTGCGGATGCGCCTGCGCTGGTGGACCTCGGTCCGATCATGTTTGGCGACGCGGCGTTCGAGCACATCGCGAAAATTCCGCGGCTCGAGCGGCTGACGAACATGTACAACCGCTCCACCGGCGACGGCGCGACGCGTTATCTGCGTGCGCATCCAACCCTCGTGTACTACGGCGCCTTCGGCACGCAAATCACCGATGAAAGCCTGCGCACCCTTGCTGGCTTCCAGCGGCTTGAGACGGTCGAGTTCACGAACTGCGACTTCATCACGGACGCAGGCATGCGCGAGCTCGCGGCGCTGCCGCGGCTTCGGCGCGTGTCGGTCGGGTCCTGCGAGCGCGTAACCGGCGCCTGGCTCACATCGATGGCGGCAGGCATCGACGCCAGGCACGACGGCAGCAGCGCCAACTATGTCGAGGGCTATCGCGCCGAGACGCTGATCGACCATCCCGATCTGCCTGTCCCACCTGACGTCCCGACGCCTATCGGCACGTCGCCTTACAACACGGGAGTCCTGTCGCGGATGTTGTGCTTCGGCGTGCGCGCAGAGTATGTGGACGAGGAGCTGCGGCTGATGGTGCCGCCGGGGGAAGACCCGCGCTGGGTCGGCCTGATGACACGCGATGCGTTTGCCGTTCCGCTCCGAATCGAGCTTGTCGTCAAGCCCGTTTCGGAGCTGCGGCTCGCTTTCGCCGCACACAACCGCTTCATTGCGCTGGACGATCACGGGCGCGTCATCGACCGGACGCCGTGGTTCATGAAGAGCGCTGCGCAGCGGGGCGAGGCGATCGGTGGCGACGCGCCGTACATTGGCGCAGACTGGGCGCGCGTCAGGTTAGAGTTCGGAGAGGAGGAGCGCCGGCTCTACATGAACGGCGAGCTGCGCCACATTTGGCGCGAGGATTACGCGGGCGTGCGCGGCCGGATTGGGATCGGAGTGCAGCGATCGGAGATTACGATCCGCGAGCTCTGC
>JBKPDL010000020.1:0-29886 GCA_046727855.1 Acidobacteriota bacterium
GTTAGACCGTTATGCGGCCACAGACGTGAATTTTGTACGCGTTGTGGACCCGCATAACGGTCTACGGCGCGCGGAGCGCGCCAAGCCAACAACAAGAACTAGCCAAGGGCCGCGGAGTTAACCGGATATCAAGGGCAGGGCCCTTGGCTAGTGAGGGAACGGGTCGTTCGTCCAGCGATCGGTCAGGTTGTGCTAAGGTCCTTCGCCACAAAGGAGTTGCGAACCATGCGCGCGCTAGTAGGAGCCATGCTGCTGCCGGTTGTCGTCGCGACGCTGCAGGCGGCCGATCCTCGGATTCGCGTCGTCGGCAACGAGTCGGCCCGCCGAGTCGATGTGACGATCGACGGGAAGCCGTTTACCTCGTACATCTGGCCGGCGACGATCATGAAGCCGGTGTTGTACCCGCTGCGCACCGCCACGGGCACGCTCGTGACGCGCGGGTTTCCGCTCGATCCGCGCAAAGGCGAGCGCGTCGACCACCCACATCATGTCGGACTCTGGTTCAATCACGGCGACGTGAATGGGTTCGATTTCTGGAACAACTCCGACGCGATCGCCAAGGACCAGGCGGTGAAAATGGGGACCATCCACCACAAGCGCATTGTCAATGCCAAAAGCGGCGACGATCGCGGCGAACTCAGCGTCGAAGCCGAGTGGGTGAGTGGCGAGGGCACAGCGTTGCTGCGCGAGCAAACACAGTTCGTCTTTCGCGGCAGCGCCGACACACGGGTGATCGATCGATACACGACGCTGACGGCGCTCGATCAGAAGGTGGTGTTGCGCGACAACAAGGAAAGCACGCTCGGCATTCGACTCGCGCGCGAGCTGGAGCAGCCGTCCAACCAGCCGGAGGTGTTCACTGACGCATCCGGGAAAGCGACCACGGTGCCGGTGCTCGACAACACTGGCGTCACTGGCGAATACGTCAGCAGTGAAGGAAAGAAGGGCGACGCCGTGTGGGGCACGCGCGGCAAGTGGACGCTCGTTGGCGGGCGGATTGGATCCGAGCCGATCTCGATCGCCATTCTCGACCACCCGGCCAATTTCGGCTACCCCACGCACTGGCACGCGCGCGGCTACGGCTTGTTTGCCGCGAATCCACTCGGGCAAAAGGCTCTTGGTGACGGCAATGAGGAACTCAATTTGATCCTCGAACCTGGCAAATCCGCGACGTTTCGCTACCGCGTGATGATCCTCAACGGCACCGGGGCGCTGGAACGTGTGGCCGCGGAATCAAAGAAGTTCGCCGGAGAACACTTTTAACGCGACGTAACTGCGACTCGCGCGCAGCCCGGAACCTCGTTTTATTTCGGTTTCCCGTATGTGGTCTCGGTTTCGACTGTGAATTTGCGATAGCTCGAGTATTCGGCCGCAACATCCACGCGCATCGCCTTCAGCAGCAACAGCCGCGCACTTCCGGTGTAACTCACGCTTGCCGGCAGCCACTCTTCACCATTGACCTTGCGCCGTTGAAACGCGCCGTGTGAGCCTTTGTGCACCCGCGCGAGCAGTCCAAGACCGTAGGACACATTGTCGAGTGCCTCGACCTCGAGCCGCACCAGCTCGTACTCGGTTTCGCTCACCCAGGCCTTGGCGGCGAAGTGCCGCAGTGCTCCGCCGTCGCGCGTGAGCGCTTTGACGCCTCGCTTCGGCGTGAGCGAAAAGACAATCGCGTCGTGGCCTTCCAACGTTTCGCGCCCGAGCATCCGGATGTCGTAGACACGAAACACATCGTCCACGAGCGCGGCGCTCTCGCGCCGCTCCTTTTCCCGTTCGCGCGCTTGTGCCGCACGGTCGCGATCCGTCTGCTTTTCGAGCTTGCGCACATACTCCAGCACTTTTTTCTGGCGCTCGCGATCCTGCTTGTCCAATTCAGAAGCCGGCACCGGCTTGCCGTCGACAGAAATCAGGCGGCGCCAGCGATCCTCGCCCGGAAGCGCGGGATAGCTCTCATAGACTTTCACGGTTTCGCGTGTGCTCCTGCCCGCCTTGTCGAGCGAGCGCTCGCGACGGGTCTCGAGGTACATGTAGCCGCTCTGCCGTTCTTCGTCGGTCGCGAGACGTTTGCGCACCTCCTGAGCGAACTTTTGCGCGTCGGGCAGCGGACGTTCCTGAGCCAACGCCGGAGTCGCGAGAAGGGCGCATGCCAGGAGCGCAGCGAAGCGCACGTACTTCTCTACACCGGAGCTTGCTTGACGTGGTCGCGCCGACGGGGCAGGAAACGCTGGCACAGTGTTACTTTCGGCCCATCTATTCGTCTTGCCTCGATGCCAGGCTCGTCCACTCACGTGAATTGAGGGACTAGACGGTCGACGACACATTACGGCCGGGTCGCATTCGTTCAAGACTTGACCGCGGCGTAACGCTACAGTAGCGCGCATGAAAATCTCCTGTGCCTTGATCTCAATTGTCGCTGTTGCGGCGCTCTCATGGGGCACGGTCCTCGTACAAGAGCGCAAGCCGACGCGCGCTGGTAGCAGGTTCGCGCGCGGCGGCGCGCCCGAGATCTCGCGGCACTCGCGCACGAAGTGTGCCTGGTCTGCATACCCGCACCGCGCGGCGGTGTAGGCGCCTTTCTCGCGCACGTCAGCCTGTTCGAGCACGCGCAGCGCGTGCTGGAAGCGCGTGATGCGGGCGAAGCGCTTCGGCGAGATCCCGACCTGCACCTCAACGACTCGACGGCTAGGTGACGCACACGTTAGGGTGCGGGTGTCTTGAGCATCGGACGCGGAGGTCGCTAGACTCGTTGATCGCGATCGGAGGGACAGCCGATGTGGACCGAATTCCGCACTTTCATCGCTCGCGGCAATGTGATCGATCTCGCCGTCGGTGTCATCATCGGCGCGGCGTTCGGCAAGATCGTCACCACGCTGGTCGAGGGCATCCTCATGCCGCCGCTCGGACTGGCGCTCGGGCGAGTCGATTTCTCGAGCTTGTTTGTCGTGCTCGACAGGTCGAAGGCGATTCCGGCTTCGCTCGCTGCGGCGAAAGCGCAAGGTATTCCGGTCATCGCCTTCGGCCAGTTGATGAACGACGTCATCAGCTTTCTGATCATCGCGCTCGCCGTGTTCGTGATTGTCAGGCAGGTCAATCGCATCAAAGGCGCCGTCGACAAACCCGCGGCGGCCGAAGCGAACACCAAGGAGTGTCCCTTCTGTGCCTCGACGATTTCGATCAAGGCGACGCGATGCCCGGAGTGCACGTCGCAGTTAGCCGCCGCGTGACAATGCAGCTCCGCGCAGATCGCGCGTTGGCAGGTGCGCGAGCGTTTGCCGCCGACCATGCAGCGGGACCTTCAGGTTCGCGAATCCCACGTAACGCGGACGTTCAGGTTCGCGAATACCGTGTAGCGCGGACCTTCAGGTCCGCGAGCTGGAGTCTGCAACACATGCGAACGTCGGAATCTATACCGCACGTCGCTTCTTGAAGACCGCGAACAGGAACCAGAGGGACGGGACTAGCACCGCGGCCCCGAGCGGCAAGCTTGCCGCTGTCAGCGCGAGCGTCGATCGCGGTGCGGCCGCGGCGGTGACGGTCACCTCCGGGTAGATCAGATACGGCCACTGCGCCACGCCCCATCCCAGCAGCAACGCGACGACCTGCGCTGCGCCAAACAGACGGGCGCGAGAAAACCGCCTTCGATAGAGCGCGGCCAACGAGAGCGGAGCGAGCAGCGTGCCGCCGGTCACGAAGAGGCCCGCCGGCCACGAGGTGAGACCTGCCCAGAGCCGCGGCGCATCGAGGCGCGTCAGCAGCAGCGTGAGCAGCGAGATGATGCCGGCAACCAACCAGCACGCGATCGCGCGGCGCCGAAAGTCCTCTTTGACGTCCGCGTCGTCGGTTTCCCAGGCGAGATAGACGGCGGCGAGGTAGGCGCAAATCAGCAGTGCCAGTATCCCTACCACGAGTGGAAAACGATCGATCCACGCCTGGCCGTCGGCTGAGATCGTGCCGAGCGACATGCCAAGGAGCATGGGCGTGACGGCGCTCGCCGCGCCGAAGATGCGGCCCCATGCTGCCTGCGCGGACGCACGTTCAGATCCGTACGCCCGAAACACGAAGGCGACGCCACGCAGCACGATTCCGATTAATACCAAATGCAGCGGCCAGAACAGATCGACGCTCGCCCTCGCATAGGCGGCCGGAAAACACGTGAAGAGCAGCACGATGAGAAAGATCAGCCACACGTGATTGGCTTCCCACACCGGCCCGATCGCTGCCGAAAGCGCTTGGCGATGCAAGCGCCGGCGCGGTCCAACGCTGAGAAGATCCCAGATACCGGCGCCGAAGTCCGCGCCGGCAAGCACGGCATAGGCGACAAGCGCGACCAGCATCACAGACGCAAGGAACGCGGCCAGTGTCATTGCTGTCCTCGCGAGGCCGCCACGTCGGCAGGAGCTGCCGCCAGCCGCCGCAGGAAGAAAGTGAGCACCACGAGAAGACCGGCATAGAGGGCAGTGAAAAGCGTGAGCGAACCCCACACGTTCGCCACTGGCGTGACCGCGTCTGCCGTTCGCATCACCTCGTAAATCGTCCACGGCTGGCGCCCTGCTTCGGTGACGACCCAACCGGCTTTGAGTGCGAGAAAGCCGAGCGGTGCGCAGATCACGAGTGCCGCAAGCATCGCCCGCGGCAGCGGCCCTTCGAGTCCACGCGACCGATGTCGCCACCGCACCGCCCAATACCAAGCAGCTGCAAGGAGCGTGACTACGCCGCTGCCAATCATGATCTGAAACGCGAGATGTGTGACCACGACGTTTGGCCATTCGTCGCGCGCAAAGCGATCGAGGCCCACCACTTCGGCGTTCGGGTCGAACGTCGCCAGGAAACTCAAGCCGCCGGGGATCTCAATAGCGTAGCGGGTCTCGCGACGTTCGGTATCGGGCAGGCCGCCGATCCGCAGCGGTGCCCCGCGTTCGGTCACGAACTGACCTTCCATTGCCGCGAGCTTCGCTGGCTGATGCACATGCGCGCGCTTGGCGAGAGCGTCGCCCAGGATCGGTTGTGTCACCGCGGCCACGCCGCCGATGGTCATGGCGACGGCCAGTCCGAGTCGCGCGTACCGTCCATCCTCCGTGCCACGGGTTAACACCCACGCGTAGCGGCCGGCGGCAGCAAAGCCAACCGCCTGATACGTCGAAAGCGCGGAGTGTGCCGCCATGACCGGCCACGCCGGATTGAGGAGCACGGCTAAGGCGTCGACATCGATTGGCAGACCGTCGGATCCGACTCGAAAGCCGACGGGGTTCTGCATCCAGGCGTTTGCGGCGAGCACGAGAATCCCGGAGAGCACGCCGCTCACAGCCACCGCCCACCCGCAGAACAAGTGTTGCCGTGGTGAGAGGCGATTCCAGCCATACAGATAGAGCCCGAGAAAAATCGCCTCGATGAAAAACGCGTATCCCTCGAGCGCAAAGGCAGGACCGATGAGCGGACCGGCGAACACCATGAAGCGCGGCCAGAGCAGTCCCAGCTCGAAGGAGAGCGCCGTGCCCGACACCGCGCCGATCGCAAAGGTGACGGCGGTCAGCTTCGCCCACACGCGCGCCAATGCCAGCGCATCGTGATCGCGGTGGCGTATCCATCGCCGCTCCGCGATCAGCATCATCAGCGGCGTTGCCATGCCGATCGCGGCGAAGATCATATGGAAGCCCAGTGAGAGCTCCATCTGCAGCCGCGCGGCCGTGAGAGAAGACATCGTCTATACTCCCGCCTGACATGAGCGGGCTGTGCCGGCGGACATTGCTGCTCGGCGCGACCGCACTGACATTAGCCGTGCCTGCACCAGTTGCGGCGCAGGGTGGGGCTGTCACCGAACTGGGTGCGGGTTATCAGTTGCTCCGCTCTGAAGGCGAAACGATCGCGGTGGGATGGTTTGCCGACATCTCGCGCGATGTGGCGAAGTCGATTGCCCTCGCGGGTCTCGTGTCGGGCGGCTATAAGGAGATCGAAACGCACTCGATCACCGGCATTTCCACCATCGACGTCGAAGCTGACGTGAGCATTCACACGTTCATGGGCGGTGTGCGCCTCCTGACCCGGCGCAACCCGCGCATCGTCCCGTTCGCGCAATTCCTGCTCGGTGGCATACGCGGCTCGGCATCGGTTTCGGGTACAACGACCATCAGCGGGCAGACGACCACGGTCGAGACCACGGATTCATCCACGGAGTTCGGCATGATGCTCGGCGGCGCCGTGAACGTCGCCATGAGCGATCGAGCCGGTTTGCGGTTGGGCGGCGATTACATCCGCGTCTTCGTCGAAGGCGACGCGAACATCGCTCGTTTCACCGCGGGCGTGGTATTTCGCTTCTAGTTGCTAACGGGCTCAGGCGCACGCGCGCCTGCGATTACTGACGGTCGGGGTAGACGTTGAACGTCCGATCGCGCCAGATTACACGCTCCGTTTTGATCTCGAACCGCTTGGGATCGCGATGGCGGTGACCGTGCACCGTGACGCGGTCGCCGATTGGAATGATGCCCTCCCGCAAGCCGGCACTGGCGGTCCGCTGCGGCGGCGCCAGGACGGCGTCCCAAACCTGGTTATCGACGCGAATCTTCATCGACGCATGCGGGTTGGCGAGCGACACGGGCGTTTCCAGCGTGCCGGTCAGTTCGAACTCCGCGTCGAGATACCCGGCCCATCCGTGATGTGCGTTGAGCGGTTCGGACCGGAGGCTGAGGATTGACAATAGCGCGATAGCAAACAGCGCACGGCAAACAGGTCGCAACTCGTGCATGACAAAGTTCCCCCTGTGCGAGATGCAGAACTGCAATGTATCAGATGAACATTGGCTTCGTCCTCTCAACGCGCGGGCATGTGACCAGTAGACTGGACGATCGCCGACGAGCTGGCGTCCGGTCTTGCCGCGCGCGGCCATCGCGTGACCATGCTGGCGGGATTTCGTTCGCGCGCCGTGCGCCGCAACGATTTGCCTGCCGACATTGATGTGCTTTGGCACAGAGTGATTCTCGGAACTGGCGAAGCCACGGGACGGTTCGCGTTCAAGTTGACCGTGGATCGAACTCCGTGGAGCCGTTCGGGTTCGCTGACGTAGTGCCAGGATTGCCCCAGTAGAGACCCCAGTTGGCCTTGACGACCGTGCGGCCGTCGTCCGTCACGTTGTAGCTGACGCCGACGCGCGGCGCCGGAACGTTCCACGTGCGCACGTTGTCCACGGCTGGAAAGACCACCGTCTCCGGGAAGAAGCGATCCGCTTCGTGCCTCTGCTCGGAGAGGAAGTTCTTGTACCGGTCGAACCGGACGCCGAGGTTCAGCGTCACCCTGTTGCTGACCCGCCATGTGTCGGTCAGGTAGAGGCCCGTATTCCAGAGGCCCTCGGTCGACTCGGCCGGGTTGCCGAGCAGGAAGACTTCCAGCGGCCCACCGCTCCGAAGGATGTGCACGACATCGTTGTACGCTCCGGCCATGCAACACCCCCCGGTGTTCGTCTCCCGGAAGATTTCCCATCCGAACTTCAAGTTATGCGTGCCGCCGAACCCTTCCTTGTAGTAACTCAGCGACCCGAGGACCTGGTTGCGGCGCGGTCTGTCGTACCGGTTCTGAGCCGCGCCCGACACGATGCGGGTGGTAGTGTCCTCGTAGCTCGGCGCCGTTGTTTCGTTGGAGAACTCTCGGTAGTAGCCCCACTGCCCGGCCCGAACCTCGACGAACATGGCGTCGCTGAGGACAGAGTTGAACTCGACTTTCGACACGAAATTCCCTTGATACTGTTTGAACTGCGAGTCGTCGTTCGGGTGGATCGCGTTGGTCGCGTTCAACTGGAACCGATCGAGCCGGTCCGGCTGCCGCTTCGCGTTGAACTGGTAGTAGCCGATGAACTTGTTGTTCTGCGTCAGCTGATACGTGGCCTTTCCCTGGTAGACCTGAAGTGTCGTCTTGAAGGGTTTCACTGGGAAGTTCGTTTGGCGAAGCTGATTCTCAGATTCGCGTATCGCGCCAAACCACCACAGCTTGTCCCTCTGGATGTAGCCGCCCAGCTGCGCGAAGCTGTCACGGAAGAGGGTCAGGCGGTTGGTGTCTTCCGGTTTGAGCCCGCCGCCGCCCTCCACGCCACGCGCAATCTGATCCGCGTCGATATTGAACGACTGCCAGTCGCCGTCCGAGTAGTTGATGCCGGCCGAGCCGTGATACGTGTTGCCGCCCGACTTGACGACGAACACCATCATCACCCCGGGCGGCCCCATCTCGGCGTTGTTGCCCACGGTGTTCACGGCCACTTCCTCAAACGCGTTCATGTCCGGGTAGTTGCCGTTGGCGTTGGTGAATTCCGTCCCGTTGATCCCTTCGTAGTACGGCCGCTGACCGGCGATGCCATACGCCGTGAAGGTGGTCTGCGTGCCCGACGTGCTGCCACCCACGTCGATGCGGCTCATCTTGACTGCCGGCG
Source organism: Acidobacteriota bacterium (assembly GCA_046727855.1). Lineage (GTDB taxonomy): Bacteria > Acidobacteriota > Vicinamibacteria > Vicinamibacterales > UBA2999 > DASPWV01. The sequence goes on from JBKPDL010000020.1 coordinate 8,411, forward strand.
TCTCCGCCAGCATCGCCCACGGGTCATTGCTGCCATTGGGCAGCGCCGCGAGTTTCGCGGCGTCGAAGCTCGTCGAGACTGTCGTCGACTGCGTATCCACCACTGGCGAGGCGCCGCTCACGGTGACCGATTCCTCGAGGCTGGCCACGTTCATCGAGACATTCAGAGTGGCCGTGAAACCGGCACCAACCTGAATGTCGGTTCGCCTCACGGTCGCGAAGCCCCCCAGCTCGAACGTGACCGTGTAGAGACCTGGGGTAATCGAAATGAAGCGGAACGTACCCGTCTCGCTCGTCACCGTGTCGCGGCTGCCCATCAACGCTTCGCCGGTGAGTGTGACCGTCACACCCGGCAGCACTGCGTTCGACGTGTCGGTCACTCTTCCGTCGATCGCGCCGGTCGTCGAACTGACCGTCTGTGCCTCGGCTCCGTTCGCAAGCACCAGCATGAGCAAAACCGATAGAGCTGCTGAGCGTGGCATCTGCTCCCCCTTTCGCTGAATGGATCTCAGACCGCGGGATTAGGCCATCCACCATGCACGGTATTCACATGCCCGAAAGACTGTCGCAGCGAGCGGGTTCAACTGATTGAACCCGGTAGTCCCTCGTGAGACCGATGAACGCGAGCCGCCGACTGCGAAGATGCGAACCCATTACCGAAGTGCTCGGCCGAGCTCGGATCGAGGCTTCCGACAGCGAAGAAGATTTTTCCTGCGAGATTTTTCGTAGGGGCCGGCGGTACCGAAGGTCCGCCCGTTCACGACATCGGCTCGCGAATGCACCTCGATGCGAACGAATTCTGCGGCCAGAGGCGCCGCGGCGAGTCCGATCGACAATGGCGCTCTCGACACAGTCGCCAGCATGCGAACTTCCTTGTCGTTCCGAGGCGATTGCTTGGACTAAAGATGACGAGCCATCGCTGCGGGGCTCGAGCGCCCGTAGGGTAGCATGTCCACCTCATCGTGGTCCGGCTTTCTAATCGGCTCCGGAACAGCATTTTCCGGGACCGTTTGGGCGCGTCAAGACTGCCCTCGCGATTGCCCTCGCGACGCTCGGCGCTTCGCGGTCTTGACCCGCCCTGCACGGTCCCGTTGCGTGGGCATTTACGCGGGTAAGCGATCGACGTCGAAGGGATGGCGGCGGAGAGGGTCGTAGCCGCCCTTGCGGAGAAGGGCGTGATCGCCAGCCGCACTCGGTATCGCCGCTAATACGCTCGTCTCTGTCCCGGGCTTCTGACGCCGGTGATGATGTTGCGCGCACGCTCGCAGCCGTGCGCGCACTGGCATAGGTTCGCGCGGAGGAATGGCTACTTCGAAAGCCCAGAGAGGATCGTCGCCGGATCCCCGTCGAGGCGATAGCCCTTGATGACGCCCCGCCTCTTCGATTCCATGCTCGAGAGCAACAACATCAGGGCAGCCGACAATTCACGTGCGCTGCCGAACGTGCTTAGGCACGTCTTGGGACGAGCAGTGCAGCGCCTGCGCCCGCGGCCATCCCTGCCGCGGCGCCAACCGCGGTGCCAATGCCGAACGCGAGGCATCCAAGCGTCGCCATCGCGCTCGCGACGAGGGCCCCGCCAAGCCATTGCTGCCAAAGCATGGTGTCGCTCCTCACGAGCGCCCGACCCAAGAGCACGCCTCCGCATAGTCCAGCGCTTCCGCAGATTGCGGTCACGGTGTCGGGCGGGGCAGCCGCCCCGAGGCGGCATAGGACCAACGCCGCTGCGAGGGGCACGGCGCCAGATTGCAAACCGTGGCCTACAACTGCGAAGCCGTGCGGCAAACGCCATCGCACAATCGTGGCGATCAGCCACAGACCGAATCCGAGCGCTATCGTGCGGATAGGTCTGCCCGTTTCCAGCGCTGACACCAGCGTGACCGCAGCGATGAGCCATCCCACCCGCGCCGCCGACAGCAGGCGTCCACGCTCATAGGCGCGTCGTGCAGTGTGCCGCAGCGTCTCGACGTCACGCATGGCGGTTCACCCAAATGGTGCGCAGCCGCTCGAGCGCTCGTTGACGGCGCTTTCGCCACGCAACCGGCGAAATTGCGGATCCGAGCGCGGAACGGTCATCGAGAAGCGCCGTTCGATCGGCGTGCGATAGTTCGCCGAGCGCTTCGGCCAAAGGGTCCCGCAAGTCGCGGTCGATTGCAGCTTCTTCCGGCGTCGGGGCGCGAGACGGCAGTTCTGGCGTTTGGGGCGCTTCGCGTCGGCGCTGGAGCTGTCGACGCAGCGTCTTGACCTCGTAGCCCGCGATGCCGAAGGCCCATGCCACCGCGTCGCGGTCGACGTCGAAATCGGAGACGCGCGCAAAGATCTTGAGCAACGTCTGTTGCGCGACATCCTCAGCGTCTGGATGGCCATTCATCGCACGGGTCACGAATCGAAGGAGATGGGGCCACAACCCTTCGAAAACGACGGCAAACGCATCGCGATGACCCAACGCCAGGCGAACCATGGCCTCACGTATGCGTTCTCGTTCGCCTTCGGTTATCGCCGCGCCGGGTCCCTGTCACGCGTGACCATCTCGCGCCTATTGTATACATGCCTATCAGTGCTCAAGAGCGCATGAGTCAATCGGTCGTCGTATCGAAAGTCCGGTGGAGCGTCGTCGTCTGCCTGATGTTGGGACTAGGTCCATCCGTTGTGGAGGCGCAACCACCGGCGTCTGCGGCCGGCGGGCACGCGAACGCGACGGCTCTGACCTTCGTCGCCGGTATCGAAAGAGCTCTGACCGGCGTGGCCGAGGAAATGCCGGAAGACAAGTACAACTTCGTTCCTACGAACGGCGCGTTTCGAGGCGTGCGGACCTTTGCGCAGCAGATCAAACACGCTGCCGCTGTGCAGCACCTGGTCGCCGCCACAATTCTCGGAGAGAGAGTTACTGCAGACATGTCCGACGAGCGCGGCCCGGACAACGTGCGAACGAAGTCTGAGGTGTTGCAATATCTGAAGGCATCGTTCGCCGCACTGAAGCGGGCCGCCGCAACCGTCAACGACGAGAATGCCTTCGCGCCGTTCAAAGGACCATTCGGCCAGGGAACTGACAGTCGAATGGGTCTGATCGGTGTCGCCGTCGGTCACTCATGGAACCACTACGGTCAAGTGGTTCCGTACCTGCGCATGAACGGCTTGACGCCGCCAAGAACGCCTTAAATGCGTTTGCGACGGTTCACACAACCGCACCCGTCATAGGAATATGGACGCATGAAGCGCCATTATCAAATGCAGTCCCGCGGCGACGCCGTGGATGCGCAACTTCGGCAAGTGCTCCCGCAGCGCGGCGACCAGCGCATCGCGGCGGCTTCGGTAGATCAAGTTGTGGCCGCATGTGTTTCAAGGGCCGCAAGGTGAATCGCAGTCACGTCTTTGCGGGACAGAATGTGGGCGTGACGCAGCCAACAAGCGAGGCGCTCGAGTGCTGACCTTCGAGGCACGCTGCTGACGCGCTTGCTGCCAAACGCAGTGCGGCCGACGGCCTCCAATGCTGCATGGCGGAACTGCGTGTACGTAAGCGTCTTCCCAAGGACCAGACCGAGGCCTAACGTCTCACAGGCGCGACCAAGGTGAGCGTGAGACGCCGAAGGTCAGGCGGCGAACGGATGCCGCCATCGTAGGCCGGCGAACCGCGAGAAATCACTATCCGTCGTGATCAGTTCGCATCCGTGTTCAATCGCGAGCGCGGCGAGAAACGCATCGGCCACAAGTGGGCCACGAATGTTTGCGCAGAGTCCCGTGAAGATATCCCAATGGCGGCGGCTGGGCAGGATCAGGACCGCTCGCGGCCAATCGACGAGGCGTTAACAGAAGGCGACCGCCACCTCCGTTGGGGAGGGAGGGTCAAAGATCTTCGGATTGGTGACGATCCGATTGACGCTTGCAAGCACAACCTCCGAGACGGCGAAGGGTTCGTCGGACTCCGTCAAGGCCCGCAGCCACGCCGCGTAGCGTTCGTGTTCGGGCGCATCTTCCCGGTGCGCATAAATCAGAACATTGACGTCCGGCAGCTGCATCGAGGCTAGCTGTGGCCCGCGTATCAAGCGACGTCGTCGTCTTCGATGAGGCGAGCAGTCTTATCGATATTCTGCCGAGAGAAGCGCACACCGCGTCCGAAGGTCACCAGCTCGAATCGATTCTGCTTCTTCGGCACTGGCGGTGTCCGGATGAACAAGCGGACTGCCTGCTCGACCAGCCGACTGACAGTTGTGCCTGATGCTGCCGCCCTCTTTTTGAGCTGGGCGAGCAACCCGTCATCGAGCGTAATTGTCGTCCGCATGATGCACGATCATACCGCTGATGCATCACTGCATCAAGCCTGCTAGCCGTGTGATACCGAGCCGTGCTCGCTGTACGAGCCGGACGGCACCCATAGCTCCGTCGCCGTTCTCGAGCTCCCCGCCGGCAAAACGGTCGCGCAAGAACGACGATGCTGAGGATCCCGCCGCCACGAGGCGCCTCGTGACCTCGACGTCGTCATTCGTCGGCGACCGGTCGCCGGACGGATGGTTGTGGCTGTTATGTGTCGGAGTTCGTTATGTCGCCGTGCCGATGCAAGTGCAATTACACGAGGTCGTCGCGTTGATCACAGCCACATAACGGCCTGACTCAGATGCGGCTGTCTTTGCCACCGTTGGATGGAGGAGATTGTCTTAGTGCGCTGTTTTGTTCGTTTCACGATCGGCGAGCCGTCGGGTTCGATCAGGTCTGGGCCAATTGTGGGCTGGCGATGAGCCGATATGCTGTGCCGGCCGCAGGCGTATTCGCGCTATCGAGTTCTTGTCTATTCAGCGTGGCTTGTGTCGCCCGTTCGACGAGAAGTGACGACGTTGGTGGCACTTGCTAACAGATTGAATCCGGCCAGTCGCCGCGCTACACTGCGGCCGCCTCTCGGGTAATGTGTTACCGAGTTCGACCGACGCGAGCAGGTGTGGGAGCACGTCAAGGCGCTGCGACGCAGGGTCGCGTCGCTCAATTAGTTCGCCGATTCAGTGCTTGTTGCCAATTCACGATGACACGGACTGGTGATTCCCGGATCCTCTCAATCGGCAAGTTAGCGAGGAATCGCGAGCCGTCGGGCGTGACATCGTAGGTGAGAATTTCTGATGCCGTGCGGAAAAGCATCGTGGGCACGCCCATCTCGAGTTGCGGCCCCGGTGTGACGGCGACCGACATGACGAGGCCGCCGGGCGCCACGTAGAAGAGCTCGCGTCCATCCCGGCGCCACCGCGGGCGGCTGCCTCCTGTCGTCGAAATGCGGCGCTTGTCGGCCGCCCCATCGACACGCGCGATGTACACCTCGGAATCGCCAGAATCGTCCGCTTCATACGCGATCCATCGACCATCGGGGGAAAATCGTGGGCTCGTTTCGTCAAAGCGCGTGCGGACCCAGGGTGTCGGCTCGCGGTCCGTGCCTGCGAGCGGGAGAAGAAAGATGTCCGCCGTTGTCTGTAGGTCATTCAGGTAAACAAGTAGCCGTCCATCGGGTGAAACATCTTCAGGCTGCTGCACCGTTTCGTCGGCGAAAACGAGACGCTCGCTGCCCGGGACGCCGATGGTCAACTCGTTGATATCGGGCGGCCCCAGTTTGTCCGACCGCAAAAACAACTTCGCGCCGTCTGGCGCCCAAACGGGCGAGATTTCATCGATCGCATCATGGTGCAGCCGCGTTGCTACGCCGCGTGTCAGCTCAAACAACCAGATATCTGACGTACCAGTTTTCCGCTCCTCGACGTCCACTGCCACTCGTCGTCCATCCGGAGAGATCCGCACCCTGCCCACGACCGAGGGCGAGCCCAGCTGTCCAACCTCCCGGCCGGTCCGATCCAACCACACGAGCCGCGAGGGTTCCGCTGCGGTCGCGTACGCGAGTATTCCCTCTTGCGAAACTGAGAAGGCAGCATTCGCCGGTCCGAAAAAATAGTTGATCGTCGAGGTCACGAGCGACGGCTCGCCGGTAACCGCGGCGGCGTCCGCGTCGAATGGCTGGGCGAAGAGCGCGCCCTCGCGTACGTAGAGCAGATGACCGGAAGCGTATTCCGCGCGTGAGTCCAGGGGGGTGACGACGCGAACGTCATCGGACTCGATCGAGCCCACGTGCAACGCGCGAACAGGTTGATCGTCGGTTTCACGCCGATTGTAGAGCGTGAGATACAGAAAGCGCTTCCCATCGGGCAGGAAGTGCGGCCACAGCAGCGAGAAGATGCCCTTGGCTTTATCGGGACCCTTGACGAGCGTGGGCTCTCCGCCTCGGTCTGAAACGCGAAAGATGCCCGGCGGATAAAGCTGAGAGAAGAGAATCGTGCCCTCTCGATTCCAGGTGCCGACCGTTTCGAAACCGGCGGCGCAGATCTCGACGGGTACACCGCCATCAGCAGGAATTTTTTTCAGCCTTCCATTGGCGTAGAAGGCGATGAATCGGCTGTCCGGCGACCAGAAGTGACTCGTCGCATCCGTCGAGCCTTCCAATTGAACGGTTTCTTCAGAATCTAGGCGCCGCAGAAACAGATGCCGGCGACCATTCATATAGGCTTCGATCACAAGGCGCGTACCGTCGGGGGAGATCGATGCCCCACGCGAGATCTCTGAAGGGGCATAAGACCCACCGCGCGGAATGGGCACCGTAAATCGCACCGGCCTGAGAGCCGGCTCTGGCTGTTGGCGGAACCATGCCATCAGCGCCAGTGCGGAAGCAGCCAGCAAAAGAGCACCTACAATGACACTCATCGTGCGACGCCGGCGAGCGGCAACAGGAGTCGGTTGGCTCGCGGAAATCTCCGATGCGTGGTTTCGAAGGTTGGTCAGATCGCGCGCGAGATCGCGCGTGGATGCGTAACGCTCGTCCGGATCTTTGGTCAGGCAACGTTCGATCATCCAGCGCAGTGCAATCGGCGCGTTGGGTACCGCGGACTGCACTGGCAGCGGCTCGTCTCTGATGATCGCGGCCTGCGTCTCGGCGGCTGTGGTGCGCGCAAACGCTCGCGTGCCCGTGGTCAGTTCGTACAGGATCGATCCGAAGGAGAACTGGTCGGACCGGAAGTCGACGGCGCGTCCACTCGCCTGCTCCGGAGACATGTAGCCGACAGTTCCCATCACCATGCCGGGCTGAGTATCCGGCACAGCCGTCGCCACCTTCGACACGCCATCGATCGCATGACGACCGAGCTTGGCGAGACCGAAGTCGAGGATCTTGACGACTCCGTCGCGCGTTACCATGACGTTCTCGGGCTTCAGATCGCGGTGCACGATGCCGGCGTCATGAGCCTTCGCGAGTCCGTCTGCGATCTGTACTGCGATCGGCAGGAGGCGCTTGGGCGCAAGCGGTCCGTCTGAAACGAGCTCGCGCAGGGTGCGCCCCTGCACAAGCTCCATCGAGATGTACGAGATCGTATCTGCCTGTCCGATGTCGTAGATGGTGACGATGTTTGGATGATTCAGTCCTGAAGCGGCGCGAGCCTCGCGTTCGAAGCGCGCCAGTCGTTCCTCATCCTTCGCGAGCGCGACTGGGAGGATCTTCAGCGCCAGTTCACGACCGAGCCGCGGATCTTTGGCGCGATAGACCTCGCCCATGCCGCCGGCGCCAAGAGGCGCGACGATTTCGTAAGGACCCAATCGGGAGCCGGTTTCAAAGCGCATTTGCTGTGATGGACATGCCCGGGCTAAAGCCCGGGCCCTCACTGTCGCTTTAGTTAGGTCCTTAGTGAGAGGCCCCGGCTCAGCCGGGGTATGTAGGGCGGGACTTTAGTCTCGCGACGCACCTACCGTCGTTGGTCCAGCGCACCAGGTACGGCTGAGCTTAGCCCCTATAATGCGGCATCTGTCCGCACTTGTCAATAACTCGTGCGCGTTAGTGAAGAGCGTCCGTCAAAACCGCACGGGTATCGCCACAGTGAACATCTCGAATAGATTCGCCGACTGGATGGAAATTGCACCAGCGCCGACTCGAGGTCGTTGAGGTCGACCGGCAGCGCGCCGGGAATCATGCGCGCGTCGAGCTTGCGAAGCGTGCGCGAGCGAGGGCGACGCTGCGAGACATAGCGCCAACGCCGCCAACGCGACGGCGAGCTGCACGCCCACCGGAGGCGGACCGCTCACCGGCGGGAAGTAAAAGCCGGAGCGTGCCGCGATACTGGTCCCGACCAGCCACGCGGCTAGGACCAAACCGCTGAGGATCGCCACGGTGACGGTTCGGAGGAGTGGTGCGATCGCGCCACATCACAAGGAAGAGCGCGATCACCACGAGCACTGCCGGCACGAGTATCAGTGCGACGAGCAGAATCGGGTCCATGTGCCTCTAGCCGCGCTTCCGCTTGCTTTCGTCTCGGTCCAGATCGTGGTGCGTTCGAGCGAACGCGGTAAAGACGACTGGCATCGCCACTTCTCGACACGTGTAGCCTCTGGGACCCAAGCCCTCGACAACACCGTGTTTGTGCTCCGATTAGGTCGCGCGGAGCCGCATGCTGATGGAGGCAGCCCTTTCATCGACGCACACTCTGTTGGCCATTCACGATTAGATCGAGCTTCGGCCGTACCCAATCCGCGAACCGGCGAATCGCCTCATCCGCTTCCGGGGCGCGGCCTGCCATCATTTGAAACGTGTGGAGCATCTCTGGGACGATATCGAGCCGAACTTCGACGCCAGCTTGCTTCGCCCGCTCTGCCAGCATGCGGCTTTCATCCACGATCGCCTCGTCGGCCCCCGCCTGCAGGAACATAGGCGGGAAGCCTTTTAAGTCGGCATACACTGCGCTGACAAGCGGGTCGCGTCGGTTACCGTCGCCCATCACGTTCGACACCAAGAACGCAACCGCGGCCCTGCTGAACATCACATCCTTGTCGCGGTTCGTCTTGTAGCTCGCTGCGGTCTGCGCCATGTCCATCCAACCAGACATGGTCAAGATACCTGCCGGGAACGATAGGCCTTCCTCGCGGACTCGCTGAAGGACACCAAAAGTAAGGATTGCGCCGGCAGAGTCTCCGGCCATCACAACGTGATTGGACGTGAGGTCTTGGTCGAGCAGCCAGCGGTAAGCCCTCATGGCCGTATCGAGTTGCGCCGGATACTGGGCTTGGTGAGCGTAGGGGAATTCGTAGATCAGCGCTCTACATCCAACCGCCTTGGCGAGATGTCCGACCAACTTCCGATGCGTATAGATCGAGCCACTTATGAAGCCACCGCCGTGCGAGTAAAAGATGACCCGATCGTCCATAGCCCGCTTCGGAGCAATCCACATCGCCGGCACGCCGTCAGCGTCAGTTTCGATGTAATCGACGCCGCCAGGCTCGGCAGTCAGTCCCGGCCAGTGAATCTCGTTGTACTCAATCACCGCTTCCGGCGTCGTCGCCTGCCCCGCGTTAGCGGCTATAGCTTCCCAGTGCATCTTGTTTGCCTGGCTCTGTTGACTCACCACTTCTTCACCTCCCATTTGCGGGCGACAGCGCATTCCTTCGCTGCCAGCGGCAGCGCGAAAGATTCGGCGGCTTTGTTGAGTTCCTATCAGCTTGTAGAAGCCGCCTGGGGCTGATAGCTCAAGATGACGACGCCGGTGGCAAGGTCCGTGTACCCGGCGAGCTTCAGCTCCACACTCGAACCGCCGTCGCCGAAAAGCCGCTGCCCCTCTCCGATGACGATCGGGCAGACCATGAGATCCAACTGATCGATGAGGCCGTGTTGCAGCAAAGAGCGCATCAGCACAGGGCTGCCGTACATGAGGATGTCTCGGCCGCCCTGTGCTTTGATCTTCTTCAGCTCTTGGGCCACATCGCCCTTCACGAGATGCGCGTTCCAAATGAGCGGTTCCGAGAGCGTCGTCGAGGCAACCAGTTTCGGAATGCTGTTCAGCTTGTCGGCGTATGGACCAGACATTTTCGGCCATGCCTTCGAGAACATCTCATAGGTGCGCCGACCACAGAGAAAGTAATCACAGGCCAGGAGGCGTTCAAGCGACCGGTTCGCGGCTTCTTCGTTGAAATACCGGTTCGCCCAGCCGCCACGCCCGAAGCCGCCCATTCCACCGGGATCTTGGATGACACCGTCGAGCGTCACTAAGGTCGAAACGATGATCTTTCGCAACCTAACCCTCCTTCATGTCCCGGCTCACTTGGATATTCATAACGCGCCCATAACTCGAAGCTCCTCCATCCCGGCCGCGATCAGCGGTACCGCCGCGTCGGCAAAAGCCTCAGCGTGAACGCGCGCGAACTCACCAAAGCTCGTCGGCCGAAGGCCGAATGCGTAGTGCGTCGAAAGATCAACTCTCGACTCCGGACACCTGCGCCGCTCTTCGGCTTGTTCATCAAGGGCATCGGCCACGTATGTGGACATGCCGCTGGCGAGCAGGGCCTGCCTTCTTTCGGCCGGAGCCACATTGACGTAGCGAACGGTCTTGCCAATCGCGACAGAGATCCGCTCGGCGATTTCAGCCATCGTCAGCGATTCGGGTCCGGTCATCTCATAGCTCCTGCCTTCGTGACCGCCGCCACGTAAGACCGCGAACGCCACCTTCGCGATGTCCTGCAGATCGATTGGAGCGAGTCTGACGTTCTCCAGCGGGAGGAATAGTGCCCGCTCCGTGACGATGGTTGGCGCCTCACGCAGATAGACCTGCATGAACTGGCTCGGCCGGAGATGCGTCCACGCGACACCGACACTTCGAGATAGTCTTCGATCTCTTCATGCATACGCGTGAAACGGAACCTCATTGGGTCGAATGCAACGCTGGATTCCTTGCCCGAAAGCTTGACGATGTGCCGTACGCCAACGCGCTTCGCCGCGTCGACGAACCGGCACTGCGTCTCGAGCATCGCGGCCTCAGAAGACGAAATCATCAGCGCGCGATCGACACCGTCCAACGCAGCGCCAAGCGAATCGGGCCGCAACATGTCGCCGATCACGATCTCGACGCCTGGCAACCGTGCGAGTTCCTCTGCCTTGCGTCCGCTCCTCACCAGAGCCCGGACGGCAACGTGATTGCGAGCGAACTCGCGGATAACAGCCGATCCGCTCGCACCTGTCGCACCGGTAACAAGAGCTACTCTCTTTTCCGCCATCCATTGCCTCCCCTCTTCAGCGGAGCGTCGAGAATGTTTGCGCCTCCGCGGCACCCAAGAAGGAGCCCCTCCGACCCCGAACAGGGTCGATTATTCCGGCTACCCCGCACCCAGATAGCAGCCGATCCTTGATTTTCAGGTGACCTCGAGTTCGCTCGTCGCGTCCCGTTCGATGACGCTCTCGCGGTAGGCGACTGCGCGCGCCCGCATCATGGCGCCGAGCGGACGGAACTCCTGCGGAGCGTGCCAGGGATCGAACGACATCTTCGCGACCTTTGTATCGAGCGTCTTGCCTTCGCCGGAGGTCATGTCCTGCTTCGGGATCGTCAGCCTCCCGACTGGCGTCCAGGGAGACTCCCACTCCTTCGTCGGATCCTCGATCGGCGTCTTCTCGGCGCTCACGTACGGCTGCACGCGAAGCTCCCACTCGATCGGGGCCTTCGCCAGGCGTGCGGCGAGATCCCAGCGAAGCCGATCCGGCTCGCTCTTCGGAACCTCCGCGCCGTCAGGAACGGAAACCGGTAAAAAGGAGAACTTCACGGCCGTCTCACCCCAACACATTGGGAGCGCGCTGTAGAACGTCGCCTTGCCGAGCGAGGGCACCGGAATCTTCAGTCCTGCTTGCAGTTTTGGCAGCATCCCAAAGAAGCGAAAGCCGAGCGCCCAGATCATCCGCGGAAGCAGGAGCATTGACGGGCCCGCCGCGGCGAGCACCACGCCCACGAAGTCCTTCGGATTCCGGAACGGGACGGTGTTCGTGAGGATGCCGAGGAAGTCCTGTGTCTTCGCGTCCTCGAGGCCGCGGATCAGCTTTTTTCTGGGCACGCCCACGACCTTCAAGGCGATCCCGCGCACGTCCGGCGCGCGATCGGGCGCGTGCCCCGCCGAACCGTTCGAGAAACGCATGTAGCCCGCGTACTCGCCGGCCGAAGCAAAGATTCCGACGCGCGCCCACGCGGGCAAGTCCGCGAACGTGTGGAGCGTCGCACGGACACCTGCGTGCTGCTTCAGGTGGAGCGCGCGACCTTTCTCCGCACGTGCTCTTTGCGTCGCACGAAGCCGCGCGGCCAACCTTTCGAGTTCCGCGGCTTCCCCTTCCGCGATCACTTCTTTCCAATCCGTCATCAACAGGTGCCCTCGAAGCCGAATTCAAAGCATCGGCGCTCATCAAAGCGTCGGCTGTTCTTCGCGCATACTCGACGACGGCCGGACGCTATTTCTGCTCTACCTTGATGGCCAGTTTGTCATCTACCGACAGCAGCAAAGAGGAATTGGTCACCCGACCACATATATGCGATGGAGACCTCCGAGCGTCTCGGCAGCTCACCTTTGGCACAGGCTGCCTCTTCCCCTTCTGCGACCTGCGCCGGAGCGCCGTCGATTGAATGGACGCGCTACGTCAGTGCTTGGGCACGAACTCCATCACCATGGGGTTCTCGAAAGCCATCAGGTTGTCGAACGCGGCCAGGTCGAGCGGAACCTCGCGAACAAAATGCAGCACCCAGCGCGTGGTCACGCGCTTGCCGCTCGGAAGTGTGACGACGTCTTCGCGCAGATCCATGGCTCGATTGATGGCGGAGTTAAAGCGCTCGATCAGCTTTCGCTTGCCCTCGAGCGGCAGGCCGGGAGGGACGACGTAGTCGCAGATTGGTCGAAAGGGCGCGCCGGGCACGCTGTCGAGGGACGTGTTCTCCGCAGTAAACTCGCGCAGGTAGATGCGAGTGTCGGGGATCGGATAGGCCTCGTGAAGGCTCTCGCCGAGCTCCTTGGTGAGCTGCGCTTTGGCCTTAGAGGTGAGGCCGGACGGAATGTCGATGTAGGCGACGGGCATAGGTGTTTTTCCTTTCGGTTGATGGTTCTTGCTTTTGCGATCTCAGAAATTCTTCTTTCCGCGCTTCATATGAGGTTGCGCTCCCGATCAGCCCGTTCATGCTCGCGACGCAGTCGCTCGATCTCGCGCTGTTGACGTTCGATCTCTTTGATCAGTCGCCGATCCGATCAGCGATTCGCCCCTCGGTCAACGTTGGAGTGAGCGTAGCAACACCCGCGCGATCGCGACTTGAACAAACTGGCTGACACTTTTCTTAGGCCTCGAGCGCCTTCCCCTCGGCCGATGTCAAGTAATGCTTCGGGATCGCCAACTTGCCGACGGCCGTCCACGGCGACTCTCACTCCTTCGTGGGATCCTCGAACGGCGTTTTTCGGTGCTCGCGAACGGCTGCATGCGAAGTTCCCACGCGATCGACCCCTTCGCCAATCGATATAGGAGATCAGTCCAGCGACACGAAGCTCGACACGATCAGCTTGCTCGTCGTCTACCGAAAGTCGTCTCGGATCGACCAAGCTTGATCGAATTCGAGATTGGAAGAATCTACTCCAACCTACAGCAGCTGTCGTCCGCGAGTGCCGAAGCGCGCAACGAATACTCCCGCTCGCGCAACCATTCCCAGTCGAGCAGGCGCTCATCCCGCTCCTGTGGATCAACGTCTTTCGCTATGCGCCGCTCGTTTGTTGGTCCCGGGGACAGGTGTCGGAGCAAGTCGCGCTGTCGACCCGATCACTGATCGTGTATGGCGATCTCGCCGCCGGGCTCCTGGCACTGCTCGCCGGTGTCTTGCTGCAGGCGAAGGTCCGTCGTGCTGCCGCCGCCGTGTGGCTGTTCGTCATCGTCGGGGTCGCGGACTCCTTCATCGGCCTCGTCGTCGCGTCGCCCGCACGCATCTATCTGCATCCGCTCGGAACCAGTTGGTTCGTCGTCGCGTTCTAGGTGCCGGTGACGATGGCGTTCGAAGTTCCTCATCGCATATCATCTGGTCGCCAGACCAAGGCCGTCGCAGCCGACGGGAAATGCGCAACGCGTAACCGGCGTCGTCCGTTGGGCTGGCGGAAAGGAGCAAGCAGCATGCGTCTCCTTCTCGGTGACACTCCACTCGAGTCGTTTGTGCCACGCGCACCGGTGCCCTCCCAGGGGCAGATCAGAGATTTCCGCGTGCACACCGTGCATCCGCTGTTTCGCGGTGAGGCACATGTGATCGAGCTGGAGGGGATTCGTCTCGTTCGCGGGCGGTGCCAGGTGCCGCGTCCGGTGATCGTCTGTTGCGAGCAGGAGTCGCCACAGCTGGTCGTGCACGTCGGTCTACGTGGCCACACCGTCACGCGGACCGACGGCGTGGCCGGACCCCTCTCCGACGAACCGCCCGCTGTCGACGTCGTCTACACGCCGGCGACGCGTACCAGCCTGGCGATCCGACGCGACAACGAAACGTTCGTCGTCAACTTCCCGATTGCCGCGCTACGTCGGTGGGCGCGGCGATATCCCGAGCTGCTGGAGAATGTTGTCGACCGGATCGAGCGCGGGGCAGCCTTCGTCCTCAGCCGGCGGACGGCGCTGCCGACGCCCGCGCTCCTCGGGATCATCGACGCGATCATGAACAGCCATCGTCACGGACCGCTTCGCGAGCTCTATGTCGAGGCGAAGGTGCTGGAGCTGCTGGTTCACCAGCTCGGTCCCGTACCCGAGCTGCCGCCCGCGAGCGCACCCGATGTCGACCGGATGATGGACGCCCGCGATGGCCTGCTGGCGCAGCTACAGGACCCGCCGACTATCGACGAGCTCGCTCACGTTGTCGGCACCAACGCCTTCCGACTGAAGCGCGACTTCAAGGCGGTGTTCGGCAGGAGCATTCGCGCCTTCGTGCTGGCGCAACGGCACGAGATAGCGCGCACCCATTTGCTCGACACTCGCTTGTCGATCAAAGAGATTGCCGCCCGCATCGGCTACTCTGACGTCGCGCACTTCAGTATCGCTTTCAAACGGCATCAGGGCGTGTCGCCGAGCGTCCTCCGTGGCCGTCGGCGCGAAGAGCGCGATTGAGCGAGCATTTGCCGACGGCGCGGACGAATCCGTTCACTGAGCATCGTCGCTGACGACCAGAGAACCGTTGACCGGAGTGAGGCTGGCGCGACGGTAGATGTTGGGGCGCGCGGGGGCTGGAGCTGCATCAGTGATGCACGCCACTCGGAGGTTCCGCGAAATGTACGGCGGCGAGGGCGGGTCCACGGGCGCGTTTGTGTGCAAGAAACGCGACTGGTTGCGCGGCGCAAACCGAACACGGAATCGAGCTGCCGTCGCGAAGACGGCGAGCATGCCGCGCGCGCCGCTGAATCGTCGTGAACGAGAAAGGTCCATTCGTCACCGGCGGAGGCGCGGTCGCTCAAATCGACGCGTGCCGCTCATTCTGAGTGATCGGTCATCGCGGCTCAGGTGAGGTCGAACGATCTAAACGTTGATGCGAGTCCTGGCATGTGGCGTGCTGATGCTCGGTGCAACCGAATGGTCGAGTAATGCGATATCGACCGCGCGAGTGTACGCGCTTGGCGCGAGTTGGAGGGCGACATGAGTGGGGCAATGACGCGAGTGAACGAGAGGTCACCGACACAGGCACCCGGTCGCCCCGTGTCGGCTAGTGCGATGACAACGAGACAGCCAAGCGGCGTCGTTGGGCTGAATGCCAACGGCGTCGGGGTGTTGTCGCCGGTTGAACCTGAGTTCTATGAAGTGGCTCGTCCGCTCCTCGGGGAACGAATCGCCGATGTCGGTCTTAGGCTTAAACCGACTTGGCGATTGTCTCGAACGAAAACGCCCAGACAGTGGTGAGCCTAATCTGGCAGTACCGAACCGATCCCGCCCCGAGTCGGACTGTGCTACTCCGCACGCAGTAGTGTGACGGGATCGACCCTCGTAGCCCGACGCGTTGGCAACCACACTGATGCGAGCGCGGCCGCGGTGAGCGCGATGGGAACGGATACGAACACGAACGCATCGTGGGCCGTGACTCCGAAGAGAAAACTGGAGATGAAGTCCGCAAGTCCCAATGCCGCAACCATGCCGATCGCGATTCCAGTCAATGTGAGCCGGAGCATGTCATGGACAATTAGGAAGCGAATCTGCGTCGACTTTGCACCGAGGGCGATACGGATGCCCATCTCACGTACACGCTGGCGCACGGCGTGCGCGGTTATGCCGTAGACCCCGAGCACCGAAAGCAGCAACGCGCAGGCGGCAAATACGGCGAGCAACCACATCTCGAACCGCGAGCGCGCCGACGACGACCACACCACGTCATCCATCGAGCGAATCCGCCCCACTGGGGCATTCGTCACCCGGGTCAACTCAGCCCGCGCAGCAGCGGCAGCCGATAATGGATCGCCAGTGGTTCGAACTGCCCACGTCAAGCGCCCTCCGAGCTGATTCACGAACGTCAATGTCGGATTCGGGAGCTGAGCGATCGGCAGGTACACGGCATGTCGGGGCGGGAATCGCAGGCCGCCCTGGCGAACATCACCGACGATGCCCACGATTTGTCTCGGCCCATCGTCGAACTCTGGTCCAGCGCCCCGGCCGAGGACGACAAAGTCTCCGAGCGGTTCGCGATTCGGCCAGAGACGCCGCGCTAGCGCTTCGTTGACGAGTGCCACTGGGGGTGCTCGATGACCATCGCGCTCGGTGAACAGCCGCCCTT
The DNA here is from genome assembly GCA_046727855.1 of Acidobacteriota bacterium. GTDB lineage: Bacteria > Acidobacteriota > Vicinamibacteria > Vicinamibacterales > UBA2999 > DASPWV01. Next base: position 24,978 of record JBKPDL010000020.1, read on the forward strand.
TGACGAGAGGAATGCGAAAGACGTCGAAGTACTGCGACGACACGGGGCGCCAGCTGCCGAGAATTCCGTCGTCGCGACCACGTCCGACCACTTCGATCTGCAGGTTCGCATCGCCCTCGAGCGGTAGGTCTGTCAGGAGCACACCTACTGCCTCAACCCCAGGAATCGCCGTCAGCCGTGCGGCGCCATCGCTGATGACCGCCGCAGTCTGGACTGTTGATGCGAATCGCTCGTCGGTCATGGCGGTACGCAACGTCAAGATCTGACGCGAATCGAAACCCGGATCGACGCGCTCGGTCGCGGCCACACTGCGCACCAGCAGCGTAGCCGCAACCAGCAACACCGATGCAAGGGCCACCTCGACGATGACGAGCGCCATTCTCGCCGAGCCTCGATGCTTGGCCGTCCCCGCCGCATTGCCTGGTGACAACCGGAGCGTCGTGAGGAGGTCCACGCGGGAGATGCGCAGCACCGGCAGCAGGCCAGCACCTGCAATTGTGGCCGCGGACACAATCGAGGCAAATAGCAGCACACGCCAGTCGAGCATCACGTCGGATCCATCCTGAGCGATGCGCGGAAGGTTGCCAGGCTCGATCGCGAGCAGGGAACGCATGCCCACGAATCCGCTGGCGATGCCAAGCGCGCCGCCCGCCATCGCGAGGAACGCACACTCCGCGAGCACCTGACGGATCAGGCGATTTTGAGAAGCTCCGGTTGCCGAGCGAACGGCAAATTCACGCTGCCGCTCAGATGCTCGCACGAACAACAGAGTTGCCATGTTCGCGCACGCGATGAGCAGCAGACAACCGACGGTCGCGAGTAGCAGCTGCAACGAAGCCGTACTTGGTTCGACAACAATGCGTTGGAGTGGCACCAGCGTGAGGCTCAGGTTCGGCGCCAAAACACCCGGGAACTCTCGGCGAAATCGCTCTACTGCCTCGCGGGTCTGTGCCTGGGCGTCATCGAGCGACAGATGTGGGCGTAGTCGACCGGCCACAAGAAGCGTGTTCGCATCGGTTCGGGTGCTTGGGTCGATGCGCAGCGGTACCCAGACGTCCGGGACCTGGGCGACGCGCGGAGCTGTCGAGCGCGCATCGAAGGTCGGACCCAGCACGCCGACGATGTCATGCCTGACCCGATTCAGCTCCAGGCTCTGTCCTATTACAGCGGTCCCGCCGCCGAATTGACGCAACCAATAACCATAACTGAGCACGACGACTGGCGGGCCTCCAGGCCGGTCATCGTCGGTGGTGAAGGCGCGACCCTGCACGAAGGTCGCACCAAAGAGATGGAAGAAGCCGGCAGTGACCTGTCCGCCCACGATCTGTTCCTGTCGATCGCGACTTGTTACGTTCATCAACGCTGGAAAACGATAGGCGGCAGCGTCGGCGATAGCGGTCGTCGAGGTCTTCCACGTGGTGAACTTTGGCTCTGAAACGCCGGGAACTTGCCGACCCGCGTCGTCGCTGTGCACGAGCAGCATTAGCCGAGCGGGCTCTGGATATGGCAGCGGTTTCAAAAGTACCGCATTGACGACCGAAAATACTGCCGTGCTCGATCCGATGCCGAGTGCCAAAGTCACGAGCACAAGCGAGACGAATCCTGGTGCGCACCATCCCAATCACATCGCGACTCGTCGCGCCAAGCGCCATATGAATGCCGATCTCGTTGATGCGGCGCGTCACGGTGTAAGCCAGCAATCCATACAGTCCGATCGCGACGAGCGTCGCCGCCACAATGCCGAAGAGCACGGACAGCATCGCGATCAAGCTGCGGCGCCATGGCGAAATCGGCAGCAGGGAAGGCGGCGGTCACTCGAAAGCGCAAAGCGGCAGCCCGGAAGGCGGCCAGCACGCGAAAGCGACGCGCGGGTGGTGCGAAAGTGGCCTGACCACACGGAAACGCCGCGCAGCAGGACGCAAGGCCGCGACTACTAGGAAGCGGCGAGCCGCGGCTGCGAAAGCGCGCGCCGCGAGGCAGGCGCGAGGAGCTCAATCCGCTTCAGTCGCGACTCCGCCCGGAGCGGCCGCCACAGCGGGCGAATCGGCAGCTCAAACTGCTTCGGAGCCAACTGAGACGCCATAGCACTCCGGCGGTCCGGAGCGAGCGGAGGGTCAACGGCTCCCCGGGTATCCGCGCCCCAGTCGCCGCCTATCAAATCATCAGCGCGCATTGAGAATCGTCGGCGATGGGGCGAGTTGCGCGGACTCGCAACCGCCATTATCAGCAGCTTTGGCCCCTCGTAGCGTGATGATAACTGCCTCCTCACGGGGCTCGAACCAGCAACCGTCCGGTTAAGAGGTTGATACAGGCGTGATTCTTATTGGGCGACGCGACCGCAGGATTCCGGCGCCCGCGGAGCAGGAGAGCGACCCCGCGACTGCGGATCCATGAAGACGGTTGGTTGCCCGAAGTTCGCAGCGCGGAAGGCGTAGTGCTTGTTCCGATTCCTGGACACTTCGGCGTTTCTCGCGAGTAACGAAGCGGTCGCTCAGCCGCAATTCACTACTGCGCAAGCCGATATAGTCTGTGACCTACAAGAAAGAGCCAGATGGTGGCAGCAACAGCATTCAGGATTATGGCTATGTGTACGCCCGCTACTGCGGCTAGACCAAAGATGCCCGTCACAATGCCGACATACGCCGTAAGCTTACTGAATACGCTCTTCAGCATCACGATTCCAATGACCAGACACGCCAATGAGAGGGTGCCGATCGCCCAGACACGCGCCAAAGGAGACTCGAGCACGGCGGACACATACGTCGCAGCCGCGACGAAGATCGCTCTCTGCCTCTCCGTGGTGGCGGCTGTATAGCCTTCACTCAGCAAGATCAATGAGCCGTAGCATGTCCAATTGACCGCATTTTCCAGAACGACGAAAAGACCCACGAACGCGACGCCCAGGAGCATCGCAAATCGATTCACACCCCGCAGTGCAAAGTAGAGTGACAGCGCGACTGGCACATAGAGGAAATTCGTGAGGACAGAGGCGCCGACGATAGCCCACCATGTCGTTGTCTTTCCAACGAGGTAATTTAGTCTAGCCTCGCCCCCCTCCGGCGGCGCACCGACAGATGCGTACAACGCAATGATGACGATGTACGCTACACCAATTGCAAGCGAGGCCATGCCGCCAACGCGAAACAACCAGCTCTCGTCTCGGTTCACCTCGCTGCCAGTCACCTCGGTGCTATTCATCAGTTAGTCTCCTCGAGTATCAACACGCACGCCAACTAATGTGGCCGGCTGTGTACCTGTATCGTGCATCTGTTACTCGCCGAAAGTCGCCAAGGGACTTTCTAAGCGGGTCCGGGTCGGTCGGAAGTCCCTTCGCCGTAACACAGGACCGATTTTCGCGCCGGGAGGTGTCGACTTCCACTGCAGCGCCGTTGTCCAACTCCTACCCGCTTCCATCAATCGAGGCGCTTTGACCTCGGGCTATTGACATACATAGCACCGCAATGTATAAAACTTCTACGTATGGACATGAGCAAGGACCTGGTTGCTGCCTCCGCCACGCCGCTCGTGCTCGCCATCCTTGCCGACGGCGACAGTTACGGCTATGCCATCATCAAGCGAGTGGCTGAGTTGTCAGGCGGGCACTTACAGTGGAATGACGGCATGCTGTATCCCGTGCTGCACCGGCTCGAGCGCCAAGGTCATGTCGCGGCGAAGTGGGCCGTGTCCGAGAGTGGCCGCAAGCGCAAGTACTACCGGATCACGAAAGAAGGCCGGGCGCAGCTCGCCGCCCATCGGGAACAGTGGAAGGCTGTCGACGGCACCCTCCGGGGCATCTGGATGCAGGCATGCACAGTATGACGCCCTTCGCCGATCAGCCAATCGAGGATCAAATCGCGCAGTGGCGGGCCTACCTACGCCGCCGGCAGGCTGTTCACGGTCCCGACGTGGAGGAACTCGAGGGACACCTGCGCGACCAGTTGGTCGCGCTCACCGAGGCCGGCCTCGCCGGAGATGAAGCTTTCTTAGTCGCGGTCAAGCGCATGGGCAACCTCGATGCGCTGTCACGCGAGTTCGCACGCGCGCATTCCGAGCGGCTGTGGAAGCAATTGGCCGTGGCGCCCGATACTGACGCGCCGGCAAACACCTCACGCACCGAGCTCCTTGTCGTCTTGAGCCTTGCCGTCGCCGCGGGATTAGCGGTCAAGCTGCCAGCGTTGTTCGGTCTTTCGCTCAGCCCTGATGAGGAAGTGCCTTCGTTCTACTTCCGCAACGCCAGCCTGTTCGTCTTCCCGCTGCTCACGATCTACTTCATGTGGAAACGCGGGTTGAATGCTGTGAGCGGCCTCTGGCTCGCGCTGCCCTTCGCGGCCGCGGTCGTGTTCGCCAACGTCTTCCCCTTCCACAATCCAGAACGGCTCGACAACTTCCCCGAGGGCAGCGACACTCAGGTGCTGACCGTTTTGCATCTGCCCATCGCGTTGTGGCTGATGGCCATCGGTGTAGCGTACGTCGGAGGCCGCTGGTTCTCCTCCGGCCGGCGTATGGACTTCGTGCGGTTCTCGGGCGAGCTGGCCATCTACTACGTGCTCATCGCGCTCGGCGGGGGAGTCGTCACCGGCTTTACGGCCATGTTGTTCTCCGCCATCGATATGAATCCTGGGTGGTTCATCGCGGGCTGGCTGATCCCGTGTGGGGCGGCAGGGGCCGTCATCATCGGATCCTGGCTGGTGGAAGCGAAGCAAAGCGTCATCGAGAACATGGCACCGGTGCTGACCAGGCTGTTCACGCCGCTGTTCACGATTCTGCTCCTTGGGTTTCTGGCGACGATGGCGTGGACAGGCAACCCGATCAACGTGAAGCGGGAGATCCTGATCGGCTTCGATCTGCTGCTGGCCGTCGTCGTGGGGCTGGTGCTCTACGCCGCCTCCGCGCGCGACCCGCAGGCACC
>JBKPDL010000021.1:0-16071 GCA_046727855.1 Acidobacteriota bacterium
TTACGCACGTTGGGGGCCCCGCCATGGCCGCAGCGTGATTTTTCCGGCGCGCGGAGGCCACGTTCTCGCCACGAATGCGGCACAGCGCAAAAGCAGCGCCGTCTGTTTGTCGCGGTAGTCCTCGTTCACGCGAGACAGTCCACTAGTGTCGCACGTTGATCGATCAGAACACGGCGGTGCTGGCGCACGGTTACGATCGTTGGTGCGTCGCGGAGTCGCATCACTGGTATGCGCTGTGTTGAGAAAAGCTCGTGGAAAGACAGGAGCACCCTTTAACCGGTGAATCCCGTGACTATTCAGCGGCGAGGGCCAGCACTGGATCGATCTTCGTGACGCGACGCGCGGGTAAGAAACTCGCAGCCAAGCTCGCAAGCGCGAGCGTCGCAACCACAGCCACGAACACGGCCACGTCACGCGGATTCACGTGATAGAGCACCGGCTGGAGCGCGCCCGACGCTGCAAACGCGAGCGCCAGTCCGAGGCCGAGGCCGATGGCAAGCTGAATCACGCTCTTGCGCATGACCAGCAGAATCAGCTCGCGGCTCTGCGCACCGAGCGCAGAGCGCACGCCCAGTTCGCGGGTACGCTGCGTGACGGCGAAGGACATCACACCGTACAGGCCGGCCGCCGCGAGCAACAGCGCGCATACGCCGAACGTCATGAAGAAGGTTCCGAAGATCGTGTAGAACCACGTCTGGCGATCGATGACCCGCCGCATCGTGTCGATCTCGTAAATCGCCAGGTCGTCGTCGAGCGACGTCACCGCGGCGCGGATGAGCGAGGTGACGCCACCCGGCTCAGCGCGCGTGCGCACCGCGATGCGAACACCGTTCGCGACGTCACTTTGCGAGATCGGGATGTAGTAGCCGACCGGGCTGGCGTTGTTGTTGCCGATGCCTTCCATCAGCAGGTCGGGCACAACGCCGACGATGGCCAGCCAGGGCTCGCGTGATCCAGGACGCGCGCGCTTGAATCGCAAGCCGACTGGGTCCTTCCCGGCGTAGTGGACGCGCGCGAACGACTCGTTGATGATCGTTACCGGCTGACTCGTTGCCACGTCGCCGGTGGTGAATTCGCGTCCGCTGCGGACCGGCGTTCGAAAGGTGTCGAAATAGCCTTGCGTGACAATCCCTTCACGCGCGAGCGGCGAATCGGAGTCGAGCGGATACGCTTTGCCTTCGATCTGCACGGGGACGGTGCCGTTGCCCGCTGCCGGCAAACCATCCGACAACGTGGCGGCTTCGACACCGGGCACCGCCTGAAGATGAGGGAGTAGCGCTTCGAAAAAGCGGATGCTCGCCGGCGAATCAGGATACGACGCGCGCGGCAGGTCGACGCGGGCGGTCAGCACGTTTTCAATCGCAAACGGCATCGGCAGGTTCTTCAACTGCACGACGCTTTTGATCATCAAGCCCGCCGCAATCAGCAGCCCGCACGAGACGGCCAGCTCCAGCACCACCAGCGCGTTGCTGAACCGGCCAAGCTTGACGCTGGTTGTCCCGCGTGTCTCGTCCTTCAGCGTGGTACCGACGGAGACCCGCGCTGCATGGACGGCGGGCAGTGTGCCAGCCGACAAACTCGCCAGCGCGATCAGGCCGGCGACGAATAACAGCACGCGATAGTCCAGGTCGAATCGAATCCAGAACGGCGGCGGATTCGAGGACAACGCGTCGGTGAAGAGCCGCATGCCGAACACACTCAGCACGATGCCAATGGCCCCGCCGATCAGCGCGAGCACCACCACCTCCGTGAGATGCTGACGCACAACGCGGCCACGACCCGCTCCAAGCGCAATGCGAACCGCCACTTCGCGTTGGCGCAGCGACGCGCGCGCAGCAAGCAGATTCGACACGTTGACGCAGGCAATGAGCAGCACGCCGATGCCTGCGCCCAGCATCGTGTAGAGCGTTGCGTAGATCTCCGGGCCGATCACCCACATGACGTGCGGCGTCACGTCCGCCCCAATGCCGCCGTTGGTGCCAGGGAACTCGCGTTCCAGCTGCCCGGCAATCGCCGCGACCTGCGCCTTCGCCTGCTTGATGCTCACCTCTGGCTTGAGGCGCGCGATCACTTGATAGCTCGGCCCCTGGCCGCGTGCGGTGGCGAGCGGATCGATCGAGAGCGGGATCCACAACGACTCCCGAATCGGAAACCCGAAGGTCGGCGGCATCACTCCGATCACCGTGCGGTAGCTGCCGTTTGCGCGGATGGCCTGACCGACGATGTTCGGAGCACTGCCGTAGCGATCGCGCCAGATGTCGTGACCGATGAGGATGACTGGATCAGCGCCGGGCCGGTCGTCGCCTTCGCGCAACCCGCGTCCGAGGATCGGTTGCACGCTAAGCGTCTCGAACGCGCCGACGCTGAGTTGCGCGCCGCTGAACCGTTCGGGCCGGCCGTCGGCAGTGGCGAGATTGATCGGCGAAAAGTTCCATGTCCCGAACGTTTCGAACGAGGTTTGCCGCTCCTGCCACACCGCGATGTCGTGGACGCTAATCGGTCCACGCGGCTGTCGCTGCGCCGGATTGGTCGAGGTGAGCGCAACAATCCGATCGGCGTTGGGAAAGGGAAGGCCCTTGAACAGCCCGCCGTTGACGACGCAAAAGACCGTCGTGCTCAAGCCGATGCCGAGGCCGAGTGTGACCACGGCAACCGACGACAGCGTCGGATACCTCACGAGCATGCGGACGCCCGATCGCAGGTCGCTCAAGAGCTGGGTCATATCAACGAATATAGTGCCAAAGCCAACGCGATCAGTGCGACGCCAATAGCGGCCACAGCTATCAGCATCGGCATAGACGCGCGCACCTGTTCCGGAGTTCCCGTAAACAGCGACTGTTGCATGACGCGCTTGGCGGCGAGCACCTCGCGAATGCCCTGCTCGAGATGGCTGTGATGGATGGCCTTGGCAGCATCGTGGCCCGGTTCCTCAGCTGCGGCAAGGGCCGCTTTGAGAACGGCATTCCGGATGTCGCCGCCGCTCGCCTCGTATTTTTCGGCAAGATCGCGGTAGTTCACATCCTCGGCAATGGGCGTAAGCGTGGGATGCATCTGCACGCGCCAGATCTGCTCGCGCTCCTCCAAGCCCGGCATCTCGAACAACACGTGCGTCCGGATGCGACGCTCGAACGCGGGATCGAAATTGGCCGCGAGGTTGGTGGCGAATATCACCACTCCGCTGAACGACTCGAGCTCCTGCAGCAGCACACTCACAACAGTGTTGGCCTCGCGGGTAAAACCGTGCTCGGGCGAAGATGATCGTCTCGACGCGATCGCGTCCGCTTCATCGAAAAAGAGCACGGCGCTTTCGTCGCGCGCCAGGCGAAACACGGCTGTGACGTTCTTCGCCGTTTCGCCCATCCACATCGATTCGAGCTCGGCGTAACGGACGATCATCAGCCGACGATTGAGGGCATGGGCAATGGCTTCCGCGCAGATCGTTTTGCCAGTGCCCGGCGGGCCGGCAAAGTTGAAGGCGAGCGCGGTACCGTTGGGATGGCGCTCGCCAAGGCCCCAGCGGTTGAAAATCAGGTCGTGGTGGCGTACCTGGATCAACGCCTGCTCGAGCGTGCGCTTCGTCGCCGGCGGAAGAATGACGTCGTCAAAGGTGCGGCGCGGGACGATGGAATCGACCGCGCGTTTCGCGCCCGATAGTCCAGTGAGGACGCGAAGCAGGGGATTGGCCATTGATCCACTCTACGCTGTGGGGGCGGTGGTGCTGATAGGGCAGGCAGCGGACGAAGGGGATTTCGCAGATGATTCAATCGGCGTAATACCCACCAGCTCCACCCGGCCTGACCTACCCGCGCGACGGCCTATTGCGACGACGTGGCGGGCTTGTACGGCGTCGGCCCGGGAGGCGGCAGACGACGCATGCCGGCGCGCACCCAATGGTTGTAACGAAGGCGCAGTGTCTTCACAGGGTTCGCGCTTTCGCCAGGCTTGATGTTGTCGTCGGTCACGCTGATATACGCGTAGTACTTCCCATCGTTGTGCGTCACTCCGGATACATCCGTCTTTTCGGCGATGGCGATGTAGGCGACGTGAGCGGTCATGTTGTCGCACGGCACGAAGTCGAGCGGGTTGCTGCCACAGTTGCAGCGGTGATCGCCGCCGTTGGCGTCGGCCGCTTCCATGGCCGCCATGACGCGATCGGCGAGCGTTCCCATTGCACGCGTAAACGCGAGCGCCGCCATGTGCACGACCTGATCGCCGAGCAGCGTGTTGCCCTGCACTTGATAAAAGATCTCGGGACCGACCTGCCCACCGAAGAATAGCGACGATTGTGAGTTGCCGCCGCCGTTGAACCCCGCGCGGTTGTTGCGATCCGTGATTGTGCCGCCATTCGGTATGGCGAGAATGCCGAATTGTCGCCGCTCGACGTTGGCATCCTTCTTCAACAGCTCGAGAATCTGCGGCGGCGGTGTGCCCTTTTTGAGCTCCCGGTAGACGAGCATCTGATTCTCGCGCGTGTTGTCGACGCCGGCCTGGCAGGCGGCGACGCCGATACCAGGCACGATCACTGCCTGCACATCAAATCGCGCGCGCCGTTGGGCTTGCGCTCAGGGAAGCCAGCCTGGCGAACGCAGGTGGCGGACGCGATGATCACCTGTCCCGTGCGCGCATCGAGCGCGATCACCGACCACGTGGCAAACGCGGTCGAACGGCTGGCGAGCAGCAGTGCGAACGCAATGATCAGTTTCATCGTCATAGTGCGCGCAGTCTAGCAGACGAAGGTGGGGCCGCAGATGGACACACAAAGACCACGGATCGAACGCAGATAACGCAGATAGAACGCAGATAAGGCAAACCGCAGATGGGACGCAGATAGAACGCAGATAGAACGCAGATAGAACGCAGTTGAGACGGAGAGGGAAGGGTCGTTCTCAGTAGTCTTTCGTTCTTAAACCGTTATGCGGCCACAGACGTGAATTTTGTACGCGTTGTGGACCCGCATAACGGTCTACGGCGCGCGGAGCGCGCCAAGCCAACAAGAACTAGCCAGGGGCCGCGGAGTTTGCCGGATATCAAGGGCAGGGCCTTTGGCTAGTTCTTCGCCCCGACGCAGGTTTGAACGTCCGGCCGCCGGCCCGAGGGTCGTTGTCGTCCACGATTTCAAGCGTCATCTGCTTTTCATCTGCGTCATCTGCGTGTCATCTGCGGCTGTCCTTCATCTGCGTGTCATCCGCGGCTTAAACTATGCGCGTTCGTCCATGCCCTTGCCCGACTGGATCGTGCCGATGGCCGCTACGCTCACGCAGCAGCGGTTCGCCAGCCCGGATTGGATCTTCGAGCGTAAGCTCGACGGCATCCGTCTGCTCGCCTTCAGGCAGGGACGCGACGTGCGGCTGTTCTCGCGCAACCGCTTGCCGCAGCACCTTCCGCATCTCGCCGATGCCATCGCCGAGCTCCCGCCGCGTGAGCTGATTCTCGACGGCGAGGTGACGTGGGATCGATACACCGCGTATCACGTGTTCGACATCCTCTGGATAGATGGGCGCGACGTGACCACGTTGCCGTTTGACGAACGGCGGGCGCTTCTGAGCAAGCTGCCACTGCGCGCGCCGCTGCAGCGCGTGGTCGCGCTCGAAGACGACAAGCCGTGGGAGCGCGCCTGCAGCGAAGGCTGGGAGGGCGTCATCGCCAAGCGGCGCGATTCGCACTACGAGCAGCGGCGGTCGCCGCACTGGCTCAAGATGAAGTGTGAGATCACGCAGGACTTTCTTGTCGGCGGTTTTACCGATCCGCAAGGCGCCCGCGTTGGCCTCGGCGCGCTGCTCGTCGGTCATCATCAGAGCGGCGAGTTTGTGTTCGCCGGCAAAGTCGGCACCGGTTTCGACACGCGACTGCTGCTCGATCTCCGCGCGCGTCTCGATCCCCTCGAGATCGCGAAATCGCCGTTCACCCAGGCAACGGGCCTGCCGCGTCTGCGCGCTCACTGGGTACGACCCGAGGTCGTCGTCCAGGTCGCGTTCATCGAGTGGACCGCGCACGGCAAGCTGCGTCACCCACGGTTGCTCGGAGTAAAAGAGTGACCGCGAAGCGTCGTGGCGCTTCAGCGCCGCCGGCTGCCTCTTCAGCTGCGCCATCTCGCGCTGCACCGCAGCCGGCGCCTGCGGTACGAATCACGCATCCCGACAAGCTGCTGTTCCCCGATGACGGCATTACCAAGGGGGAACTGGCGGCGTATTACGAAGCGGTTGCGCCCTTCATGCTGCCGCACATCCTGCGCCGGCCGGTCACGATGGAGCGTTACCCCCAGGGCATTGGCGCGCAAAGCTTCTGGCAGAAGGATGTGTCGAAGGGATTTCCGGCGTGGCTCGAGCGCGTCGAAGTGCCAAAGAAAGGCGGCACCGTCCATCATCCGCTCGTCACCGACACCAATTCGCTCCTGTGGCTCGCCAACCAGAACAGCATCACGCCGCACGTGTGGACCTCGCGCGCGCCTGAACTGCGTTACCCGGACATCTGCGTCTTCGATCTCGATCCATCGCTGGACGATCCGGCGGCGGTGCGCACGCAGGCACTTGCGCTGCGCGACTTTCTCGAAGAACTTGGCGTGGTGAGCTGGGTCAAGACCAGCGGCTCGAAAGGGTTTCACGTCGTCGTGCCGCTCGATGGCAAGACGACGATGGGCGACGCGGCGAGGTTTGCGAACCGCGCCGGCGCGATCTTCACGAGCCGTGACCCGGAGCACCTGACGCAGGAGTTCAGCAAAGCGGATCGCAACGGAAGGATCTATGTCGACACCGGGCGAAACGGTTACAGCGCGACGTTTGCTGCAGCATACGCGGTGAGAGCCAGACCGGGCGCGCCAGTGTCGGCCCCCTGCACATGGAAAGAGATTGAACGTGGGGAGGTGTCGCCGCGCTCGTTCACGCTGCGGACGATGGCGGCGCGGGTGGCGGCGGTGGGGGATGTGTGGAAGGAGCTGCACCGCCGCCCGAAGTCGCTGCGGGCGGCGACGGAGAAGCTGCGGCGCATTCAAACCACGTAGCGCGGACCTAAAGGTCTGGGTCGCGGACCCAAAGGTTTGATCGCGGACCTAAAGGTCCGCGCTACGTGGGACGGTGGAGTCGCTCAGAATGTAAACCTCGCCGCCAACTGCAGCGCGCGTGGACCACCGGAGCCGAACGTCTGTCCCACGCGCTGGTTCGGTTTGCCAAATGACGCAGGCACGGCCAGGTTGTAGTTGAAGTTGGTTACGTTCGACACGTTGAAGATGTTGAACACTTCCGCCATCAACTGCAACTGCGTTTCGCCGAACCTGATCGCCTTCGAGACACGCACATCCTGCGAGCTGAAGTTGTCGGAGAGTGGGTAGTCGGTGGGCAGCGCAATCACGGGGTAGCGCGCAGCGCCCCCGGTCGCGCGACCAGCGGCGCCCGCCGGCGTCAGTGTGCCCGCGATGCGCGTGTTGTACTCCTGCACCAGGTCTTCGAGGTCGCCCTTGCTCAAATAGCCGGAATAGCCCTGACCAAGGACGTTGAGAAGCGACGTGAACCCGCCACTCGTGATGTCGCTGCCAGTGTTGCTGTAACCGTTAATGAGCGGTGCTATGGGTGGGCGGCTCAGGAACGCGGAGAGAACCGAGATCTGCACGTCCCACGGCAGCTGCACCATACCCGATACAGTCAGGTTGTGATGGGGCAGGTCTGGGCCGTAGCTCGCGAAGAAGTCGTCGACATTGTAGGTGATGCTGTTGACGCTCTTGCTGAACTGCAGCGCGTACGAGGCCGACAATTGCCACCGGTTCGAGAAGCGCTTGTCCGCTTTGATCAGAAGACCTGTGTACGTCGACTTTGCGCCCGGCCACCAGAAATTGATCGGTCCCGCCGAGCATTGCGCGTTGGGATCATTGGCTTGTGCCGCCGTGCACGCGGGAATGATCGGTCCCTGTACCGAGTTGAACTTGTTGTAATCCACGCTGGCACCGAAGAAGCCGCCAGGTGTGCCGTGCAGCATCTTGCGATACACAACGTCGGCCGACACTGATATGTCGTCGCTCACCTGGCGCTGCGCGCCCAGGTTGACGTGATAGGCACGCGCCGTGGGGAACTCACGCGGGAAGAGCGCGCCCAACGCCGTGGCCTGCTTCGAAAGAAGAATCTGCGGCGTGTCACCGGTGCCGGGATACTTCGCTTCCTGTTGGGCCCGCAGCGTCGGAAGCTGCGCGAGAAACATCGAGTACGTGTAGAGTGGCTGCCCCGTCGCCGGATTGATCAAGGCATTGAGGAAGGCCGGGCTGAACGGCTGGCCGGTGGACGGGTTGATCACGGCAGCGTTCCCGATGAATTGCCGGCCAGAGCCGCCGATCACCGCGCGCTCACCGAGGCGCCACCATCCGAGCTGGGTGTCGTAGAAGAGGCCGGCGCCGCCGTGAATGGCAGTGGCCCGCTTGGTGTTGAACGAGTACGCGAAGCCGGCGGCCGGTGAGAAGTTCTTGTATTCCTTTTGGGTGGGACTCAAGTCGCTGCCGTAGAGCGGCGCGAGAAACGCGGGCCGCTGCAGATCGTAATTGAGCACGTTCGTCTCGTGCTGCCAGCCGAGGCCGTAGTTGATCGTGAGAGCCGACGAGGCGCGCCAGCTGTCCTGCACGTAGAGGTGATACCGATCGTTTTTCTTGGCGCGCTCGGGATGGTACGACGGCTGCGAAGGATCGCCGATGCCGAGCAGAAACGTGACAACCGGCAGCTTCAGTAAATCGGCCTGGCTGTGGATCGTGCGGTCCGGCAGCCCAAACAGCGCCGGCAACGCCGGATTGGCGTTGGCGAGGAATTCCGGCGAAAGCAGATAGACACGCGCCGGATCGAAGAAGCCCCAGTAGCCCGGCGCATCGGCGTGCTCCCACGTTCCGCCAAACTTCACTTGATGCGAACCCTTGAGCCATGTCGTGTTGTTCGAGATTGGAATACGGTGGAGATCGCGGCCCTGCGGCGAATTGAAGTTGTTGCCGAGCTGGAAGTTGACCGAGTTGAGGTAGAAGATCTCCGGTCCACCCGACCCCATACAAATCGTGTTGGGGTCGCCTATACAAGCCGCCGGCGTGTTTCTGTTGCGCCAGTACATATGTGACACGCGCAGCTCGTTCACCACCGAGGAGCTGAACACGCTGGTGAGCCCGAACAGCTGCTGATCCACGTGATTCTTGTTCGATACGAAATTCGACGGCGGCACCGGTGTGCCGAACGGTCCGCTGTTGGTGTTGTTGTCGTGCGAATAGCGTCCGAAGAATTGATGCTTGTTGCTCGATCGAAAATCGATGCGGCCGCTCGCCTGATTGCTCACATACGGTGCCGGTGCAAGCGTACCGAACCCAGCCACTGATGGCAGGTCTGGCTGCACGACATACACGCCGTGCTGATCGGTGCGCTCATAGCTGCCGAAGAAATGCACCTTGTCACGCTTGATTGGCCCGCCAAGCACGAACCCACCCTGTCGTCGTGAGAATTCGGGATCGTCCGTGAGGGTGTTGCGCGCCAGGCTCGGGTAGGCGGCCATTTCGTTGCCGCGGCTGTAGAAATAGCCGGCCCCGTGAAAGTCGTTCGATCCCGAGCGGGTGACCACGTTGATCGCGCCAAAGGCGGCGATACCGGTCGAGAGATCGAAGTTCGCCGTCGAGATCTGGAACTCCTGCACAACTTCCTGCGAGAAGTTCTGACCCGGGCCGCCTTCCACCGGATTGCGCACGTTGCCGCCATCCACCGTGATCGCGGTGCGCGAGGCGGGCGCTCCGAGCACAGACACGGTGAACTGCGCGTTGAACTGCGCCGGGTTGCCAAGGTTGACGGTGACGCCAGGCTGCAGTTGCGCAAGGTTCATGAAGCTGCGGCCGTTGAGCGGCAGGTTTTCGATCTGCGATCGTTCGACAACGCCCTGAACGCGGTTGGAGACGAGATCGACGGCGGTTGACGCGCCGGTCACCGTCACCGTTTCCTGGCGCGCGCTCAGCTCGAGTGACAGCTTGACGGTCGTGACGGCGCCCGTCGTCACCGTCACCGGACTGACGACCGGCTGAAACCCTTGGGCGACCACGAGCACGTCGTAGGACCCGGCCAAGAGAGACGGCACCGAGAACGTGCCATCAGCCCGCGTCTCGACCACGCGCGACGCGCCGGTGTCCTTGTTGGTGATAGTGACGGCGGCGCTTGGCAGCAGGGCGCCCTGGCTGTCGGTTACCGTCCCGGCGATCGTACCGGTCGGGGTTTGCGCCATGAGGGAACTTGCAATGGCAAGGACGAGCACAAGCGGCAAAGCAACACGCAACATGGGGCCTCCAAGAGAGGTGCGACGTGTGCGACAGGCGCGATGGGTGCGGAAGGTGCGGTGCAGCGCATTTGCCGCACCTCCCGCACCCACGCCACCTGAGCATTTGGTTTCGCGGGGCCGAGCATACACTGAACAGCCGTTCGGCTAGGAACGTAAATATGTGTATTCAGAATTTACGAGATTCCGAACAGCTGTTCGGTAGATAATGGTCCTTCACCGGAGCCCAAACATGACCAGAAAGCTTTTCGTTGCGGCCGCCGCCTTGGCGGTCGCCGCCGTCGCTGCACCTGTGCTTACGGCCCAGGCGCCGGCGACGGCGACCCAGACCGCGCCGACGTTTAGCAAGGATATTGCGCCGATTTTCTATGCGAACTGCACTACTTGTCACCGGCCGGGCGAGGTCGCGCCGATGTCGCTCCTCACGTTCAAGGATGCGCGCCCGTGGGCGCGATCGATCGCGACCAAGGTGAAAGACGGCACCATGCCGCCATGGCATGCCGACCCGGCGGTTGGCGATTTCGTCAACGCGCGCCGGCTCACCGACGAGCAGAGGGCCACAATCATCAGGTGGGTCGACGCGGGCGCACCGGAAGGCAATCCAGGCGACTTGCCCGGGCAGCCGAAGTACACCGACGGCTGGAGCCTCGGCGAACCGGATGTCGTGTTGACGATGCAGGAAGAGTTCGCAATTCCGGCGACGGGCACCGTTCCCTATAAGTACTTCGAGATTCCGACCAACTTCACCGAAGACCGCTGGTTGACCGCCTACGAAATGCGGCCGGGCAATCGCTCGGTGGTGCACCACGTCATCGTCAATCTGCGTAATCCGCAGGCTGCGCAGCAGCCGCAGCAGGCCGACGCTGCGTCGCGGCCGAAGCCGTCGATCGAACCCGCCGAGGGTATGGAGATTCCTCCAGGTCAGACCGGGGGACGGGCGCTGCCCGAAGGTCAGCGCAAGCCGCTCGCCGCCGACGAGCGATCGCCGCGCGGCGTGATGGGAACGATCGGCGGATACGTGCCTGGCAACGCGATTCGTGTGTTGCCACAGGACACCGCGATTCGCATTCCAGCGGGCTCGTCGCTCGTGTTCCAGATGCACTACACGCCGGTTGGGGAAGCGACGACGGATCGCACGCGCATCGGACTTTTCCTCGCGAAGGAGCCACCGAAGATCGTGTTGAACGCCACGGCGCTCGTGAACGGGAGCCTGCACATTCCTGCAGGCGCGGCCGATCACCGCGTCGATGCGGAAGCGACCGTCAATCGCGACATCCTGCTCTGGAGCATGGTGCCGCACACGCACATGCGCGGCAAGCGCTGGCTCTACGAGGTCGAGTATCCGGACGGCCGCCGCCAGACGATTCTGTCGGTGCCGAACTACGACTTCGAGTGGCAGCACGAATATCAGTTCCGCGAGCCGCTGAAATTGCCGCAAGGATCGAAGATCCATGCGAGCGCGTGGTACGACAATTCCAAGTCGAATCGTTACAATCCGGACCCGACGCAGGAGGTTTGGTGGGGCGAT
The DNA here is from genome assembly GCA_046727855.1 of Acidobacteriota bacterium. Taxonomy (GTDB): domain Bacteria; phylum Acidobacteriota; class Vicinamibacteria; order Vicinamibacterales; family UBA2999; genus DASPWV01. Next base: position 11,795 of record JBKPDL010000021.1, read on the forward strand.
CAGACGTGGGAAGAAATGATGTTCACCGCGATTAACTTCAGCGTCGTCGGCCCGCCCTCACCGTCTACGACGCGCCAACAGCAATAAACGGGAGGTTCCGAAGTTCCAATCAAGCTCATTTGAACTCGACGGATTCGAGACCGGCTCGGTCAGCATTGTCGTCCAGCGCGGTGTCGAGTCGCGTCTGGTTACGCGCACGGCCGCATGCTCTATTCGAAGGGCGATGCGCCGTCGTCAACGGCGGAACCGACAACGGCTTGATGGTGGGGCAAAACCTCATCGTGACGCGTTACTTGCGCGCGAACAGCAAGGGTTTGCGCGCCGTCCGTCGAGCAGCTCGGACGGTCGATTGTGGATAGTCAGTCCCTACGCGAGAAGCAGCTCCAAATCTTCTCTCTGCAGTCCGCGCAGTCCGCCCGTGCCCGCCTCGAGAATCGCGTCCGCGAGCGCGCGCTTGCGGGATTGAAGTTCCAGGATGCGCTCCTCGACCGTGTTCTGCGCGACGAGGCGATACGCAAACACCGGCTTGCTCTGCCCAATCCTGTGCGTGCGATCAATCGCTTGCGCCTCCACCGCCGGGTTCCACCACGGATCGAGTAGAAACACATACTCCGCCGCGGTGAGGTTGAGTCCCACGCCGCCCGCTTTAAGACTGATCAGAAACAGCGCGCAGTTCTCATCCTCCTGAAATCTCGCCACCCGCTCCGCACGATCGCGCGTCTGCCCGTCGAGATACTCGTAGACGATGCCGTGCTCGTCGAGGCGACTTTTCAGTAAGGCAAGCAGTGTCGTGAACTGAGAGAATACCAGCGCCTTGCTTCCTTCTTCGACGACCTCCTTCAGCCGCGGCAGCAGCAGATCGAACTTCGCGGAGTTGCTCTTCGAATCGAACGTGTAGCGCGGACCTTCAGGTCCGCGCTCGAGGAGACCCGTATGACATGCCGCCTGACGCAGTCTTAACAGCGCCTCGAAAATCTGCAGCTTCGATTTCGCGAGGCCGTCGCGCTCAACCTTCTTCAACAAGACGCGTCGATAGTGATCGCGCAGCTCGTTGTAGAGACGCCGCTGGTCGGCCTCGAGCTCGCAGTAGAGCGTCTCTTCGGTGCGCGACGGCAATTCCGGCGCAACCTGCTCCTTTGTGCGGCGCAGGAAGAACGGTCGCAATCCCTTCGCTAATCGCGCGATGTGCTCCCGCGATTCGGCGATGGTTGTGATCCCGCGCAGCTCGAACACGTCGCCGCGTCCCAGCAAGCCCGGATTGAGAAAGTCGAAGAGGCTTTGCAGCTCGCCGAGGTGATTTTCGACTGGCGTGCCCGTCAGCGCGAGCCGATGATCGGCGCGCAACAGCCGTACCGCCTTTGCGGTTGCCGTCCCGGCGTTCTTGATCGCCTGCGCCTCGTCAAGGATGACGTAATCGAAGTGATGATTTTGCAGCGCTGGCACGTCGCGCCTGAGCGTGCCGTACGTGGTCAGAACAAGATCGGCATCAGGGATTGCGTCGATCGCTTCGTGACGTTCTGCGTGCGCGAAGTCGAGGATCCTGAGCTCGGGCGCAAACCGCGACGCTTCGCTCATCCAGTTGAAGAGGAGCGAGCGCGGCAGCACCACAAGCGATGGCTTGTGCGCGCGCGCGGGATCGAGTCGGCGCTGTTCGAGCATGGCCAGCACCATGACGGTTTTGCCCAGGCCCATGTCGTCCGCAAGGCAGCCGCCGAAACCGAAATCGCGGAGGAAGCGCATCCAGCCGAGCGCCTCGCATTGATAGCCGCGCAGCGTGCCCTGAAATGTCGGCGGCGCGTCTTCTGCGCGGACGCCCTCGAAGCGCTGCAGTTGCTCGCGCGCGCGGGCGAAGCCGTCGTCCCAGTCCACCGCTGGTTGCGCGGCGAGGAGCGCGTCGAGGAGCGCCACTTGTGACGGTTTGAAGCGAACGGTTGTCTCGCTTGTGTCGCCAAGTGCGACGAGCGGTGCGACGTGCGCGAGCCACTCCTCTGGCAGCATGCCGATCGTGCCGTCGCCCAGCGTGATCAGGCGGTTGCCCGACTTGATGGCCTTGAGGAGCTCAGGCAGACCGATCGCGGCGCCGCTGTCGTCGTGCGCATCGAGCTCGAACCAGTCGATGTTGGACTTGATGTGAAGGCTCGGCGCGTTCATCGAGCGATAGCGCAGTCCCTCGGCCTCGACGAGCCATCCATGCGCCACGAGCCAGTGGACAAACGCCGACAGCTTGCGCGCGTTGATGAATACCTCGTGCTCGCCGTGGTGAGGGTTGTAGTAGCGGTCGCCCGCTGACGCAGCGTCGAAACTCACTCCGTGTCGCTTGAGCGTAAACAGCGCTTCTTGCTCCGCGGGCAGATCACGTCGATACACGACACGTCCATCACCGCTCACGATGCGCACACTACCGTCGATCGGCGCGCGTGTGGTCTCGTACTCGGCAACGACGTCAACCGCACACGTGCCCCAAGGAGTGGGTGCGCCGATCGTCGCGCGGAATCGCGGCGCTACGGTCCGTTCTTGCCACTGCAGATCTTCGGGCAGCGTGATCGCTTCGACGCCGGATGCCGCGATTGAATCGACCAACTCGCGTCGCGAGTCGAGAGGGATGTGGATCACACCACGCGATCGCAACTGCCGGGCCCACGCGAATCCTCCCACGGGATCAAATGGCGCCGCGACGTTGCCCAGCACTGCGACGCTGTCGGTGAGAAGCGCGAAGTCGTGCACGCTGACCCGCCGCTCGCCGCGGGAGATGAACGCGTCGACGCGGTAGCCGCTAGCGACCTCCCCGCCTTCGCTCGCACCGCGATCGCTGGCGAGCTTCGGCGAGGCCTCGCCGAAGCGGCCTTCGGCCGCGGAGGCAGGCGTCCCTGCTAGCGACCTCCCGCCTTCGCTCGCCTTCTGGTCGGCGGCGAGCTTCGGCGAGACAAGCCGTTCCTCCCCCAGACCTCGGTCCGCGGTTGTGTCTTCCTCGCGCGTGACCACCAACCGTAGTCGCCACGGCTCGCCCGGCTCCCACGCCAGCGTCACATCGTTGTCACTCTTTGCCGCTCGCTGCGGGTCGTCCGGATGCCCGGTCCGCAGCCGCACGCGTCCCGTGTTGCACAGGCGATGCAACAGCATGTCGAGCATCGGCGCCTTCACGTATTCCACCGGCAGCGGTTGCGACGTGAACCCGTAGCCGTACGGCCCGCCCTCGCGCGGAATGGCGGACGTCGCGTGAATGAGCGCGAGCGCCCAGCGGTCGTCGTTCTCGGGCAAGTAAGCGATGCCGCTGAGCGTCAACCGTGACGGCTGCGGCTTTCCCCAACTGCCATCGCGCTTCCGTTCTCGTCTTTCGACCACGAGCGGGATCTCCGTGACGGTGGCGTGCGGCGGAACGGTGAGCACGTAGAGCAGCTGCGAGTCGGCGGATGCAGCTGGGAGCCCCTCGCGCGGCTTGCGTTTGACGCCGTCGAGGGCGAGCTCCCACTCCGGCGGCTTCGGCGCCGCGGGACGCGCCACACGAGGAACGCTGCCGATCGAACGATAGGACTCCGGCGTCGGGATGAACAGCTCGTGGTCTTCCAGATCCTTGAAGTCCATCAGCACGCGCGTGCCGGCGGGAAGCTGGCGCAGCCATCCGCTCTCCTCCGCGCGTGCGGCGGTGGCCCACAGGTGCTTGCACGACGTGCCGCGATCCGAGAAGTAGGGACACGTGCACCACACGCGCAGACGATTTCCATCGACGCGCAGCCTGACCTCGTAGATGCCCGTCCCGTGAACCTTGGCTCTCACCGTGTCGGCGCTGCCCTGGACGATGTCGACGAGTTCGACGTAGTCCCATCCTCGTTCTTGCGCGTTGTGGGTGGTGTGCGGACGGAGCAGATCGAGCGCGGTCATAAGGCAGGAACGACGCGTCCCACTTTCAATTGTAGAGGGCGGTTGCGCACCAGTCGTGGCTAACCGCGCGAACGAAACATGGCCGAAACAACTCGCGGCGGTGCAGTCTCGTCTTCTTCTGTAAGGCGGTCGGCTCCCTCCCCCTCGGCGGACCCGGCCATAAGACGGAGGCTCACATGTTTGTCCAAGAGACGAGCATCGTCTCGTCGTGCCGGGTCCGCCGCCCCTCCCAACGTGGTTTTACGCTCATCGAGCTGCTCGTGGTCATCGCGATCATTGCCATCCTCATCGGCCTGCTCCTTCCCGCCGTTCAGAAGGTGCGCGAGGCTGCCAACCGCGCGCAATGCACCAACAACCTCAAGCAGATCGCTCTTGCCGCGATCAACTTTCACGACAGC